>CAZQRX010000032.1:0-25773 GCA_964595845.1 uncultured Occallatibacter sp. | reverse complement strand
TTGCCTGGCGCGCTTCGGGGTACTTCGACTGCATGGCCAGGCTTGCCGCCAGCGAGATCCAGGCCGGCATGTATTTGGGCGCCGCCTTGACCGCCTGACGGAACTGCTCTTCGGCCAGCGCAGTCTCGTCCAGCTTCGAATAGACATAGCCAAGCTGGTTATGCGCCAGGGCAGAGGCGGGATCGTCCTCGACGGCCCGCTCCAAGGCGAGCCGCTCGGTCGAATAATCTTCCAGGCTGTCCAGAACCATCGCCCAGCGGTAGGCGAGCTTGGCTTCCTTGGGCAGCGTGTCGCTGGCTTCGCGATACAGCGCCGCGGCCTGCTTCTTATCGCCCTTGGCGGCAGCTTCGTCGGCCTGTGTCGTCTTCTGCATAGCCAGCGTATTGTCCGATTTCTGCTTCACCTTGGCTTGGTAGATCTGCAACTGCTCCGCGGCCTCTTCGGTCTTGCCCTGCTTGCGCAGCGCCTGGGAGAGTTGAAAGCGCGCTTCTGGCTCCGTGTCTCCCAGTTCGATGGCCAGCTTGAATTGCTTTTCGGCTTCGCCCCACTCATGCATCTCCGCCAGCACCGCGCCCAGATCGAAGTGCGTATTGAAGTGCTTGGGATTGATCGCGGCAGCCGCTTCCAGGTGCTTGCGCGCATTCTGAAAATCGCCGGCCTGCCGCTCCGCCGCGCCGCAGAGGAAGAGAATATCGGAGTCGCGCGGAGCGCGCTGCACCAGCTTGTGCGCCAGCGGAAGGGAAATCTCCTGGTTGCTATCGAGCAGCAGGGCGCGCAGATAGATTCTTTGCGCTTCCAGATCGCCGGGCCTGCGCCTGGCCAAATCGCCGCTGACCGTCACAGCCTCGTGATAGCGAAGCTGATGCACGTAGATGGTGACCAGAGCATCGACCAGGCGGGCCGAGTCGGGATACTTCTTGATAGCGTCGCCCAGCACGCGCGCAGCTTCATCCAGTTGGCCGGCTCCTCCCAGGGAGACGCCCAGATCTAGGCTCAGATTCTCATCCGTGGCTTCCGGGGTAAGCAGCGTGATCACTTCGTCGTAGGCATGGATCGAGATCAGCGCCTTGGCCATGCCGTCCAGCGCAATCTTCTCATGGGGGTCAATCCGCAGGGCTGCCTGCCAGGCCTGGGCCGCATCCGGAACCCGTCCCAACCGGCTCAGCGCTTCGCCCAGCAGCAGATAAGGTTTAATCTCTTTCCCATCCAGCTTCACAGAGAGCAACAGCGGCTCCAGGGCCGCTTCATATTTGCCCTCGGAATACAGGACCAGCCCGATCAGGTAGTTCAGCGGCGCGGATTGCGCATAGTGTTTCAGGCCGCTGCCATAGACCTGTTCCGCGCAACTGAATTGATGATGGTCGCCAAACCAGTTGCCCAGTTCCACATAGGACCGCTCATCGTGCTGGGCCTGCAATCTGTCTTCGAGGGCCGGCGGGCCCTGACAGGGCGCGGGTTTCCGCGCCGCTTCTCCGTATGTCGTCGGGGACGCCAGCACCGCCGCCAGCCCACACAATGCCTTCAACCACACTCTATGCACAGCCATCTGAGCGGATTACTCCTCGACGAACAAAGACGGAATCGGTGCGGCCCGCCGGAGACCTGCTCTCCGGCGGCACGCTGTCTGCTGCTACTTCGCGGGAATCACAACCACAGTGATTCCGTAGCGAGGTACGTCGATGGTAAAGTTCGCGCCCAGATTCTCAATCGGAGCCTGGGTCACGCCCTTGCCGGCCAATACCGTTTCCATATTCCAATCGTAACGGACGCCCTTGCCGGCAAAGTTGTAACCGCTGATTGAGACCGACGTTGTGATGGTATGCTCCGGGTTCTTGTTGAGGAAAACCATCGCCATGCCTCCATCGCGGCGCTTGACCGCATAAACAGCCAGCTCACGGACCGCGGAGTTCGCCTGCACAAAGGTATCGCCTGGCCCCGCCGCGGTGTGCAGCATCTTGAGTCCTTCATAGACCGGGCCGGTCTTGCCTTGGCTGTCCATGATCGCGGTGTATAGAGCGCCCTTGGGGTTATGTTCTGGACCCCAGATCACGGTATAGACGCCCAACTCCAGCAGTTCTGCCACTGAATCAGCTGCAAAGATGCCCATGGCGGTCGGGTTCTTAGCCGGCAGCCAATTATCGGTTCCGATCCCCGTAATGGCCAGCGGAGGAAAATGTCCGGCCGGACAGAACTTCTTGTACTTGTCAGTCAGGTCGTTCACAAGCATGCCGTAGGTGTACTCAAGCTCGTTCTTGTCTGGACTGTGATTGTTCACATCCCCAAGAAAACGGTAATGAAGCAATAGATCATCCTCGTCGATCCATTTGTTGAAATCCGGCTCGGCGCCTTGGTTAAACCAGAAGCCAATCGCGCTGAAGTCCATGCTGCCGCAGGCCGCCTTCAGAACGCTTTCATTCCACTTCGCGCCATACGGATGAGGGATATTGCCTGTCGGAGGCAGCGTGACGTATGCGCCCACCAGAATTGTGGGATCGACGGCCTTCATCGCCTTGGCATAGGCCACCACAGCTGTGCCGTAGGCCTGCGGCCCCATCTTGGGATTGCTCTCAAAGCGCGCGTAATCCTTGGAGTTGTTGGGCTTGCCTGCGTGCAGATCCGGTTCAGGCGAAGGTGGCTCGCCGTACTTGCCGGAATTGTCGGCATCCGATCCCGCCGTGCGGTCCTGGCCATAAAAGCCGTTGTTAGCCGGATTCTGGCCAATCGCCCACAGCATGATGCCCAGCGGATCAGGATGGCCGATGCGCAAATGGTTATAGCCGTCGTCGGTGGCCAGCGGCGCGGCGGCTCGCAGTCCCGCCCAGAAGCCGACCGTCTTCCAGTCATTGCCGCTGGAATCCTTGCCGATCACCTGCGTGTTGGAGGGCTGGCCGTTGGCATAGGCCACCCAGGCCGCGGCCTCCGCCGGCTCACCGCCGCCGGAGCCATCCAGGTTGGTGCCGTAGTTGACCGTTACCAGCGCCGTTCCCAACTGGTCGATTGCGGGCACCACGGCGGGAAACTTGTTCTGGTCGGCAAAGGCCGGTATTCGGTCGTTCTTGTAGGGATTCACGAGTTTGCCCGACGACCAGTGATAGAGCGCGTCAATGCCCTCTCCTTCGGGTAGGCTGAGCAGCGTAAAACCGGCTTCCTGCAGGGTCTTCAGCGCCTCCGGGCTGTAAGCCTTGTCGTCCCAGCGATCCGCCCCGACGCCGATCGAGGTCGAATACACCATCGCCTTGTCTTTGCTGAGATCGACCTGCACCGAGGTCTTCCTCTGGGCAATAAGCAGGGCCGTCCCACTCAGAAGGAATGTGACAGAAAGCAGCATGAGCCGCGCCGCGCGCCGGACCTTACGACGTTGGAATGAAGGGATCATCAAGTATAGAAGATTCATGTTGAACGACCTCGCCCTCTGCATGGGCTGTTCTGGGCCGGAGCATTATCCATTGGGCGGCAACCGGCACGTACTGCCGCGCATGGCAAAGCGGCGCCGTAAAGGCGCCGCTCGGCTGACTGTACTGATTGTATCGCCTTCTCCGCGGTTTGGAGAAGAGAGGCTTCTTCGGCGCGGACCCGGAAAACCGGGCCCGCGCCGGCCGGACAAGAGTCCGGTTTAGAAGTAGTACTTGGCTGAGAACAGCAACGACCTGAAGCCGGACTTGGCCAACGGGGTGCCGTTCGTTTGAGCGTTGGTGTTGGTTTGCGAGAGCGCCTGCAGCGTGTGGCTGTTGGTGCCGCTCAACGGGAGGACAGTAGTGAAGTTCAGGGTGTCGTCCGCAGAGCCGCCCGAAGCATTGAACTCCTTCAACGGATGGTTGAGGAAGTTCGTTGCCGAGATACGCAGCTGGAAGCTCTGGTTGCCAGTGATCTGGAAGCTCTTGTAGAGCGCCAAATCGCTATCGAAGTAGGCTGGAGAGTGAATGTACGGCTCCTCCAGAGTGCCCTGCTGGCCGTACGACGGAGGAGCAAAGCATTGGTCGTTGAAGTACTGACCCTTCTTCAGGTTCTTGCGAGGATCGCAGGTGACCACAGGCAAAATGATGCGCTGGGAGCCAGTGCCGAACCAGGTTGCAGTGTTGATTGAAGTGGCTCGCAGTCCGTTCGGAAGCAGAATGCTGTTATCCGGCGCCTGCGGTGTGTCGTTGTAAGGCACCGACAGGCTCCCCGGGAAGGTCGCATTAAAGTTGCCGTTCGAGTTTGGCTGCATTGGAACACCGCTCTGGAGAGAGGTGTATCCGGAGATCTGCCATCCGTTCACAACCTCGCGCACAGCCAGCGGGGCGTTTTTGAGAAAGTTCGGCATATTCCAGATGTACGACAGGTTGACGATTTGGGAGTGGTCATAGGCCAGCGGGCCGTAGTTGTCCTTCAGGTTGAAGGTATCCACGTTCGGACCGCTGCCGCTTCCGTTGCTGGTCATGTAGTCCCAGATGCCCATCACCTTGCTGAAGGTGTAGTTCGCCACCCACAGCACCGGGCCGGACTGCTTCTGCCAGTTGGCCTGCAAAGCGTTATAGTTCGCGTAACCGGAGTGAGTCATCACGTACATGTGCTGGTACGTCTGGTACGGCGACCAATCCCAGTTGTTCCAGGATATGTTGGCGTAGGCAGCGGTATTGGTCGTGCAATAGACGCTGTTCGAAGCCGCGTTGGCCGCTGTGGTGCTGTTGGTGGTGCAAGCCGGCCCGGCAGGAGACTCAATTTTTCCATTGAGCGGGTCGGGCAGGAAGACCGAACCGGGGGTGATCAGGTTCATGTCGCCGATACTGCTGTTGGAACCGTCTTGGTAGAGGTTCCTGCTCTCGTTGCCCACGTAGGAAACCTCGAAGACCGAGCGCCATGGCAGCGAACGCGAGATCGTGATGTTCCAGTCCGAGGTGTAGGGGTTCTTGTTGTCGCCCTGCTGCATGGCGTAGACCGAGGAGCCGTTCTGCGTCGAGCCGCCCGGAGGCGTCACGGTGGAGATGCCGGCGTAGCCCAGCTGCACGTTATTCACATAACCCACATTGTTCGCCGTGTAAGAGAACGCTCCCTGAGGTCCGCCCCAGGCGTTGTTGGCCTGCGTGCTGATCTGGTACTGGAAGACGGAGTAGCCGCCGCGAAGCACGGTCTTGCCGTCGCCCATGATGTCATACGCAAATCCAACGCGCGGGTTGTAGGTGAGGAACTTCGAGGGGAAACCGGAGAGCGGAATCTTCGAGTCGATGGCGTTCCACTCCAGGCCGGTGTTGCCCGGCGCCTTGCCCGGTGCCGCGTTGACGAAGGTGGCCATATTCCAGACCTGGAAGCCGACATCGTGATTGCCGCTGCTGGCGAACCAGAAGTTACCGTTCTCCTGGCCGCCAGACCACTGACCTTCGTGGTCGGCGCGGATGCCGTAGTTCAGCGTGAGCTGCTTGTTGGCCTTCCACGAATCCTGCGCGTAAAGCGACCACTGATGGAAGCTCACTTGTGTAGTCGGATCGGCGCTTGATTCCGCGTAGCTGCCGATACGGCCTGTCAGCATATCGGCCACCAGGTTGCCCGTCCCATTGGCGCCCCAACCCAAATTGTAGGTGCCGTTGTTCGCGTTGCCGCCCGACTGCTGGTTGCCTTCAACGTCCCAATAGGCGCCAACCTTGAAAGAGTGCGTGCCCACGTTCTTGGTGAAGTTGTCGTAGACCGCATAGCCCAGCTTGACGCCGCCGAAGCCCTTGCCGCTGTCGAAGCCGTCGTTGAAATCCTCCTCGGAGATGTTGGAGAGAGCGCCGCCCCACGGACCTTCGACGTTCGGAATCTGCGTTTGCACCGGTGAGTGGGAGAAGATGGAACCCACGGAGAAATTCAAAGCCGTACGGTCAACCTTCGCCGGATCATCCAGTGTGCTGGCATTGATCCAGCGCGAATAGTTGAAGACCAATTCGTTGGTTGTCGTCGGGGTGAAAACGTGGGTGAAGTTGCCCATGATGAAGTTGCCGACTTCAGACCCGGTAACCGGCGAAGGATACGGCACCGTCCACTGTGGAGCCCACCAGATCGAGAGCGGATGAGGATCCGTCTCAACCTGACGCGTGTAGGAGACATTCAGCTTGCTGTTTTCGCTGAAATCATACGAGACCTTGCCCGTAACTTCCCAGCGGTTCTGCGGGTTCGAGGAAGCGTAGATGTAGTTGTTCCAGGAGTTAATCGAACTCGGAACAACGTTGGGCGTCGGATACGCGCCTTCGGCGATCAGGCCCTTGATCATTGGATCCCAATAGTTCGGACGAAGCGACTTATTTCCGGCCGGGTCAGGGCTGTTATACATGCCGTCGTAGGCGTAGGAGTTGCCCGAGCTGTTAATCGCGCCGCTACCGCCGGGGACGTTGGTTTCGCTGAAGTCGCCCGCCAACTGGGCCACGGTGGGAACGTTCATCGCCACCGGAGCAGCTGCCGGGTGCTGGTCCATGTACTCGTAACCGACCCAGAAGAACAGCTTATCGCGGCCCTTGTTGAACTTGAAGTGAGGCAGAATGAGCGGGCCGCCAATGTTGCCGCCATAGTAGTAATAGCTCTCGGCGGGACGCAGGCTTGCCGCAAGTGCCGAACCGCCGCCCGCTGCCAGGTACGTCTCCTTGGTGTACCAGTCCCAGGAGTTCATCTGGCTGTTACGGGCATACATATAGCCTTCGCCGTGAAAGTGCGCACTGCCGGTTTTGCTGAAGGCCTCGAAGACCACCGGGCCTTTGGCATATTCGGCCGAATAGGACGAGGTCAGAACCTTGACTTCCGAGACCATGTCCTGGTTGATGTTGGCGATCTGCGTTCCCATGTTGCCCGGATCGAGAAGGTTCGAACCGTCCAGCATATAGGACATCGAGCCGTTGGGCTGGGTGCCGTTGGCCGAGTAATCGCCCGCCGGACCGCTGTTGCTGCTCACCGCGCTGGTCGCGTTGAAGGCCGCTGACTGGCTGAGGCCGTTGTTGCGGCCAAAGCCCGGCATGATCTTCATCAGTTCGCCGGCGTCACGGCCGCTCAGCGGAAAATCGTTAATGACCGTCTCGTTCAGCGTCGTGCTGACTTCGGACGTATCGACCGGAACCACCACGTCTTCGCCGGAAACAATGGTAATAGCTTCCACGCCAGTGGCGGCAACCTTCAGCATGATGTTGGGAATCGACCTCTGGTCGCCCAAGCCCATCACGATGCCTTTGCCTTCCCACGTGTTGAAACCAGTGGCCGAAGCAAAGAGCGTATAGGTGGCCGGCTGAACAGCCGTAATGTTGAAATAGCCCTCTTTGTCGCTCACTGTAACGCGAATTTCGCCAGTGGCTTCATTTTTGATTTCGACCTTGGCGCTTGGAATCCTCGCTCCGGTTTGGTCAGAGACGATACCGCTCAAGGTGCCGGTCAATTGCTGTGCCGATGCGGGAATCCCCTGAAGCCCGAACAGAATCACGGCCATGACAGCCGCTATACAACCGATTCTGAACTGGACGCCGCGGAACCAGCATCTTGCTGTTCCCATGTTTGCGTTCAATTTACTGCCTCCTGATTGAAATTCGTGACCGCTTCTTGTTCTCTTAAAACTCTGCCAGTATCCGTTCGTCTGAAGCCGGGCAGCGCCGTCTCAGTGGACGCCTAACGCCGTAAAAAACTGCGAAAACGTTTACAAAGACACGAGGACATAGAAATTTTCACGCGCATCCACGATAATTCCGCAAACCTAGAAATGTCAAGCATTTTATCGCTATCCGCACATCGTCCAAAAGGTTGAGTCAAACGGTTAGCAAGTAACCTGTTTAGTCACGCTACAGTTACCTCGAGATGCCCACTTGCCTTATCCCGGCCGCGAACTGTCCTTACCTCCGAGGTGCTATTGCGAGCGGAGTTGGGATCCCTGGGCGGCGATCCTGTCAGGAATACCCTTCGGTACTCCCCTGGGGAAATGAATTGGCCGCCCGGTAGATCGCTACCGCGGCTGTCCGCCCTGAGCCTGGTAGCGGGACAGATCCTTGCGCAGCGTCTCCGCCATTTGGCCGTCGTTCTGCTCCGTGGCCAGCCGCAGCGCCTCTTGCGCCGTGGCGATTGCACGCTGAACGTCTCCCGTCTCGAAGCACATGGCCGCCAGCATCTGCATGGTTCCAGGGTCCTTGTGCCCGGTAATCTCCGCTGCGGCCTCGAAGTGGGGCAGCGCTTCGGGGAAGCGTCCCGCGGCCGCCAGAGCCCGGCCCAGGTTGTAGCGGAACTCGGCCGAGCGCGGGGAGAGCTCGACGGCCTTCTGCATCAGGGCGATCGCCTCCTCCAGCTGGCCCCCGCGCGCCAGGTAGACACCGTAGACGTTGTACCCGTCCGGCGAGCCGGGCGACAGCTCGATGCCTTTCTTCAGTTCGGCGACCGCCTCATCGCCATGTCCCCCCATCTGCAGCAGAATATGGCCCATGTTCACATGCGCCGAGCCGTTGTCGGCGTCCAGCTCCACCGCCCGGCGAATGTGCCGCAGCGCTTCTTCGAGCCTGCCCGACTCGGCCAGCGCGCTGCCCAAGTTGTTCTGCGTCTGGGAGCTGTCCTGATTGATTGCCAGCGACTTCTCGTAGACCTCGATCGCCTCCGTGGTCCGTCCCGAAGCATCCAGTGCGACGCCCATGTTGTTCAGCGGGCGGGCGTCGGTCGGGTCCTTGGCCGCGGCAATCTGCCAGGCCGGGATGGCCTCAACGTACTTGTGCTCCTCCTGCAACTGTTCCGCGGCGTCAAACTCGCGATAGAAATCAATCACGGGCGTCTCGATGCGGTCCAACTGGTCCGGCCCGATGTTGAGAAACTCCGGAATGTTGACCGCCCGGTTGGCCGCCGTCGCATTCTCGATCAACACCGGCGGGCTGGCGTGTCCCTCCTCATCGATATGGGTCAGATAGAGGCGCGTGTAAAACGACGGACTCTTCGACGAGAAGACCAGCCATCTCCCGTTCGGCGACCAGCTATGCCAGGAGTTCATCACCGGCAGATTCGATTCCAGAGGCCGCGCCTCGCCGCCGGCAAAGGGCACAATGTACAGCTTGCTGTCAGGCCGCATCAGCAGTCCGTTCTTGCAACGCACATAGACGATCCACTTGCCGTCCGGCGAGACCTTGGGAAAGTTGTTGCTCATCCCATTCTCGCTGGCGCCCACAATCCGCTCCGGTGTGCCGCCCTTCCCGTCATTGAATGGAATCCGGTACAAGTCGTACTGGATCTGAGTCTCGTTCGGGTCGTTGGCGTAGGTAGCCCTTTGTCCGCCCGGCGGGTAGGGATCTCGCGCCGCGGCCCGCGAATAGACCAGGTACTTCCCGTCCGGACTCCAGAATGCCGCGGTCTGAACGTAATTCGGATCGTCCGCGCCTGGAAGAGGCTGGAGTTTGCCGGTCTCCTTGCTGTACCATGCCAGCACGCCACGCGTCTGGTAGAAGACCTGTCCGAAGCCATAGAAGGCGTAAAAGCCGTTATAGAGCCGGTCCATCACCCGGACCCCGTGCGCATACGGCACATCGATGGAGTTCACCACGTACTTGCCGTCCGGCGAGACCTGGCTCATGAAGCCGAAGCGTTTCTGCGCGTGGGTCTCGGAAAATGCGCTCCACCGGACCAGATACTCGTTTGAGATCGTGCTGACCTTCTTCAACGGCAGCAGCGCATACAGTCCCTTGTCGTTTGCCGGCCCGTCGACGTCAATGCCCATCACCTTGCCATCGCGTGAGAAGGAGTGGCAGTTGGCGCAGGTCGGCAGGTTGGTCATCATCAGCCGGCTCTTGGTCTCGTTGATATAGCGCAGCTCCCAGCGGATCTTGGGCAGAACCGAATCGGGCAGCGGCTTGATCACTCCGCGCTGTCCCTCCTCCGGGGAGGGCGGAATCAGCGGCACGTCGCGATAGAAGATCGGCACGCCCACCGCATCCTTCGATGTCTCGAATGTGCTCAGCGCGCTGGAGAGCGGCTTGGAATCCTGCTGGCTGGCAAAGCCGGCGATCGTTACCGTTGCTGGCCCCCCGGCCGAGCGCTTCTTGATCTCCGCCCAGGTCTTCTCGTCCGGCCGCCAGGTGTGCATCATCAGCTCCTCGGCCGTCAGCGTGGGCTGCACGTAGCCCTGCAACTGCGTGTCCAGCTCTCCAACCGTCATCTTTTCTCCGTTTGACCAGACCCGGAGCGGATGCCCGTGCCCGGCAAATTCAATTTCAATCCGCCAAACCTTCGACGCCGAGTTGCCGTCCCGCCAGGCAAACTGGGGCGCGGTAATCTCCGGCGGATAGATGGTGCCTTTAACCGGCCGGTCGATGACCAGAAATTGCGGAGCCTCCGTCAGGGAAGCGAACATCGATGGCGCCCGCATATACTCCGGCTCCTTGGACGGCTCGACGTACTGAGACCAGGCCGCCATGCAGCCCGCGGCCGACGCACCGGCCACAACCATCAGCAGAATCCGTTTTGCGGCGACGATTGACCACTTCATCTCTTCTCCTCTTATTTTTTGCCGGCATCAGAATGTGGAACCGCCTCTTTCACATGGATAATCCGGTCGGCCTTCACATCTTCCAGCTTCTGCACAATGCCGCTGGGCCAGCGGATCTCAATCTCGCCGGCAATCGATTCCTTGCCCAGTCCGAAGTGTACCGGCCCCAGGCTCGACGACGCATAGCAGACGCTCGACGTCTGGTGGTTGTACTGCGTGCCGGATTTGGTGGTCACCTTCACCAGAGCCCCAATCCCGTCCCGATTGCTCTTGACTCCCTCAAGCGCCACCCCCAGCCAGTGGCCAGGGTGCGGACTCCGGTTCATCCATAGCTCTGCCGGGTGGTCCATTGAGCTGACTGCGATATCGATGAGGCCGTTCCCGTCAAAATCTCCCAGGGCGCAGCCCCGGTGCCGGGCCGCCGTCGCCTCAGTGAATCCCGCCTCTTCGGTCAGCGGCTGCCATTGGCCGCTGGCGCCCAGGTTGCGAAAGACCGTATTTGGCTGCTTGACCGCCGCGCTGGGCGGCCGTGTCGCGGAAACGTGCCCGCGCGAGACGAACAGATCCTTCCACCCGTCGTTGTCAAAGTCGTAGAGCGCCGGGCCAAAGCCCGCCATATTCATGCTGTAGGCGCCCATCTTGCTCGGCGAGGTCACTTCCCGGAAATCGCCCTTGCCTGTATTCAGCAGAATCGGGAATGTCTGCCGGTTCAGAGCGACATAGGCAATATCCGGGTAGCCGTCGTTGTTGATGTCCCGGAAATCCACCCCCATGCCAGAGATGAACGCGCCCTCTTCCGCCAGCGCGGTATTTGTCTCGAAGGCAATCTCCTCGAACTTGTTCCCCAGGTTGTGGAAGAAGAAGTTGTACTCGGAGTCATTGGTGACGAACAAGTCCTGCTTGCCATCCAGATCGAAGTCGGCCATCCCCACGCCCATTCCCTTGCCAACGTGGTCGCGGATCCCCCATTCCCTGGAGACATCCTTGAAGGTGCCATCGCCCTGGTTCAGGAAGAGCTGGTCGGGAAGGCCCTTGTAGAAACGCGGGTGGCAGTACTCCGGGGTTCCGTCGATGACGCACAGCGGCTTCGTGTCGTAGGTCCATTGCAGATAATTGACCACAAACAGGTCGAGCAGACCATCGTTGTTTACGTCTACCCAGGCCGCGGCTACGGCCCACAGCGGCCCGTACTCCGGATCGTTCCATTTATCCAAGCCGGCCTTATGGGTCACATCCGTGAAGGTGCCGTCCCCATTATTGTGGTAAAGGTGATTTCCGCGTACTCCGGTGACAAACAGGTCCGGGTGGCCGTCGTTGTCGTAATCGCCCACCGCGACGCCGACATCAAAGCCTGTGCCCTGCAGGCCGGCCTTGACGGTCACATCGGTAAAGGTGCCGTCTCCGTTGTTGTGATAGAGCCGGTCCCATTGCTTCTCGCCGTTTTTTTTCATGGTCGCCAGGTCGGCGCCGTTGGTAAAAAAGATGTCCGGCCGCCCATCGCCGTCGTAGTCGAAGACGGCCACGCCCCCGGCCATCGTCTCCGGGGCGTTGCGCGATTGGCTCTCGTCGCTATCCAGCTGGAACGGAAGCGTCTTCAACTCAAAGCGAATCGGGGACTCGGACTTCTGCGGATCGCCAACATCCTTCTGTCCGCGCAGGTTCGCCGGCCCCATCGCAAGTGTTGCCGCCAACGCCAGCCAGCACGCCGCGCGCGCGCTCATCTTCATTGCTGAAACACCGCCTCCCAGAAAAAACAGCAGAAAAAGCTTGTATTGTTCGAACTGCCCCGTTCGAGCCGATTCTAATTGATCTTCCGGCAACCCGCCAGCTTCGCCGGGAAGTCTTGTATTATCCTAGGCGTATGCGTACCCTGGCCGCCTTGCTTCTCCTCTTCTGCCTCGCCCATGCCGCCGGCCAGGCGCCGGTCCCCGCCACGGCCGACGATTTCATGCGGGAGGGCCTCACCGCACAGCGCCAGGGAAACCTGCGCGGCGCCATTGAAGACTACCGCAAGGTCCTGGCTCTCCGCCCCGAATCGGTCGAGGCCCGTGCGAATCTGGCCGCCGCCCTGGCCGCCAGCGGGCAGTACGACGCCGCCATCGAGGAAAACCTGCGCCTCTTGGCCGCCCTGCCCGGCCAGACCGACATCCGCATGAACCTCGCCCTGGCCTACTACAAAAAGGGCGACTGGCGGAATGCCGCCGAGCAGTTCAAGAAGGTCCGCGCCGCACGCCCCAAGGATCTGAACGCCGCCATGCTGCTGGGCTACTCAGAGATCAGGCTCAACCAGCCCGCCGCCGCCGCCGATCTGCTCGCGCTCCTCGAGCCGGGGAATGAAAACAATCTGGACTTCGAATTTGTGCTGGCCGAAGCCCTGATCGCCTCCAAACGCGAAGACGAAGGCCTGCCGCGCATAGAGAAGACCGCCCAGGCGACCAACGCCCTGGATGCCTGGGTCATCGCCGGCACCACGCGGCTGCACCGCCGCGAATTCCGCCAAGCCCGCGCCGACCTCGACGCCGCGCTCGCCATCAATCCCTCCCTGCCCGGCCTGAACTCGATGGCGGGCCAGGCACGCGACGCCCTGGGCGACACCGAGGCCGCCAAAACCGTCTTCGAAGTCGCCTTGCGCCAGGATCCGCGTGACTTTGCCGCCAATCTTTATCTCGGAACCATGCGCATGAAGCAGCGCGACCTTGACGGCGCCCGTCCCCTGCTGGAGCTGGCCCTGCAGTTGCATCCCGACGTACCGCAGGCGCAGTACCAGATGGCCGTGCTCAACGGCATGACCGGCCATTATGCCGAGGCCGTCGCCGCAATCGAGCTGTTGGAGAAGCAGGACCCCGACTGGCTCGACCCGCACATCCAGCTCGCCTCTCTCTACTACAAGCTCCACCGTCCTGAGGACGGAGAGCGCGAGCGGGAGATCGTGCAGCGTCTTGAGGCCCAGCAGCAGAAACAGGGTCCGCCCGCCCAGTAACTCTCTCCGCCAGAAGCCGATCTTGCTCTTGCTGCAAAGAATCTCTTCTGTCAAACCGCGTTCGGCCAGAGAAATGGGTTACGGACCCGATTGAGGCGGCTCCCGGCGACAGACTGCTGCTGACGGGCAATCGCAACCGTCGGGGCTTCTAAGCCGCCAACCAAGGGCGAACTGGTGAAGGTGCGCCAGTTGTTGCCCGCCGAACGCTTGCGGCAATGCTGGTGCGCGCGGCTCAACATTCTGGCCTATAACCTTGGGACTCTGTGGCGGCGGCCGGCTCTTCCACCGGGAACGCAGGAATGTCTTGTACAGCGCATGTACAAACTCGAAGATGCACCAGAAGATGAACCGTAGTAAAAAAGGCCATCTGAGTTTTTCTCTCAGATGGCCTCTACGATACTGTTTACATTGAACTTAGATGGAGCCGAAAGTCGGACTCGAACCGACGACCTGCTGATTACGAATCAGCTGCTCTACCAACTGAGCTACTTCGGCTTTCCTCTCCGATTGTACCGTTGCTTTCCTCTTCGGTAAAGTTTCGCGCTTAAATACCTTCTGGCCGCCTCATCGCTTCTCCGGCGAGAATCAGCAGGATTCCGGCGATCCACAGGACGTGGCCAATCAGCGGAACCAGCGGGACAAGGACAAACAGAACCCATGTTGCGGCGATGAAGGCCACGATCGCTCCGGCCAGAATGCGGCGCGGCCAGAAGAGCGTGGGAAAGAGCAGAAGAAACAGGTAGAGCAGGAGAAGCGGATTGATCCAGCCGCTGAGTACCGCCAGAAAGTACTTGGAGTGCCAGATCTCATGGCTGAATGTATTCACCAGCGTCATCCAGGCACAGCGCGAGCCCAGGAAGACGTCCGGAGCGTCACCGCCGGGGGTGGCAGCCTCCCGGACGGCGGGCAGGAAAAACGCCGCAATATAGACACAAAAACCCAGTATCCGTCCGAATAAAACGGCGCGGGTTTTAGTTGCACCGCGTGTGCCTTGCACCATGAAAAGCCTCCTGAAGACTCTCTCACAACTGGTAGCGTCTGGGCGCCTCACCCTCGCCGCGTTCTTGTTTTTTTGCGGCTAGGGTGGGATCCAGGCTTACCCGGAAGAGACCATCATAGCTCACGACCGCCGGCCAGCACGGCATCGGCGATGCGCGCCGCCTCGAGGGCCGGGCGCACGGCATGAACGCGCACGATGGACGCGCCATGCAGAATGGCCGCTACCAGCGCGGCCACACTGGCCGTCTCGCGCGCCTCGATGGGCGCGTCGTCTCCGCTATAAAGCGGCGCCAGCGTCCGGCCCAGAAAGGACTTGCGCGAAACCCCGGCCAGCAGCGGACGGCCCAGCGAAAGCAACTCCTGCTGGCGGGCAAGCAGAGCGTAGTTCTCCTCGAAACGCTTGCCGAAGCCATAGCCGGGGTCGAGCACCACGGCGTGGGGCGGAATCCCCGCCGCCGCCGCTGCTGCAAGGCTCGCCACCAGCCCCGCCCGCACCGTGGCTAGCAGTTCATCGGGCGCTAGCTGCGGCTGCGCGCGCCATTCCTCCGGCCGTCCGCGCGTGTGCATCAGGATCACGCCTGCCTTGAATTCCGCGCAGACCGAGGCCATCTCCGCATCCCAGGAAAAGCCGCTGACATCGTTGATGATCTCCGCACCCGCTTGGAGAGCCGTACGCGCCGTCGCCGCCTTGTAGGTATCCACCGAGACCAACGCATCCGGCCGCGCCTTGAGTATTCCTTCCAGCACCGGCAGCAGCCGCGCCTGCTCCTCGTCCGCGCTGATCGCCGGACCCCACATGGAGCCGGCAGGACCGCCTGGACTACCCGCCCGCGAGCCCGGCCGCGTACTCTCCGCTCCCAGGTCGAGAATATCCGCTCCCTCCTCCAACAACTGAAGCGCATGCGCCACGGCAGCTTCCGGATCAAGAAATGCTCCGCCGTCGCTGAAGGAGTCGGGCGTGATGTTGACGATGCCCATCACCAGTGTGCGGCGGCCCAGCTCCAAAATGCGGGTACGCAGTTGCCAAGGCATCGCATTGCGGCTGATTGCTTCCATTCCTTCAAGCCTCAATCCTGGAAATGACATTCTCATATCGATGGTACGCTCAGGAGTAATGCCGAGGTCCAGGCCATCGGCCGCATCGCCGAAGCCATCGCCGCGGCTAACTGACGCTGTATCATCAAAGTCAAATGTGCACGCGTTCCTTCCTCTCATTGACGGCTGTCTCCCTTGCTGTGCCGACTCCCGCACTGGCTCTCGCTGTAGTGCTGACAGCGGCGTTAGCCGGCTGCCGTTCGCTGCCGCCCTCCAAGCCGGCGGCGCTGTGGACGCCGGAAGAAGCGCGGGGTGCGCAGCTTTACCAACTGAAATGCGCCCGCTGCCACTACCCCACCACCACGCATGGCCTGCACGGACCTGGGTTGCAGGCGCTCACCAAGGTCAAGTCCATGCCCTCGGGCGCGCCGCCCACCGACGAGCGGCTTACGCAAGTCATCCTGCACGGGCGGCTGGAGATGCCCGCCACACCGCTTGATGACGCTCAACTGAGCGATATGCTGGCCTATTTGCGCACGCTATGACACTCCCAACTGATAACGAAAAGAGCAAAATCGCGGAGAGGCTGCCGCTGCCGGGCCTGGCAGCCATCAGCCTCTACCTGCTGGCGCTGGCCGGAGTGGTGATTTTGGGCGTGTCCGGGCGCCACTATCCGCCGCTGTTTCTGATCCTAGCGGCTGGGTTCATCGCTGCCAGCGCCGGACTGCTGTTGCTGCTGCGCTGGGCCTGGGCGATGGCCCTGGGGGCGGTCTTCCTGCTGACTGTCTACGACCTATGGATATTCTCCAGGCTGCACGAACTGCCAGCGCTGGTCCAGGGGCTGTTGAATCTGGTTTTCTTCCTTTACCTGGTGCGCACCGAGGTGCGGGAGAGGCTGCGATAAGCGGCTACCAGACCACCTTGCATAGGTTGGCTTCGCGGATCTTCTCGTCTTTGGTGATCAGCGTGCAGTCCATCACGATTGCCGTTGCGGTGATGATCTGGTCCATGGGATCGCCATGAAACGGAACCGGGAGTTCTCCCGCGCAAATTGCGATTTGTGCGCTGATGGGAACCAATTCGATCCTTGCCTGCGCGGCAGCGATGAAATCCTCGCGCGAGGCGTACAACTCCAGCCTTTCTCGGAATGAAGAATAGGCTATTTCATAGAACGAAATCGGAGAACAGGCTATCCGTTCTCCTTCCATCCGAGCTTGAAGAATACTCTCGCGCGCCCTCCTCGACAATTGGTCTGGGCTTATCAACAACCAGAGAATCGCATGAGTATCAAGCAAAATCACTCGGCTCCACCCTGTTCAAATCGATCCCATTTTTCGTTGAACATCCGCTCCCATTCTTCGTCCGTGAACATCGATGACTCAACATCTCCTGTAATCGTTGCCATATGCCGCAAGCAACCGAAGATCGCCTCCGGGCTTTCTTTCGGCGTCTGCTCCTCCACGGGCAAAACCCGAGCGAACGGCTTGCCTCGCTTGGTGACTAGCACGGGCTTGCCGGTGGAATTCACTTCGGCCATTACCCCAAGGCACTTGGCCTTGAACTCGCCTGCCGCCATCGTTCTCATCGGTCACCTCCTGGCAGTATCAGTATACTCCTGACCATGGTCATCTGACTATGGTCAGGAGTAAGACTAGCCTGTTTCCGGCTTACCGGCAAAGGCTCTGCAACTTCTCATTCGGGTGGGGATTGAAGGGCGGATAGGTCAGGTGGCGTGAATCCATGTACTGGCCGGGAAGAGTAGTGCCGTAGGGGAGCGCGGCATCGGGGTTCTGGGCGTATGCGGAATCCTGCTCGACCTTTGGGAGTTGCGCAAAGCGGAAGCCCTCATTGCGCAGCAGTTCGATGAGGTCGGGAAGCATGAGCGTGGTGAAGGCCATGGCGTGCAGCAACATCACGTGGGGAATCTCGTGGCGTCCCTCGCGCTGAAAGGCGATGGCCGACTCCCGGCGGCCCAGCTGAATGTACTCGGCCGCGCCCTCCAGATAGCTTTGGCGGAGCCACGCAATAGCCGCGGCGTCCTGCTTGGCCAGGCAGCGCCCGTAGGCGTCGTTCCATGCGTAGTCGTCAAAGCTGAGCGTGACCTGGGCCACACGGTAGCCATGAGCGTTCAGCCAAGCCCGGACAGCATTGCGCTTCTCCAGCGTCTCGCCCTCTGCGAGATAGGGATAGCGAAACCAGTGCCAGTCGCGCGCTTCGGCATACTGGGCCAGCGCCGGTTCTCCATGGGCGATCTCGCTCTCGTAGGCCTCGGCGGTGTTCTCCGTCAGCGAGGGGTGCGACCAAGTGTGATTGCCGATGTTCATGCCCGCATCGATCCAGATGCGCAGGGCCTGCTGGGCGTCGGGATCGTTCTCCAGATGGACGGCATTCACAAAGCCGTATGTGCCTTCCAGGTGGCTGGCCTTCAGCTCGGATGTCAGCGTTGTGGCGATCCTGGCGCGATGATCACCGGCCGGCAAAGCACCCGCAGAGGGCAGATCGTCAAAAGTGAGCGCAACAACGGGATGCCGGGCAAGGCGCGGGAGACGGGGCGTCGCGGCGGCTTGCGCGGGGGATGGCTGGGCGGCGAGAAGAGAAGATTGCGAAGCGGCGAGTTGCGCTATCGCCCCAGGCAACAGAGTGATTCCGAGCAACAGAAACCAACGCCTCATATGAAATCTTTCCCTCCTCTCCTTTTGACGCATTCTACCGACTCCCCGGTTTCAGCTTGCTCCATAACCGCAATCCTCAATTCAACAGGTTGGTAAGTAAGATGAGTTACAAGGGAGGGGCCATGGCAGCCGCGACATCCTACGTAACCGTTAAAGAATACCTGCGCAGCTCCTTCGAGCCCGACGCCGAATACGACGATGGCGAGATCAAGGAGCGGCCTGCGGGAGATTACGATCACTCTGTCTGGCAAGGAGCGATATGTTTTTGGTTTGATCAACAGGCAAAGGCCGGTCGGATTCGCGTGCGGCCTTCATTGCGCGTACAGGTAGCGCCCGATTGCTTTCTGGTTCCCAATGTGACGCTACTGGACCGCAACCAGCCCATCGAGCAGATCGTCACCCATCCGCCGGTCGCCG
The DNA here is from genome assembly GCA_964595845.1 of uncultured Occallatibacter sp. Taxonomy (GTDB): domain Bacteria; phylum Acidobacteriota; class Terriglobia; order Terriglobales; family Acidobacteriaceae; genus Telmatobacter. The sequence continues at coordinate 7,229 of CAZQRX010000032.1, read as the reverse complement.
TCTTCGAGATCCTCTCGCCGTCCGACGCAATCAGGCGCGTGATGACCAAGTGCGGGAAATATGAACGCATGGGTATCCGGACCATTCTGCTCATTGACCCGGACGGGCCGAAGTACCGGTACGTGGACGGGCGGCCGGAGCCGGTGGAATCGCGCGCATTTGACCTTCCCGGCAGCCAGAGCCGCTTCGACCTGGACGAGATCGAAAAGCTGCAGGATTAAAGCAGCCCGCCACGTCCGGCGAGGCGGCGCGAGAAGAGCCAGGAGAGCAGCGTGACGCCGAGCGCCAGCGCCACCCAGCCAGTCTGCTCGACGGGAACGACGAGGGCGGCGGGCAGATGCGGCAGGGGGAGCATAGGCGAGTTCAGCGCGGGCAGGCCCTGACGAAACAGTTTGACCGCGCCCCATGCGAAGACTCCAGTGGTCGCCAAAATGCCGGGGATGGCCTGTTTCCACGGAAAGGGGATGGGCGGCGGGGCAACGGCCTCTTCCTGTACGCGCTCCATGACCGAGGCTAGGAAGCCTGAAGAGGGAATCAGCTCTTCTTCGCCGGCCAAAATGGCTTCAATCTTTGCGTCGAGCATCGCGCTGCGATCGATCTTGGCTTGATTCATCGTACGGCCTCCTTTCCTTCAACCTGAGAAGAAAACTTCAGGTTGACGTGTTCCTCTTCGAGGTGCGGGAAGCGCTGCCGCAAGAGAGCCCGCGCTCTCGAGAGGCGAGCCTTCAAAGTTCCTTCGGGCAGTCTCATCGTCGCGGCGGCGGCGGCCACGTCCATCTCGTGAAAATAAAACAAAACGACCGGCTCTCGGTAGCGCATCGGCAGGGCCAGAACGGCGCGCCTGACTGCCTCGCCGCTCAATTTTTCCGCCAACTCGCTGTGTTGCGAGGCGGGGCCTGAGGGTTCGGGAGCGGCGTCCAAAGGCAGCGTCTGGGTGGGAAAGCGCTTCAACTCGGAGCGATAGACGTTGGCGGCCAGCGCGAGGAGCCAAGTGGAGAAACTGCTTTCGCGCCGCCACTGGGCCAGACCGCGCCAGGCGCGCAGAAAGGCCTCCTGGGCCATTTCTTCGGCACGGCCGCGGTCGCGCGAGTAGCGCCAGGCCATGTTGACCAGCGGCGCCTGCCAGCGGCGGACAATTCCCTCGAAGGCGGCAACATCCCCGGCCAGCACGCGGGCAACGTCAGCCTGGTCCAGTTCCTGAGCGGCGCTGGGATGGAATGTATTCAATACATAGCCTCTTCAAACTGTGGGACTGCTATTCCGGCTGGCAGGTTGCATTTTGTTGCAAAAAGAAAAACTCCGAGAAAATGCAACCACAATCCTCCGCTCTCTGTCCCACCGGATGCAAGCAAGAAATTCGCAACAACTCAAAAAGGAGGATTTTATGACATCTCTGGCATTTCTGCTTTTTAGCGGCCCCTTTGGCCTTGAGGGCATGGGTCAATGGATCTTTCTCTCCATCGGCGCGATCTGTCTCTTTGCGATCTTCATTCCCACCGTAACCTGGATCGACAAGCAGCACAAGGAGCGTGAGGCCTTTTATAAGGCCGAGACCATCCGGCGCGTGGCCGAGGCCTCCGGCGAAGGCGCCAAGGCGGCCCTCGAGTTGCTCAAGCAGCAGAGCCGGTTTGAGCGGCAGAAGGGGCGCGAAGGAATGAAGATTGGCGGCTTGGTCTGCATCGGCGTAGGCGCGGCGATGGTGATCTTCTTGAAGGAGCTAACCGCGACGGATCCGGGTGCTCCCTACTTGGTGGGCCTGATTCCCGCTTTTGTGGGCGTGGCTCTACTGGTTTATGTCTACTTTATGGCCGCGCCGGTGGAGTAGCGGCTTGGGGGCTGTGTTGGCCGTCCGACGGACACAGCCCTCGGCATTCATGAATCGCAGGCAGGCTCTTTGGCATCGAAAGATTAGTTGTTTGAACAACTATCTCCCGGCTCGATCAATTCGGCCGGGGTTGAATCGAGGATGCCTCATGACCATCGAACGCCAGCCAACCATCTTTCTTCCCCACGGTGGGGGTCCCTGTTTCTTCATGGACTGGAGCTGGGGTCCGGCTGATACCTGGAACCCCACGCAGCGGTTTCTGGAGGGGTTGGAGGCAACTCTGCCTGCGCCGCCAAAAGCAATTTTAGCGATCAGCGGGCACTGGGAAGAGCCGGCCTTCACCGCTAGCGCCGCAACCGCGCCAAAGCTGATCTTCGACTACGCCGGTTTCCCTGAGCACACCTACCAGCTCACCTGGTCCGCGCCCGGCTCGCCGGAGCTGGCTGCGCGCGTAGCGGATTTGCTGGGCAAGGCTGGATTGCCCTCGGCGGTGAATTCAGACCGGGGCTTCGACCACGGCGTCTTTGTGCCGTTGAAGGTGGCCTTCCCCGATGCGCGGATTCCCGTGGTCTCACTCTCTCTGGACTCATCACTCGACCCGGCGCTGCATCTGGCCGCTGGGCGGGCGCTCTCTCCGCTGCGCAATGAGGGCGTGCTAATGGTGGGCAGCGGCATGAGCTTTCACAACCTGCGCGCCTACCTTCGCCCGGAGACCGTGGAGCGCGCCCGCGTCTTTGACGCCTGGCTGACTGGTGCGGTTGAATCGCCCGCCGCGGAGCGTGACCAACTTCTGGCCGGCTGGCGCAAGGCGCCCTTTGCAGCCTATGCGCATCCCCGCGAGGAGCACCTGATTCCGCTGATGGCGGTGACCGGCGCGGGCGGCGATGGACCGGGAAAGCGTATTTTTTCCGATGAGCCGATGGGTGCGGCGATCAGCGCTTACCGCTTCGACTGAGAACTTCAATGCGCTTCAGGCAGCTCCGCGCAGCAGGAGGCCGATCGCGGCTCCGCCCAGGATCAGCCAGGTGGCGTTGACCCGGAAGCGCAGCAGCAGCGAGACGCTCACAAGAGCCAGCGCCCAGGTCCAGCCGTCCAGCAGAGTGGCGCGGCCCAGGGTAAGGGCCACGGCAGCCATCAGGGCCACGGCGGCGGCGTTGACGCCATCCAGGAAGGCCGAGGCGAGCGTTGATTGGCGAATGCGGCCGGCCAACGCGCCCACCAGGCCGGCCATGAAAAATGAGGGCAGAAAGATGGCGACCGTGGCTACCGCGGCTCCACTCCAACCGCACAGCAGGTAGCCCAGGAAAGTTGCCGTGGCGAAAACCGGCCCCGGTGTCACCTGGCCGGCGGTGATGGCATCGAGCACCTGGGTTGTGGTGATCCAGTGCAGGCGGTCCACCAGATCGGCTTTGAGAAACGCGAGAAGCACATAGCCGGAGCCGAAGACAACCACCCCCAGCTTGAGAAAGACCAGGAAGAGCGGCGCCAATCCGGTTGCTCCAACCGCGCCCGCCGCTGCCGCGCCCGCTGTCGCGGGCAGAGTGGCAAGGCCCATCGCCGCGCCGCGCCGGGAGTGGGGCAATGCCGTCATAAGCGCAAGGCCACCAGAGGTGAGGAGCACGGCTATCGGAGGCGCTCCCAGCAGCGCGGCGGCAAAACAGGCGAACCCCGCCAACGCCAGCGGCCAGCGGCGAAATGCCGTGCGTCCCAGCCTCCAGATGGCTTGAACAATGATGGCGACCATCACCGGCTTGGCTCCATAGAGCAATCCCTGCGCCTGGGGAAGGCTGCCATAGCGCACATAGGCCCAGGCCAGGGCCAATGTGGCCAGCGAGGCAGGCAGAATGAAACAGGCGCCTGCGACGGCGAGGCCTAACCAGCCGGCACGGCGATAACCCAGAGCCATGGCCACCTGGGTAGAGCCAGGGCCGGGCAGCAGGTTACATGCGCCAACAAGATCAAGGAACTGGGCGCGGCTCATCCATCCCCGCCGCTCGACGGCCTCGCGCTCCATCAGGACGATGTGCGCTGCCGGACCCCCAAAGGCGGTCAGTCCCAGGCGCAAGTAGAGCCGGAAAATCTCACCCAGGGAAGATTTGGCGGGGGAAGCCATTCTTTTCAATCCGGCCTCTTCGACTAAGACAGAGCTAGCTTCCGCTCTGGTACCAGCGTCTCCTGCGGCCGACGCGGATGCCGGAGTCGATGATGACGGCCACCAGGCCGAAGACCATGCACAGATCGGTGCGCGCCTCGTGGAAAAAGCTCAACCAGCCGTAACTCGAGAGCCTGGGAAGTGCGAATGGCCCCAGGGGCCTGCCCAGCAGAACGGGAATCTTGGTGGCGATGAGGGCAGTGAGGATGACCGCGAGCAGCGCAAGCGCGGCATCGCCGGCATAGAAGTTCAGCAGGATGGCCGCGCCGCCGCCGATCTCGATGCCGCCCACCAGCGGAGCTAAAACATGGGGGAGGGGCAGGCCGATGGCGGCAAAGCGCCCTGCGCCCAGATCCTCGGGCCGGACAAACTTGAGGATGCCTTCCAGCAGGAAGACCAGGCCTACAATCACCCGGATGAGGATCATGGGAAGATTTTGGCGCACCACGTCCTCCATTCTCCGGCTGCAACGGGCCGGGCGGCTAATTTTCGGAACCGGGCCTGCTTGACTGCCTGATTAGGAAAAGCATACCGCAAGGGCCAAGACTTGGGGAAAAAAGAGGAAAAATGCGAAGGAATCGAGGAAGACGGGCTTATACCGGGGAAGATGGAGGCCGCGAAAAGCCATCCGGGCAGTCGAGGAGGCTCTCGATAGCGGTTGCGAGGGCTTCGGGTTTGGTTGCCGGCGCATAGCGGCCAACGACGTTGCCTTGGCGTCCGACGAGAAATTTGGTGAAGTTCCACTTGATACTTCCAGAGCCGAGGAGGCCACGTTTGGCATTTTTCAGGAAGCGGAAAAGGGGGTGGGCCTGGGGTCCGTTGACCTCGATTTTCGCGAAGAGAGGAAAGCTGACGCCGAAATTTTTCTCGCAAAATGCGCCGATTTCAGCCTCCGAGCCGGATTCCTGCGCGCCGAACTGGTTGCATGGGAAGCCTAGCACGGCGAATCCGCGATCTTTGTAGGTGCGGTAAAGCAGCTCCAGAGCAGCGTACTGGGGGGTAAAGCCGCATTTGCTGGCGGTGTTGACGATCAGCAGAACCTGGCCATGAAACTGGTCCAGGCCGATCATGCTGCCGTCCAACAGTGTGGCGGAAAACTCAAAAACCGTCTCTGTGGAGTTCTTCATCGGGAAAATGCCTCTACATACTTGGATGTCCTGTTCGCTCGTCCCGCGTCTAAAAATCATGTTGCGCTCGCCGGCGGGAGGAAAAAGCCTCCCAACCCGCTGGAGTCCGATAGACTGTGGATGGGTTCCTAATCGAATCCGGCCCTCGTCCGATGTCGGCAAGCGTGGCAGGGATTTCCGGGAAAGACACGGTTTCCGGGCCGAGGCGCGGTCCGGCGGTTTGGGCGGGGTGGCCGCGGTCCGGTTGTTCCGGGGTTCCCAGCGACAGGTCTTCGTCGCTGGGGTGGTAAAATCATTCTTTCCTTGATGCAGCAACAGATTTTCAGCAGTGAGGGTGGCGATATTCTTCCCGTGAAGCCGAACGATGGACCGCACCAGTACTTTTGCTCGCCGCATGGCTCCAGCCCGGTGAAGACAAGGCGCACCCGCATCTCCCTTCTGGCGCGGATGGCGCTCGTAGTCCTTGTGGCTCTCAGCGCCGGCTCAGTCCTGTCCCAGCAGTCGCAAACCATTGATTCGATCCGGGTGATCGGCAACCGGCGCATCCCCAAAGAAACGATCCTGGCGCGCCTCTTTACGCATCCTGGCGACACCTACGACCCCATCTCCATTGAGCGCGACTTCAACTCTTTGTGGAACACGGCGTACTTCGACGATCTGCGCATCGAGCGCGAAGACACGGAGAAGGGCATCATCCTGAACGTCTTTGTCCGGGAGAAGCCCACGATCCGCGAGATCAACTACAACCACCTTAGCTCGATCACCCAGTCGGATGTGCTGGACCGCCTGAAGAAGGAAAAGGTCGGGTTCTCGGTTGAAAGCCAGTACGATCCTGCCAAGATCAAACGGGTGGAGCAGGTGCTCAAAGATTTGCTCTCCGAGCACGGGCATCAGTTCGCCACCATCAAGACCGAGGTAAAGACGATTCCACCGGCCTCGGTGCAGGTGAACTTTAACGTCAAGGAAGGCCCCACGGTGAAGGTGGGCCAGATTAAATTCACCGGCAACCCGCACATCAGCTCACTTCAGCTGCGCCGCTCGATGAAGGACCTGAAGCCCATCGGCATTCCGTATTCGATCTTCTTCGAGAATCTGTTTGCGCAAACCTTCGACGCCACCAAGCTGGAGGATGACACCGAGCGGGTGCGCTTTGCCTACCGCGACAAAGGCTATTACAACGCCGCCATCGAACAGCCCCGGACGCAGATTCGCGACGAGGGCGGGTTGAACTGGTTCACCTTCCGGCCCAACAAGGGCAAGCGCATCGACATCCTCATTCCCATTGAAGAGGGTGAGCGCTACCGGCTGGGCACGATCACCTTCACGGGCAACAAGGCCGTTACTAATGTGAAGGCGTTGCGCGCCACTTTTGCGGTGCGGGATGGCGACTGGTTCAACGCCACGCTGATCGGCAAGGGCCTGGAGAACCTCAAGAAGGTTTACGGTCAGGCGGGATACATCAACTTCGGCGCCATTCCCAAGCCGGTCTACGACGAAGAGAAGAAGACTGTTTCGATGGTGATCGATATCGACGAAGGCAAGCCGTTTTACGTCTCGCGCATCGAGTTCCAGGGCAACGTCATCACCCGCGACAAGGTAATTCGCCGCGAACTGATGCTGGAGGAAGGGCAGGTCTACAATTCGCAGCTGTGGGAGTACAGCCTGATGCGATTGAACCAGCTGGAGTACTTTGAACCCCTAAAGGTGGAGCAGGACTCGGAAGCCCACCAGGACGCCGAGGCGGGCACGGTGGACCTGCTACTGAAGGTGAAAGAGAAGGGCAAGAACTCGATCGGGCTGAATGGCGGCGTGAGCGGCCAGTCGGGCGCGTTTCTGGGCCTGAACTACCAGACCAACAACTTCCTCGGCCTGGGAGAGACGCTCAGCCTGCAAGGCAACCTGGGCAGCGTCAGCCGCCAGTTCGTCTTCGGCTTCTCGCAGCCCTACATTCACAATCGCCCGCTTAATGTGGGCTTCCAGATCTTCAACAACAAGCAGGACTTCAACGCGGCCAAGACCTACCAGTCCCAAACCGGCCAGTCAGCGAACCTGAACGCCGCGCAGCAATCCCTGACGCAAAACTACAACCAGGCCGCCACCGGTTTGACCTTCTCGCTCAGCTATC
>CAZQRX010000031.1:0-27203 GCA_964595845.1 uncultured Occallatibacter sp. | reverse complement strand
CGTTCGGATTGCTTGTACTCTTCGTCCCAGTCGAGGCCCAGCCAGCGCAGTCCCTGAAAGATGGACTGGGCGCTGGCCTCGGTGTTGCGCTCGACGTCGGTGTCGTCCAGGCGCAGAACCATGGTTCCGTGATTGTGGCGGGCGTAGAGCCAATTGAAGATAAAGGTGCGCGCGCTGCCCACATGCAGGAAGCCGGTGGGCGAGGGCGCGAAACGAACGCGTGGAGTCTTTGCCGAAGCGGGAGCGGAATCAAGCATCGTAATTGTATGTTACCAATCGCAGCGCGGACAGCGCAGATCCCCATTGGGATAAATCCATCAAAGCCGGGAGGCGCGATCCCGGACGAAGCGACGCTGGATGGAAGTAACTTGGCGGTGCTGACGGCGAAGCTCAGCAAACGCAAGACGGGTTGAACCGCGGGCTGACCCTGACTTCGCAACTCGCGTATAGTTCTCCTTATCATAAGATAAAGAGCAAACATATAGGGCCCTATTTATAACGGACACTATGCCACAGGCATGCGCCTCAGTCTGAGCAATATGGAACACACGAAAACTTCAACTTACAATTCATTGCGACAGGTCAATATTGGTCAGCTATTGATTGCATGGCAGGCGATACTGGCATTCAGTACACGTCACGGAATTGAAGCTGCCGGAGTCTCCGGCGTGCGAACTCTTGTGAAACCGACAACATCAAGAGGCCGCATACTAACCGCCGTGCTAGTGAGTCGGAGGAAGTAATGGAGAAACAAATGACACTGCTCAAAGGTTTTGGAACGGGATTGTGCCTCACCGTGCTCTGTGTACTCGTCGCGCCGAAAGCCAAGGCCGACGATTTCAACAGAAAGTCAATCGTAACGTTTAGCGCGCCGGTCGAAGTTGGGGGCTCCGGCGCCCAGGTATTGCCAGCGGGAACCTATGTATTCAAGGTCATGAATCCTGGAGCGTACAGCCACATCGTTCAGATCTCCAACCAGGATGAAACCCATGTCTTCACCCTCGTCATCGCAATGCCCAACTATCGTTTGAAGTCTACTAACAAAACGGTCATGACTTTTAGCGAGCGGCCAGCCGGAGAGCCGGAGGCTCTGAAGGCATGGTTCTATCCGGGCCGTGAATGGGGCGAGCAATTTGTCTATGAAAGGTCCAAAGCCATCCAACTGGCCGCGGAAACCAATGAGACAGTGCTTTCGACTCCCGCCGTTATCGCGGCCGCGCCCGTTGAAGTCTTGACTGCGGCCCCTGTCGAGGCAGTAACTCCAAAAGGAGAGACGGTTGAGACAGCCCAAGTTGTTGAAGCGCCTCCCGCGCCCGTAGCGGCGCCCGTGGCTGCCGCACCGACGCCCGTGGAAGTCGCATCTCTGCCCAAGACCGCCAGTAATCTTGGCTTGATTGGACTGGCCGGCATGATGCTGCTCAGTGCTGGATTGTTACTTTCCGGCTTTGCCAGGAAAACCACGTAAACCAGTAACTCCTTCCTTGCCCTCCCGGCCATTCGAGTTGGCCGGGACAAGTCATTGGATGAGGCGGTGCGCGAGTATCGCCTCTGTTGTTCAGTGGAGCACAGACTCCGATCAATTGTCGGGACGCATCAGGTTTTTTCAAATGACAAGACAGATGACTAGGAAGACCGCGTTTGAGAGATATCTCAGCAAAGGAGCCAACTTGTCTGTCCCTGAACATTTCCGGACCGGAAGTTGCATTGGACTGGAACGAAAGCATTCACTACTGTTCCTGCTGGTTCTTGCTGCTGCGATTTATTTGCCTCATGCAGCCGCATCTCAGGATGCCAATTCGGCGCAGAAGAACTCCGGCGGCGACTATACGCTCAGAGTCAATGCCAATCTGGTTATCTTGAGCGCCACTGTCCTGGACCACCACAATGCTTTAGTTTCAGGACTCGATAAAGACGATTTCCAGATATTTGAAAATCACGTTCTTCAATCGATCAAGCATTTCAGCCATGAGGATATTCCGGTTACGGTTGGTTTGGTCATCGACAACAGCGGAAGCATGGGTCCGAAGCGCGCAGACGTAATTGAAGCGGCATTGTCGTTTGCCCGTTCAAGCAACCCGCGGGACCAGATGTTTGTGGTCAACTTCAATGAGCATGTATCGTTTGGCTTGCCGGCGGATATTCCTTTCACGGATCGGCAAGATCAGTTGCAGCGCGCTCTTGCTTCGATCCATACGATTGGCGAGACCGCGCTCTACGATGCAATTGCCACAGCCCTCGATCACCTCAAGAAAGGCGGATGCGACAAGAAGGTTCTTATCGTGATCAGCGATGGCGGCGACAATGCCAGCAAGCTCAGTCTTGCCCGGGTTATTGAAATGGCTAAAGCGTCCGATGCGATCATCTATGCGATCGGCATCTTCGATGAGCGGGACGGCGATCAGAACCCTGGCGTGCTTAAGCGATTTGCGAAAGAAACCGGCGGCGAAGCATTCTTTCCGGAATCATCGAATGAGATTGCATCCATCTGCGCAGGGATTGCCCGGGATATACGCAATCAGTACACGCTGGCATACGCTCCTTCGATCCTGAAGCAGGATGGCGAATATCGAGTCATCGATGTGAAGGTTAGCGCACCGGGATATGGGCGCTTATCGGTCCGCACTCGAACTGGGTACATCGTGCCATCGGCACTCCTAACACCGGCATCAGAAACGGTTGGCCATGATCTCCATCGCTGAGAACGAGATGTTCGCCAGGCGCGGCCAGCGGTTTATGTGCTGGACGCGACGAATTCTCATGCTCACAGGTGTTTTAGCGCTCGCCTATGTCGCGCTCACATTATTTAATGCGAGGCTCTTTCAGGACGCCGCAAACCACACGCTGGAACAGCAGATTCGCGCCGCAGAACAGCATACGGCAAGCCCGTCAAGACCTGCCGTGAAAGAAGGGGATGTTCTGGGAAAGATTGAAATACCGAGGCTTGACTTCTCCGTAGCGGTATTGCAAGGAACCACCTCGAAAACTTTGCTGCTCGGAGTTGGGCATATCGCAGGGACCGCGCTGCCTGGGGAAGCGGGAAATATAGGTATTGCCGGGCACCGGGATACCTACTTTAGAGTTTTGAAAGATATTCGCCGGAATGACGAGATCCGCCTTCAGACCGCATCTGGGGTCGCCCGGTACGAGGTAGATTGGATTCAGATCACGGCTCCTCGCGACGGCGACATCGTGTCCCCCACGAGCGAATCCGCTCTAACCCTCGTTACCTGCTACCCCTTCTACTATGTCGGCGCGGCTCCGGAACGATATGTTGTACATGCTCATAAACTATAGAAATTGGTTATCCTATTTAATCCTATCCATTGTTTCTCGTTCACGACGCCTCGTGACTGAACCGTTTTGCTCAGTCTCAAAAGGAATGTTAAAAGCCCGGAACAAATCTGAAGGCGATGATACCGAGCTACTTTGACCAGCCTAGTATGGTGCAAATCTGACAGGATCAGTATAGGCTGACTTGAACGCCAGCATGTCATTGACAGCGTTGCGTATCGACGAAACACGATGCAGATCGGAGGAAAGACCTTGACGCCATTCATGGAAAAACGGAATTCGCAGTCTTTGTTTGTCAGCTGCGGCGATCTGGCGGGCAGACTCGGATTCCGATCGATCAAAGAGCCTATTGACACAAAAGTCCGGAGGGTGATGCTTCTGCTGCTGGTCGCCGTAGTCCTGGCAGGTTTGTCAATGACGGCAAGACCGCAATCGCCGATCAATTCGGAAGACTCCTCAGGTACTGGAGCGAGCACGACCGCTCCGCAACTGGACCTGGTCTATGTGCGTCCGACGCAAAGAATCATGGCCAGAAACTACGTCTTCGACGGATTCGGGCCGTTCCCTATTGTTGGCGCGGCATTCACGGCTGGTATTAACCAATTGGGCAATTCTCCACCAGAGTGGAATCAAGGCGTTGAGGGCTATTCCAAGCGGTTTGGGTCCGACTTAGGGATTGCAGCGGTCGGGACTACGACGCGTTACGGGCTGGCAGAAGCTTTCAAGGAAGATACATTGTATTACCGCTGCGAATGCCGCGGCGTATTTCCGCGACTGAGCCACGCCGTAATCTCGACATTGACGGCGCGCCGCGGCGAAGACGGCCATCGCGTCTTCTCTTTCCCCGCGCTGGTCGCGCCTTATGCGGGCTCAATGACCGCGGTCTATGCCTGGTACCCGAATCGCTACGGCGCGAAGGACGCATTCCGCATAGGCAATTACAGCATGTTGGCCTATATGGGCGAAAACATTTCACTGGAGTTTATCTATAGCGGACCCCACTCCCTGCTTCATCGCATGCATCTGAACAATGCGCACGGCTCTCCCGAAAAAGGACCGAACAAATGAGCGATCGCGGAGTTATTGCAGTTGAAGGCTTCAATCCGCCAATTCCAAAGCGGCGATCCGAACCCGCGCCTTCTGTTATAGAATCCGTTCCGAATCCGATTAATGGCTTCTTCGAGTGGTTTGGCAGCTTTGGCATCTTTTCCTGGCAGGTATTCAAGGCCGCGGTTACGCCGCCGTATGAGTGGCGCGAGTTAATTCGCCAGCTCGACGAAGTTGGATCCAAGTCATTTCCGCTGGTAGCTTTGGCAGGCGCCGCAATCGGTGTGATCATCTCGCTGGAAGCCCGCTACAGTCTAACTCGATTTGGCGCTAAATCGATGTTTCCGTCCACTCTTGTTTACTCCGTGATTCAGGTAATGGGACCGATTATCACCGGTTTAATCGTATGCGGTCGCGTGGGCGCCGGCATTGGCGCGGAGCTGGCGTCGATGAAAGTCTCCGAGCAGATTGACGCCATTGAGGCATCGGCGATCAACCCTTACAGGCTTCTGGCTGCGACCAGGATTCTGGCTTGCATCCTGATGCTGCCGCTGCTCACTCTTGCCGCCGATGCATCGGGTTTGTTGACAGGCTGGTTTGCGCAGTCTCTGGTAGAGCCGCTTTCGTTCCACCAGTTCATTGCAAGCGGCTTCAAAGGCGCCACCTTCAACGCCTTTTTGCCGCAAACCTTCAAAACAGCGGTGTACGGCCTGATCATCGGACTTATCGCCTGCTTTCAGGGAATGCGCACGCGGGGTGGCGCTGAAGGTGTAGGCCGTGCGGCTACCAACTCGGTTGTGCTCGGCTCGCTCTTCCTTATTCTGGCCGATGTTGTTCTGGTGAAATTCATTCTGGTTGTCTTCCCTTAACTATTAACAGGAGATCCGAGGATTATCCATGGCCACTGCCTATGACATCGCGATGAAGGAAGCGGAACCTGAACAGGAGGGCCGCGCGCCTGTTGTCGTAGTCGAGAATCTGCGAAAAACCTTCGGAATCCATAATGTTCTCAATGGGATTAATCTAAGCGTGAATCGTGGCGAAACTTTGGCTGTGCTGGGACGCAGCGGCACAGGCAAGAGTGTTTTACTCAGGCTCATTATCGGCCTTGAAACACCGGACTCGGGTTCGATTCGCATCCATGGCCAGAACATCGCCGGTCTGGCGCTTGATCGAATGGGTGAAATCAGAAAGAAGATGGGTTTCCTGTTCCAGCATGCGGCGCTTTACGATTCGCTCACGGTTGCTGAGAATGTGGCGTTTCCCCTCGTTCACCACCGGAAAGACATGTCCGGGTCCGAGCGCGGCGAGCGGGTGAAACAGTTACTGGCCGAGGTGGGCATGGAAGGCAGCCTTGCAAAGATGCCATCCGATATCTCGGGCGGAATGCAGAAGCGCGTGGGTCTGGCTCGCGCGCTCGCGCTGGAACCCGAGATTCTGCTTCTCGACGAGCCAACGGCAGGCCTCGATCCTATCAGCTCCGGAGAGATCGACGATCTGATTCTCAAACTCCAGTTGGAGCGTCAGATGGCATCTATCGTAGTGACGCACGATCTGCACAGCGCCAGGACAATAGCGAACAGCCTGGCCCTCCTGGATCAGGGGAATGTCGTGATCGAAGGCACGTTTGAAGACCTTCAGGAAAGTGGCATCGAGTTTGTAAAGGAATTTCTCAAGCAGTCGTAGGAGGAGTTATGTCGAGAGTGGCAAGGCTGGGAGCGTTTATCGTGGGGACATTGGCAGTTCTGGCTGCCGGGATCTTTGTCATCGGGAGCAAGGAGTATCTGTTTCGTTCCACGTACCAACTCAGGGCGGAATTCGACAATGTTGCCGGTCTGGAAGCGGGAGCCGACGTGCAGGTGGGTGGAGTTCACAGCGGAACGGTGCAAACCATCACTTTGCCGCACAAGCCCGGCGATAAGGTCATGGTACTCATGAATCTGGACAAAGCTACGCGCGAGATTATCAAGGACGACTCTGTGGCCTCGATCGAGACCGAGGGAGTGCTGGGCAATCAGTTCCTCGCCATCTCGTTCGGTTCCGAGGGTCAAGCCGAGGTTAAAGATGGAGAGATTATTGAGAGTGAATCTCCACTGGTATTGGCGGATATGCTCAAGAAAGCCAACGACATTCTCAATAGCAGCCAGCAAGCTATTCAGAACACCACCCAGGCGACGGCGCATCTGAATTCGGTGAGCGCCAAGATCGATTCGGGCGTCGGTACTATGGGATCACTGGTCAACGACAAGCAGCTCTATAACAACCTGGAACAGAGTACCACTATACTGCAATCCACAATGCTCCAGGCGCAAACCGGAGTGACGGACTTCCAGGAGAATATGGAAGCTCTGAAACATAACTTCTTCTTGAGCGGGTATTTCAAGAAGCGCGGATACGAAGATTCCGCAGATCTTCAAGCGAATAGAATTAGTGCCCTTCCGGCGAGCGCGCCGCTCAAGGCGTTTACTTATACAGCCAAGCAGCTCTTCGATACTGCCGATTCGGCCAAGCTGAAAAATCAGAAGTCCCTCAATGCCGGGGGAGAGTTCCTGGCGCGGAACCCGTTTGGATTTGCGGTTGTTGTTGTTTCCGCCGGTTCGGAAGGCGACACCCAACAGGAACTGGTACTCACCGAGGCCCGCGCCATGGTTGTGCGCGAGTATCTTGTAGAGAACTTTGGATTTGACGATAGTCAGCTAAAGACCTTGGGTTTGGGCAAGCAGGCGGGATCGAGTCTGGACGCCGGCTGGGGATCGATCCAGATTCTCATTTTCCCAACAGGTATCGAAATACCGGCTGACATACTTCCCCCAGCCAGTAGCTCCACCATAACGGATGTCGATCGGCCAGTTCAAGTTACTACGGCGGCAACTCATCTGCCATAGTGCATCAAATCATGTGCAATCTTACCAAGCTGCGAATACGACGCGGGAATGGAGAAAAAATGACCGGAAGCAAGTACAACCATGAAGGAAACAGCAGCGACAGCGGCGAGCCTGATCCTGGCCCTTACTGGAGGCGAATGCATCGTGACTGGCGCTTCTGGATCGGCGCAATCTTCATGATCTCTGCGATTGCCATCTATGTTCTGAGTGGAGACCTGGCGTGGATTCCGCGTGGGCAATAGCAACTATCGTATCCGGTGTGCATAATAGCACAGCTATTTGCCCGGTAATTTGGAATTCTTAGGGGAAGAAGGATGACCGTTCTCCTTTTTCTTCTGTTTCTGAGCGAATGAAGACCATCGGACATAGGCTCCTAATTTCCGCCACGGTTATGCAAGAACACGCCGCATCAATTCCATGCCCTTGAAGGCCGTCTCCTTGAAAACAAATGCCAGAGTGAGACGGACATGACACAAGCAATTCAACACGACTCGATCGATTAGCTCGAAGATGCGCTGAGTTCGGACCGGGTCCAAGCAAATGATTGGAGAGAATGAAATGCCACTCGTCACTGTTGTCATCACGCTAGCCGTGGTCGGCCTGCTGCTATGGCTGGTCAACCGCTTCATCCCCATGCAAGGTCAGATCAAGGGCATCCTGAACGGAGTTGTCGTCATTGCCGTGGTTCTGTGGCTCCTGAAGATTGTCGGTCTCTTCGACAACCTTTCACAATTCCATATCGGAAATAACATGCCGCTCGTCACTGTTTTGATCACGCTATGCGTAGTCGGCCTGCTGTTATGGCTGGTCAACCGCTTTATCCCCATGCAAGGTCAGATCAAGGGCATCTTGAATGGCGTCGTTGTAATCGTCGTCGTCCTGTGGCTTCTCAAGGTATTCGGCCTCTTCGACTACCTTTATCAGTTCCGCGTGGGACATTGAAGGATCAGCCTGTCGAAGCCTTGAAGTTACTGACTGATAAAGAAACGAAAGTCCAACGCAGTAAGGCAGAAATTGCCTGTAGGAGGAATCTTGAAGCGCATACTCTTGTTCGCAATGGGAAGTGTCCTCAGCTTGAGCGCGATCGCTCAAGCCGGTCCGCAAACGGCGACGGTCCTCGAAACCGCGGGCCCTGTATCCACCTACCGCGTGATCGTAATCAGTCGATCAGTCCAGGCGGTCAACTATCAGCATCGCAGCGGAGCTTCGGATGTGGATTTCGCCGGGACCGCTTTGTTGCCTTCGGCAAGTGGAAAAGCCAAAGTGCGCAGCAAGCGCGGCACGATGGAAGTCGAGGCGGAATTCGGTAACCTGCAAAATCCCACAACCTTCGGCAGCGAATATCTCACTTATGTCCTGTGGGCTATCTCACCCGAAGGCAGGCCAGTCAACCTTGGAGAAGTGCTGGTTGGCGGCAATGACCGGAGCAAGCTGACTGCAACCACGGATCTCCAGGCTTTCGCTCTAATTGTCACAGCGGAGCCTTACTATGCCGTCCGCCAGCCCAGCGACGTCGTCGTCCTTGAAAACGTCCTTCGCGCAGATACAAAGGGAACAAGCGAGGAAGTGAATGCGAAGTACGAGCTTTTGGAGCGTGGGGGCTACATACCCACCGGCTACAAATTCGACCCCGTGGTTCTGAACGCCAACCTGCCGTTGGAGTTCTACGAGGCGCGGAATGCGCTCAGGATCGCTCAGTCCGAGGGAGCGGAGACCTATGCAGGCGCGAGTTACCAGCATGCTGTACAATTGATGAACAGCGCCGATGCGTATGCGATAGACAAGCGGGTCGACAAAAAGCCCCTGATAGCTGCCGCCCGAGCGGCGGTTGAGTCTGCCGAAGACGCGCGAGAGATCGCGGTCAAAAGAATTGACGCGGATCGTCTGGCGAATGAGCGCCAGGCATCGAGCGACGCGCAGGCTAGTTCGCAGGCTCAGGCTGACGACGCAACACGCCTGAAGGAGAAGGCGCAGGCCGACGCCGCAAAGGCGCAAGCCGACGCGGCAAGGGCACAAACCAGCGCGGCAAATGCGCAGGCCAATGCAGCACAGGCGCAAGCAGACTTGACCGCCAACCAGGCAGCATCGACAGCCGCAGTTACTGCAGCCCAAGCAGATGCTGAACAAGCTCGCAAAGACGCGCAGATCGCTCAACAGGGTCAACAGCAGGCGGATTCCGACAAGGCCGCAATGCGCGCCAAACTGTCAGAACAGTTAAACCAGATTCTTGCAACTCGAGATAGCGCCCGCGGACTGATTGTCAGTATGTCCGATGTGCTGTTCGACACTGGGAAGTACACATTGAAGCCGGGTGCGCGTGAGAAGCTCGCGAAGGTTGCCGGAATTCTCATCGCCTATCCTGGCCTCAACATCGAAGTTGGCGGTTATACAGATAACGTCGGCGGCGATGAAATGAATCAGAAGCTATCGGAAAATCGCGCCGGCGCGGTACGCAATTATCTGGTCGAACAGGGCGTAACGACAAACTCAGTAAGCGCCAAGGGCTACGGCAACACGCTGCCGGTAGCTTCCAATGACAACGCGGCGGGCAGGCAGGAAAATCGCAGAGTGGAACTGGTTGTGTCCGGTGATGCAATCGGCAGCCCCGTCAATGTGACGACGGGAAGCTTGCGCTGACAATGTTACGTAACCGCTGCGGTCTCGAAGAGAGGCCGCAGCGCATTTGCCGCGATGCATCCTGCGAGCAAGGTGGCGAGGGGTGAATATGCCTGGAACCATATTGATCGTGATTCTTGTCTTGGCACTGATGGGCGCTTGCTACGCTGGCCGCATAGCGGCAGGAGTTGGGGATATTATCCGAGCGAGGAGTTGGACTGGTCCTTCCGATTATTGTCATACTTCTGATTCTCGGCCGGATTTGAACCAGAAAAGAGGACAGGATGCCACATTCCAAGAAACTGCAGTACGATAATACAGCCGCAGACACTGACCCTGAGATAACTCCGCTTCCCGCGATAAACGCGAACCGGCTGCCTTTGCCAACTCGCATAGCGTTTATTGGAAACTATCTTCCGCGCGAGTGCGGCATAGCCACTTTTACAACAGACCTGTGCGCTGCTTTTGCCGCCGAATATGGAGAAGGGCGGCTGTTTGCGATACCTGTCAATGATCCCGATTCGAGTTATGACTATCCAAAGCAGGTCCGCCTGGAGATTACGCAGGAAGATGTTGTTTCTTATGAGCGCGCCGCCGATTTCCTTAATTTCAACGGCAACGATCTTGTCTGCCTGCAGCATGAATATGGGATCTACGGCGGAGACGCCGGCAGCCACATACTCACGTTGCTGCGCAAATTGAAGATGCCGCTCGTCACTACGCTGCATACGGTTCTGCGCGACCCTGACCTGAATCAAAGGATTGTGCTCGAAGAGATTGCACAGCTTTCAGATCGTATGGTTGTCATGAGCGAGCTGGCGGCCCAACTGCTGCGTGATGTGTATGCGGTTCCCGGCGAAAAGATCGATGTAATTCCGCACGGCGTGCCGGATATTCCCTTCATGGATCCCAATTACTTCAAAGACAAGTTCGGCACAGAAGGTAAATCCGTCCTTTTAACGTTTGGGTTGCTATCTCCGAACAAGGGGATTGAGAACGTGATTCAGGCACTGCCTGCGATTCTCGCGAGGCAGCCAAACGTAGTGTATATAGTTACCGGAGTGACTCATCCGCATCTTCGCCGGCGCGAAGGCGAGCGCTACCGTGAAGAACTGCAAGCGCTGGCAGAACGGCTTGGCGTTTCGGATCACTTGGTTCTCAACAATCGCTTTGTTAGCGCGGAAGAACTGTTAGAGCACGTGGGCGCAGCCGATATCTACATCACGCCGTACCGGCATGAGGCGCAGGTCGTTTCCGGCACGCTTGCGATTGCGCTTGGAGCTGGAAAGGCGATTGTTTCCACGCCGTATTGTCACGCAAAGGAGCTGCTTGCGAAGAAGCGGGGCGTAATCGTTCCGTTCCAGAATCCCAATGCGATTGCAGAAGCAATTCTCGCTTTGCTGGAGAACGATGCTGAGCGCCATGCTATGCGCAAGCGCGCTTATGTTTACGCCCGCGGCACCACATGGGAGAAGACAGCGCGGGCTTATATGGCTAGCTTTCAACGGGCACGCTTCGAGCGCTCGCTGCATCCAAGAGCCGCCCATATGGACGATCCCGCAATGAATCCAATTGATTATCTGCCTTTGTTGAACACCGGCCATCTGTTGAACATGACCGACGACACAGGAATGCTGCAGCACGCCATCTTCTCGGTGCCGAACACGCGTGAGGGCTATACTACGGACGATAACGCGCGGGCGCTGATCGTGTCGGTTCTACTGGATGAAAACACGGAGTATGCAGATCGACGAGAATGCCCAAACCTCTCTCATCGCTACCTTTCCTTTCTTTGGCTTGCCTTTCATGCCGATTCCGGAAGATTTAGAAACTTTCTCGGCTACGACAGAAAATGGCTTGAGAATATCGGGTCGGACGATAGCCATGGGCGTGCATTGTGGTCGCTTGGGAAGGTGCTCGGGGTTTCGCGAAATGCTGGATTGAGAGGCGCGGCTGGCAGGCTTTTCGAAGCGGCTGTCCCCGCGACACTTACATTTACCAGTCCACGCGCCTGGGCGTATAGCATCCTGGGCATGCAAGCATATCTGGACTGGTTTCCTGGAGACAGAGCCATTCAGGGTGCCCGCAACGAGCTTGCGAATCGACTCTTTGACATCTACGAACGGTGCCATTCCGAAACGTGGAAATGGTTTGAAAAGAGCCTCTCCTACTCGAATGCAAGGCTCTCGCAGGCGCTCATATTAGCAGGCTGGCGAAGCGATAACCAGAGGATGATTGAAGCTGGAATGGATTCCCTGAAGTGGCTTGTTGCAGAACAGCACCGTTGCGACGAGAATGTATTCGTTCCGATCGGATCGAATGGATTCTTCATTGAAGGATGTGAAAAGGCGCGCTTCGACCAGCAGCCAGTCGAGGCATGCGCAACCGTCTCAGCCTGTTTAGAGGTGTACCGGCTAACGGAGGAGCGACAATGGCTTGAAGAGGCGCGCAAAGCATTCAGTTGGTATCTCGGAAATAACGATCTGCAGGTTCCCCTGTATGATGCAGAGACAGGCGGATGCAGGGATGGCCTGCATCCTGACCGGGTAAACGAGAACCAGGGCGCAGAATCCACGCTCTCGTTCCTCATGGCGCTGCTGGAAATGCAGGCGGCCAAAGTTGCAAGCGTTGAAGAACTGCATCATGAAATGGGAATCTCTCTTTGAATCCTCTCAATTCTACTGGCGTAGCGGCTGAGGCCGTTGTTGTGAAACAACAAAAGCCGGGAGCGTGCGCGGATCGTCCACTGTTTACGCGCCATCCCGGCAACCCTCTCCTTAGCCGCGATCACTGGCCCTATCCCATCAATAGCGTTCTGAATGCAGGCGCGGTGCAGTTACCCGATGGCGATACCCTGCTTTTGTGCCGCGTTGAAGACAGAAGCGGATTATCGCATCTGTGCGCTGCGCGTTCCGCCAACGGCATCGACAATTGGCGCATCGACTCCCAGCCAACTTTGATGGCGAACCCAAAAGAGTTCCCGGAAGAAATATGGGGCATCGAGGATCCGCGCATTACATATGTTCCGCAACTCGAGCAATATGCTGTAGCTTACACATCCTTTGCGCGAGGAGGTCCCGGAGTATCTCTCGCGTTGACCAAAGATTTCCGCAGCTTTGAGCGTTTCGGAGTAATTATGTCACCGGAGGACAAAGATGCAGCATTGCTGCCTCGCAGGATCGGCGGCCGATGGGCGCTCATTCATCGCCCGATGACGGCTCTGGGCGCGCATATGTGGATTTCTTATTCACCCGACCTGCGGCATTGGGGAAGCCACAAGATTATTCTCGAAGCGCGGCGTGGCGGATGGTGGGACGCAAACAAAATCGGTCTTTGCTCTCCTCCGATTGAAACCGCCGAAGGCTGGCTGATGATTTACCACGGCGTGCGGCAAACAGCTTCGGGAAGTATTTATCGGCTTGGCCTCGCGCTCTTTGATTTGGAGAAGCCGGAGGTTTGCCTGCGACGGGGAAATTCATGGATCTTCGGGCCAGAGGCTCCCTATGAACGGAACGGCGATGTGAACGATGTCGTCTTCCCTTGCGGACAAACCATCGGAACCGACGGAGACTCGATCAACTTGTATTACGGTGCAGCCGATTCCTGCATCGCTCTGGCCACGGGCAGCATCCGGGGTCTTCTCTCCTGGCTGGACTCAAATGGAAGTCAAGCAGAGAGTCGGGCATTCTAGCGAACGCGGCGATAAGTCCGGAAGGGGGCAAACATATGAGAAATACAAGCCAGAACTGGCCCGATTGGCTCCCGCATCCGCTGTGGATTCGCCGAGTGTGCCCGCGCTGCAATTCCGTCAAATTCAAACAGGCGGAGTTACGGTCATTCGATGGCCTGCTGGCGATGTTCGCATTGCGGCCGGTTCGCTGCATGTTTTGCTGGCGACGGTACTACTGGATTACTTTACACGGCGCGAATGCTGGATAACTTCTCGGCTCTTCCAGTGATTCCGAAACTGCCGCATTCAACTGCAAGCGCGGGTGGAATTGAGTATGAGTGTCTTTGTCCAGCAACCGGCTCAGATACCAGCGGCGCACGCGCAGTCATCGCTGGCGCCGCACTGGCTAATGCATCTGGGAGCGCTGGGTCTTTTCTTCGTTGCCGTGGTCGATTCCTCGGTCGTCCCTCTGCCATTGCCCGGGAGCACCGACTTACTTCTTCTGTGGCTTGTGGCGCATAACGGCGATCCCTGGCTGCTGGCTCCTTGCGCCGTTGCCGGCAGCATCCTGGGCGGATACACCACCTGGCACATTGGCCGCAGAGGCGGCGAAGATGCGCTGCGCCGCTACGTGCCGGCTCGCCTCCTTGGGCCTATTGTCGGATGGGTCGAGCGCCACCGGATCCTGGCGGTGTTTGTTCCCGCCTTGCTTCCACCGCCGATTCCACTGTTGCCGTTTGCACTCGCCTCCGGCGCGCTGGGCGTTTCGCGCAGACGCTTCCTGGCCGTATTCGGCGCGGCTCGCAGCCTGCGTTACTCCTTCATCGCATGGCTCGGGGTAACCTATGGGCGCAGGATCGTCCGTATGTGGTCGGGAAGCCTTCAGAAGTGGTCAACTCCTCTCCTATGCGTTTTCGTGGGCCTTCTAATCGCCGGCACATGCTTCGCGATATGGAAGATACGCGGGCTGCGCAAGATTGATGCCGCGCAGAAACTGGCGCGACCTAATAGATATGCCTGTGCCAAAGGATAGAGTCTAAGATGAATCATATTTTATCTCCCCTAAGTCTCGCGCAAATCTGTCTGTTATTGACATAACACATAAAACGGGCAATAATGCGGCCGGGGAGGTGATCCCCGGCTGGTAACGGACTTATCAAACAAGCAGAGACTTCATGCAGCAAGACGCCTACTTGCACTTATTGCAATCGGCATCCGCCGCTGAATTCTTCAATCCGAGCTTCACGTGAGCGTCGAGGTGTACTTCGGTGCCCTCAATGGCATCGCTCACCGCCTCTTTCGCCAAGCCCCAGGCGCCCTCGGCCTTGCCCTTCACCTGCTGAGCCATACCCTCAGCTTGAAGTTTGGGATTGTCAGTCAGTTCGCCCGCTTTGCGCTTGGCGCTTCCCGCCACTTCGTCCATCATGCCCTTCACTCGATCCTTATTCACAGGCCCACCTCCGTGGATTCAACATTTGCAACTTCGATATTGATTCAGCTTAGCGGCCAAAACAATCGCGGTCTGAGCAGATTGGACCACGCGCGGCGTGCATGGCCGATTCTCCAAAGATGGATTTGCGCGATCTCCTGCGGCTGGCGCGGGAGCATGGCTGGTCAGAGTGCAAGCTTAATTACGAATTGCGGCGGGAGCGTACTCGATGGCCACGCGCTGGTACTGTGACCGGTAAATTGGCTTTTGAACGGGCTTATCCTGGGCGCGGAGCGCAAAAGCCCGGATAAGATTCGCGTGCCTAGGCCGGGCCGATCATCAATCTTTCCCCACTCTCTCGTATCGTTCGCGCGGGATAGACGACAGAGGCAAGCCTCGTATGCCAGCCCCTCATCCTGGTGCGGGTTAAATCGCGCCAACCAGCATCAAGACAACAACAACGATGAGGATAAGTCCAACCGCACTGGTCGGATAATAGCCCCAGTTTCTGCTATGCGGCCAGGCTGGCGCCGCGCCAATCAATACAAGAATCAATAACACCACCAAGATAATTCCAAGCATATGATTCTCCCGGCGCCGCCGCATGGCGCGCATCCGGCTCATTTTGTGCCGAACTGTAACGGTGAATCGAGTCTTTCACGTGGCGAACGGATAGTCTGCTCAATTGAATACAATGAGCGACGCCGCTCGGAGGACTTGCTCTGAGCTTCAAGAGTGATTACGCGCCTACTCGGGCAAGCCCGAAGACATCTTGATCGTTTTCAGCCAAGCCTCTACGAGTCCCGGCCAGTAGTGGACAGGAAGTCCGTTTTTGCGCAGGCCGTAGCCGTGGCCGCCTTCCGAGTAGATGTGCAGTTCGGCGGGAACCTTGGCGTTTTTGAGGGCCATGAAGTAGATGACCGCATTCTCGACGTGTGCCGGGTCGTCCTCCGCTTGCAGGATGAACTGGGGCGGAGTCTGGGCGGTGGGATTGATGTCAGGGTTGGGCGCGAAGTTTTTGTCGGCCAGGGCGAGATAGCCGGGGTAGATGATGACGGCAAAGTCGGGGCGGCAACTCAGTTTGTCGGCGGCGTCGATGGCGCCGTACAGGCGCTGGTCGTAATGTGTGCTGAGGGCGGCGGCCAGGTGAGCTCCGGCGGAGAAGCCGAGAACGCCGATGCGTTTGGGATCGATCTTCCACTCGGCGGCGTGCGCGCGCACCAGGCCGAGGGCGCGCTGGGCGTCCTGCAGGGCGGCCGGCGACTTGGGGTAGGGGCCGGTATCGGGGACACGGTACTTGAGCAGCACACAGGTGATGCCGGCGGAGTTCAGCCAATCGCAAACTTCCGTGCCTTCCAGGTCGATGGCCAGAATCCGGTAGCCGCCTCCGGGGAAGACTACGACCGCAGCGCCGGTGCTTCCATTCCTGGGCTGGTAGAGGGTGAGGGTTGGCGAGGAGACATTGCCCAGGCGAATGAGCGGGCGGCCGGCGATCAGGTTGTCCTTGGCGGTCGTGGTGTCGGCCTCGGCGGGCAGATTGGCGGGTGCGCCGGGCGCAGCGCCGGGCCAGAGAGCGATGGTAAAACGGTCAGCCGCCGGCGGCCAGCCGGAGGGTTGCGCCGCAAGGGTGAGCGAAGAGGCCGCGATGGCCGTGCAGAGAAGAAAAACGCTGTTTCTCATTCCAGAATCCTCCCATGGAAAGCTTCGCTGAAAGGATTGCAGCCAAGGGGGCTGAGATGCAAATGGAATGCGGGTCAGCCTTCTCGCATGGGGCGGGAAAGCGCGCGGATTCAGTGCTAGGCGCTGGGCGGTATCAACAGCATGATGGCATGGCGCAAAAGACCGGTATCTTCTTATGGATAGAGTGAAAAGGACGGAGATGTGGAGGGGGATGGTAGGCGAGGCGGGGCTTGAACCCACAACCCCCGGCTTAGAAGGCCGGTGCTCTATCCAGTTGAGCTACTCGCCCATGCTTCTTCTCATTCTACCGTCGAATGGCTCCCAAACGCATCTGTCAGCGCCGTCAGCGCAGCCGCAAGCGTCCATTCCGCCTCCGCGGAAGATGAGCCGCAGGAGGTCAGGTAAACGGTGATTCCCAGGTCCATCCTGTCGGCGGTGATGAAGGCGCGGCGAATGACCAGATCGGCGCGGCAACAACCGAGCGGTACGGCGCGCAGCAGGCCGCACACACGTTTGCAGACGGCCTCTGCGATGTCCGGCCGCACCCATCCCTGGCCGTCTCTGGGAAGCAGGTCGATGTAACAGCCCATGGCGTGGGTAATGCAGCCGGGCGGCGCATCCAGCTCGCCGGCGTCCAATTCATCCGCTTCAAGGCGCGGCCAGAAATCGCATTTGGAGGTCCAGACAGGCGAGGCAGCGGCATTCAGCTTTGCCAGAGCTCCGGCCAATGCGGGCAGCTGAGCGGTCTCCGGCAAATGCCCGGCCAGTTCCGGGGCGCGGTGCAGATCGACAAACCCCGGCCAGAGAGCGTCGATGACCGGCGCGGCAAGGCCTGCCGCATCAGGGCCCACCTCGAACTCCCAGTCAACTTCCATACGCCTCGCCGGTCACCATCATCAGGAAGCGCATCACCGTCGCCTCCGCCCAGTGAATCTCGTCGCCGGGGTCGCGGGAAAGATAGCCGCAGTGGCCGCCGTGACGGGTCTCGACCAGGATCACGCACGGGTTGGCGAGCAGTTTGGCGCGCGTCTCCGGCAGCAGGCGGATGAAGGGATCGTCCTGAGCGCGCAGAATAAGCGTGGGAACCGCAATCTTGTCCACCACGCGGGCGCTGGCGGCGCGATGGTAGTAATCGTCGGCGTTACGGAAACCCCAATAGCGGGCCAGGATCTTGTCGTCGAACTGGCGGATGGAGCGCACCGGCCCGATGCTCTTTGGGTTCGCATAGATCGCCGGAAAGAGCTTCGCCTTGCGCCGGTAGCGTGCCAACAGGCCGTGAAGGAAATTCCATTCATAGCCGCGGTTGAGCGGCTCGTGCAAGGCATCCGCGCCGACGGCCAGATCAATGGCCGGACAGACCGCGGCCACGGCAACCAGCGGCGCCGCTCGGCCCCACTCTCCGGCCAGCTTCAGCACCATGTTGCCGCCCATCGAGTAGCCCGCCAGCACCAACCGCTCCAGGCCGAATCGCCCGGCATAATGGCGTACCACCGCGCCCACGTCGCCCGAGAGTCCGGAGTGATAGAGCGTGGGCGTCAGCGTCTCCGTGCCGCCGCAGGTGCGCATATTCATCCGCACGACGTTGCAGCCGGCCTTCCAGGCGCGGGCGGCGATGCCCAGAATGTAGCGCGACTCCGACGAGCCTTCCAGGCCATGAACCAGCACCACGGTCACCCGCTCGGCAAACTTGGGATCATTCTGCCAATGGCAATGACAGAGCACGCGGCTGCCATCGGCCGGGTTGACCTCGACCGTCTCCGCTACAGACGCGAGCCGGAAGGCCGGCCGGGGAAGAAAATTTCCGACGATGGTCTGCAAGTGGGCGTTGGCCAGGCCGCGTCGAGGCTCAAAGGCCGACAACCACCCCGGCGGCAAAGACCCGTCGCCCGGAGCCTCGCGCAAACCCGCCGGAACTCCAGAGGAATTATTGTCAAACCCTGTATTTTCTTTGCTATTTGGGATCACGAAGATTCGCCAATTCAATGGGACGGAAGTTGCAACCCGTAAAGATTGGGGCGGCGGGTGGGGATCGAACCCACGACATCCTGAGCCACAGTCAGGCGTTCTGCCACTGAACTACTGCCGCCATCTATCCCTTTGATTGTAGCATTGAATCAGGTGATTTGGCTCAGCCGCAGGTTCGGAGATCACAGGGAATTCCAGTCCATGGAAGCTTGTTCCCGGCCGCGTTCGCCGCGCGGAGGATGGCGTGGTGATATGGCTCCCTCAGAACTGCGTCAGGCTCAATACATTCCCATCCGGGTCGTGAAACCAGGCGACGCGCGCACCGCTGGGCGAGGTCCAGATGCCGAGCGGGTTGGAGTCATTCATGCCGGGATAGCGCAGGAATTGAACCCCGGCCGCGGTGAGCCGCTCGACGGTGGCTTCGATGGCTTCAACCTCCCAGCCCAGCACCGTGCCAGGCGCTGGTTTGTGCTCGCCTCCGGGGGTCACGCGCAGCATGGTTCCGTTGGCGTCGAAGACCAGAGCGAAGGGCTTTTCCTCTTCCACCAGGCGAAGTCCCAGCACGTCTTGATAAAAAGCGCGCGCCCTGGCCCAGTCTGTTATGTGAACAAAGGCTACGATCTTGCTGCCTCCTAGAATCGACCCATCCATTGCCACTCACCTCAATTACAATTCTCCACTATAACGCGGCTTTCTCGTAATGACCCGGTCATTACATTCTGCTATACTGGATTTTTGAGGAGGGCTTCTCATGCCGGCGCTTCAACAGGAAAAGCTCAGGCGCGATACGCTGAACCTCCGCATCAAGCCGGAGCTGCGCGGGCTGATCGACCGAGCGGCGGGGCTGACGGGCAAGAATCGGACGGAATTTGTGCTGAGCGCCGCCCGTCACGCCGCCGAGGATGCGCTGTTGGACCGCACGGTTTTTGCGGTCAACGCCAAGGCATACGCCGAGTTTCTGGCGCGGCTTGATGCGCCGCCGCAACCCAATGCCCGTCTGCGCCGCACCCTCCAGACGGCCGCGCCATGGGAGAAGTAAGCCGCATACTACCGCCTGAGCCGTTGGCGGAGGCCCACGACTTTGCGGATTTCCGCAGCGGGGAGGCCTCGCTCGAAGACTGGCTGAAGCGCCGGGCGCGCGCCAATCAGGCGAGCGGCGCCTCACGCACCTACGTTGTCTGCGAAGACAGGCGCGTGAGGGGCTATTACGCGCTGGCTTCCGGCATGGTTATGGTGGAGAATGCTCCCGGCCGCTTCCGGCGGAATATGCCCAACCCGATCCCGGTAGCCGTGCTGGCCCGCCTGGCCGTGGACCAGGATTGGCAGGGGCAGGGCATTGGCCGCGCGCTCTTTTGTGACGCCGCGCGCCGCGTGGCGCAGGCGGCCGATGCGATTGGCATTCGCGGCATTGTAGTTCACGCGATTTCGGAGGAGGCGAAAGGCTTCTATCTGGCGCTTGGATTCGACCCAAGCCCGCTGGAGCCAATGACGCTTATGGTCACGCTCGCCGACGTCAGGGCAGTCGATGAAATCGGCCAAAGGAGAAGAGTTTGAGCGAAAAGATGGACAACGACGCCGCTGCGACCGCTGCACGGCAGGGTCATGAGCCTCCCTCGGCGATTGCGGTCGAGGGCTGGCGCTATCACCACATGGGCATTCCCACGCGCGTGCCGCGGCCGGACGAGGTGCACGTTCCGCATCTGAAGATTCACGTAGCGGGATTCGAGTCCAGTCCCTGCGGGATTCAGTGGATGCGCTTCGACGAGGATGCGCCTTACCCCGAGATCATCATGACCGTGCCGCACGTGGCCTTCGAGGTGGATGACCTGGCCGCGGCGCTCGTTGGGAAAGAGATTCTGACGCCGCCGAACTCTCCGAGCGAGGGCGTCATGGTAGCGATGATCCTCGACCAGGGCGCTCCGGTGGAGCTGATCGCGTTCTCGCCGGCGCTGAAAGCGGCTTCGGACGAAGACGGCTCCGCTATCCGTCCAGATGAGCGCGAAGGATGAGAATGCCGACGTAGCGATCCATCCAGGCTGCTTTTTCCGGAGCGATCTCGCGGAGTTGCCCGGTGACGGCAGGCTCGTCCACCGCATCGATGCGCAATCCGGCCGCCGCAATCGCGTTGATGTAGTCGCAGACGCGCGGCATGGCGTGCTCCAGCAGCACCTCTTCCTTCCACGGCGAGGGATAGCGATAGGGCGTGGTCTGCTGGTAGGCGTGGCCATGGCCCCAGCCCTCGATCTCGTTGCGCAAAATGGCGAAGCGGAAGGGGTGTGGCACGGAAATCACCAGCTCTCCGCCGGGAGCCAAGAGACAGCGCAGCAATTGCACCGCCTTCGCCAGGGTGGCCGCGTACATCAGCGCCTGAAAGCAGACGATCAGATCGAAGTTCCGCGAGGCGACCGCGGGCAAGGTTGCCAGGTTCTCAAAGCTGCCCAGCGCAAAGGAGAGATTCAAGCAGTCGGCGTGGCCCTTCCAGTTGGGAGCAAAGCCCTGACTGGGATCAACGCCGACCACGGCCGCAGCGCCATGCTCCGCGAAAAAACGGGCCTTATCGCCGGTCCCGCAACCCACATCCAGGACGCGCTTGCCCTGAAAGTCGCCACACATCTTGAGTTGAGCCGGCCATTCGATGAGCTGGTCGGCAGAGACCTGCCGTGAAGCCGCGTAGACCTGCGCCAGCTCCTCCCAGGCTTGTGTGCCGTTCGGTTCGGAGCATTCGTCCTGCATGAACTGAGTTTAGAACGGCGGCGTCAGGGAAGTAGAATCGAGTCCAGTGGCAGAACAGCTCTCAACTCAACCTTCTCAGCCGGCGCGGTCCAGGTGGGCGCGGGGCCTGGGGTTGCTGCGCCCCTCGTATGCGCATACGGCCTTCACTGCGACTCTGGTGCTGATGGCCTCCACGTTCCTGTCGCGCATCATCGGCCTGGTGCGAGTCATGTACATCGCCCGGCTTTTTGGCCGCGGCATGGCGGCCGACGCATTCAACGCCGCCTTTGTGCTGCCGGATATGATCTCGTATTTTCTGGTGGGTGGCGCGGCCTCCATCACCTTTGTCACCATCCTCACGCGCTATCGCGAAAGCGGACGCGAGGACGAGGGGCAGCGGTCGCTCTCGGTGATTTTGACCACCATGTACCTGGTGCTGGGCACGGCCATCGTGCTGGCGGAGATCTACGCCCCGTGGTACGTCCACCGAATGTTCCCCGGCTTCGACGCCGAAAAAGCGGCGGTCTGCGTGCGGCTGACGCGTATCCTGCTGCCCGCGCCGTTATTCTTCTTTGCCGGCGGTGTCTTTGGCGCCGTACTGCTGGTGCGCAAGCAATTCAGCGTGCAGGCCGTGACCCCGCTGATCTACAACCTGGGCACCATCGTCGGCGGCCTGCTGCTGGTGCGCCGCATCGGCGTTTCTTCGCTGGCTATCGGCACGCTGGCGGGAGCTTTTCTGGGGCCGTTTCTTCTCAACGCGATCTTCGCACGCCGGGCGGGCTCGCACTACCGCCCGATTCTCGACTGGCACGACGAGGGGTTGCGCGACTGGGTGCGGATGTCGCTGCCTTTGATCGCCGGCGTTTCGCTGGTGACCGCAGACAGTTGGATCATCGCCTACTTCGCTTCGGCAACCAGCGGCGCAATCACGCTGATGACCTACGCCAAGCAGCTCTTCACCGCTCCCATGGCCATGCTCGCCCAGGCCGCCGGCTTGGCCTCCATGCCGTTTTTTGCCAGCCTATGGAGCAAGCAGCGCCACTATGAATTCGCCACAGGAGTGGCCGACTCTGTCTCGCGCGTGACAGCTCTGGGACTGCTCGTTGCATCTGGCATGGTTGCCTTGGCCACGCCCCTGGTGGAGCTGCTCCTTACGGGCAGGCGCTTTTCGCTAAGCGATGCACGTGAGTGCGCCGGCTACTTCGCCGTCTTCTCCATCAGCTTGTTTCTGTGGTCGGCGCAGGCGATTTATTCGCGCGCCTTCTATGCCGCGGGGAACACGCTGCTTCCCATGGTGGCGGGCACCATGGTCACGCTGCTTTCACTGCCCATTTACTACTCGCTCTATCACGCGCATGGAGCGATGGGGCTGGCGGCTGCCTCCGACGTGGGCATCGCGATGCAGACCGTGGCGCTGGCTGTGCTGCTGCACCGGCGGCGCATGGTCTCGCTGGCCAGCCTGGACTATGCCGAGATGGGCCGCTGCTTGCTGGCCGCCGTCGCGAGCGGCGCGGGGGTTGGAGTGGTCTCTTGGTGGCTGGGCGGCGCGCTGCACCGGGCGATGCCGGGCCGCACTCAATGGATTGATCTGGCGGTGCTCGTGGCCGGAACAGCTCTGTGGGTGGTCATCGTCAAATGGGTGCTGGAAAAGACTGGCTCGGCGCTGCCCAGGGTGGCGATGAAACGGCTTGGGATGGGCTGAGATATTTTGTATTCATTTTCACTTCATATTATTCTATTTATTTTATAAACAATGATTTACAAGACGTCGTTCTCATATCATTATTTCTTCATCTTTGAATTTCATCTCTGGAAATCCGAACGATTTCTCCTGAAAAACACCCTCTGCCAACAGACACAAACGCCCCCGCGTCGGCAGGGGCGCTTGTCTTCGGGCTGAACAAACGGTTGGGCTACAGTTGGATCGGTTTGGGCACCTCCGGCGCGACCGGGACCGGCGCGGGAGCTGCCGGCTTGGTTTCGGTTCTGCGGATATCGATGCCGCCCTTGAAGAAAGCGCCATCCTCGATGCTGATGCGCGCCGCGGCCACATCGCCGGTCAGCGCGCCCTCGGCGCGGATGTCCACACGGTCGGAGGCGGCGACGTTGCCGCGCACCTTGCCCAGAATCACGATTTCACGGGCGGCGATGCTGGCTGAGACCTGGCCGTTGCGGCCTACGGTGACACGGTTGCCGGGTAGGTTGATGCTGCCCTCGACCTTGCCGTCGATGAACAGCGACTCGGTGCCGGTGATCTCTCCCTTGACGATCAGTCCCTTGCTGATAGTGGCCTGGTCGCCGGCCGTAACCGCAGGCCGGTGGACGGGTTCAGCGGCGGGTGCGGGCGATACCGGGCGGGAGGGTTCTGGTGCAGGGCTGAGATTAACGGGGCCGGGTTGGCTGGGTTTCCACATAGCGCTCACGAGAATTCCTTTTCTGTCCTGAGAGGACGGGGGCTTGCAAGGCAAGGGCCTTTGCCTTGTGCCCAAAATCAAAATGTGCGGAGTGCCGGGCCTAGGGCCCCGTACAACCCGCGTACGGCCACAACTAGAATGTTACCTCTTCGCGGTCCACCGGTGTACCGTAATGCCGTTATTCTAAGCCAACGCGCGTTGGAGAATCGAATGCGTGGGCAAGGTTGAGCGGAGGGAGCCAATTTTGACAACAGCGGACCGGCCGGACCGAAAGGGGAAGCGCTGAGGTCCGGCCACGCTCACGGCCGGGATGAGTTGCGCGAGTCAGAATTCGCGCCAGAGAAGAGTTTCAACAGGCACTGCAATGCCCTACTCTTGAGTTATGACTGATCGAGAACTACTGGCGCGGATAGCCCGCTCCGCCGGACAGAAGGCCGGATACAAGCAACTGGTGCGCGAGTTGAGCCTGGGCGGCGGACGGGAGCGGCGTCTGCTGCTGGAGCAGTTGGCGCGGCTGACCGTGCGCGGCGTGCTCGTCACGCTCGACCGCGAGCATTGGAGCATTCCCAGGCCGCTCGGCGCAGGCGGCACGCGCGACAATCTGGCCGCCGGACGATTGGATATTCATCGCGACGGCTACGGCTTTGTGCGAAAGAATGCGCGACAGGCGGACAAGACGAGGGAAGTGCAGGAAGATATTTTCATCCCGCCCAACGAGATCAACGGCGCGATGCAGGGCGACCAGGTGCTGGTTGAAGTTGAACCGCCCAAGGCCGACGGACGCCGCATGGGCAGGGTTGTGCGCGTGCTGGAGCGGCACAATCCCACCGTCGTTGGAGTTTTTCATTATGCGCGGTCGGATCGGGCGGCGGGACACACGGTCGTTCCCTTCGACGAGCGCATGACGCAGCCGATTCTGATTCCCGAAGGCTCAGAGCTTCCCCCGGCCAAAGAAACGGCCACGCCGCATCGGGTGCTGGGCAGCCAGGCAGCAGCAACCGCAGCCCACGAAAGCTTGGAAGGCCTAGTCGTCGATGTGGAGATCACCAGTTGGCCGACGCCGACGCGGGCGCCGGTGGGCCGGGTGATCGAGGTACTGGGTGATCCGGATGATTTCGGCGTCGATGTCGAGATGATGATCCGCAAGCACCAGTTGCCGCACGTCTTCCCGGAAAATGTGCTGGCCGAGGCGCGCGCCGTGGCTCACCTCGACCTCTCCGAGGTTTTAACTCGTCAAGATTTTCGTGATTTACCAATTGTCACCATCGACGGCGAGACGGCGCGCGATTTCGACGACGCCGTGCTGGTGACCGAGCGCGGCGACGGCGGTTACGAACTGCAAGTCCACATCGCCGATGTGGCCGAGTACGTGCGCGCCGGAACGGATCTCGACCTGGAAGCGCGCCTGCGCGGAACCAGCGTCTACTTCCCCGACCGCGCCATTCCCATGCTGCCGCAGGAGCTATCGACGGGCATTTGCAGCCTGCGTCCCGGCGAAGACCGGCTCGTCCTGAGCTGCATCATCCAGCTCGACACAAACGGCCGCATCACGAGCTGTGAGATCGTCGAAGGGGTGATCCGCTCGGCGGCGCGCATGACCTACATGGAAGTTCATGCCATCCTCGAAGGCGACGCGGAGGCTCGCGCACGCTACGCCAGCCTGGTTCCGGACTTCGAGCGGATGCACAAGCTGGCCGTGCTGATGAACAAGCGCCGCAGTGAGCGGGGCAGCATCGACTTCGACCTGCCCGAGCCGGTGATAGAGTTCGACGAGCAGGGGCAGATGCGCGGCGTGACCAAGTCCGAGCGCACCTGGGCCAACCGCCTGATCGAGGAGTTCATGCTGGCCGCGAACGAGTGTGTCGCTACCTGGCTGGAAGACCTGGGGGTGCCCTCGCTCTATCGCATCCATGAAAAGCCGGAGCCGCGCCGCGTGGTGCAGTTCGAGGAGCTGGCCGCCGCCTTCGGCTATACGCTCGGCCTGGGCGCGCTGCCGGTTAAGCGGTTGCAGATGAAGAGCGACCGGCGCGAAACCCGCGGCACGGGACGCAGTGTCCGCACCCACGAGGTTGCCGAGGACATTCCCGTAACGCCGCGCATGTATCAGAAGCTGGCCGCGAAGATTGAGGGCAAGCCGGAGGAGCGGATTCTAAGCTACCTGATGCTACGCTCGCTGATGCAGGCGCGCTACTCGGAGATCAATGAAGGCCACTTTGCGCTGGCCGCACCCACTTACACGCACTTCACCTCGCCCATTCGCCGCTACCCCGATCTGATCGTCCATCGCATCGTGAAGGCGCTACTGCGCGAGGGCGTGAGCGGCGAGGGTGTGGTGGTGGAGGGGCGGCACAACTCGCCTTGGACGCATCCGAATGAGGGAAGCGGATATGGGTTAGTGGTTTCCCAGGTCTCAAAATCGAGACCCGGGCCACCCAGCAGGATGGTTTCCCACCCTAGCCGCAAAAACAAAGACGCGGCGAGGGTGGGGCACCCAGAGAGAAACGCAGGTCCTTCGACGCCGCTGCGCTCCGCTCAGGATGACAAGCATTTATTGTGCGAGGCACCGATCCCAGAGCCGGAGCTGGCGCAGATTGCCGAGGAGACCAGCCAGACCGAGCGCCGCGCCGCCGAGGCCGAGCGCGAGCTGGTCGAGTGGAAGAAGGTGCGCTTCATGCAGGACAAGGTCGGCGAGGAGTTTGCCGCGCTGGTGCTGAACCCGGCCAAGTACGGGCTCTTTGTCGAGCTGACCGACCTCTTTGTCGAGGGGCTGGTGCCCATCGATTCGCTCGCCGGCGACCGCTATACCTGGCGCGAGAACACCCACGAGATCATCGGCGAACGCACCGGCCGCCGCTTCCGCGCCGGCGATCGCGTGCAGGTGATTCTGGACCGCATCCTGGCGGCTGAGCGCAAGCTGCAATTCTCGATTGTCGAAGAGGGCATTCCACTTACCGGCAAGAAAGCCGCGCCGGTCAACTCGAACAAGCCCAAGAAGAGCAAGCGCAAGGATGCGGCTGCTCCGAGAGCAAAGGGCAAGAAGCGCTTCGGCAGAAAGGTCAAAAGGCGGTAAAGAAGAACAGTCTTCACGCAGGGACTGTTCTTCTATACCGCCAAGGCCGGAAAACCTGTTGCCTATTTGGCCAGCTTCTCGGATAGATCGCCAATCACCGGCAGCTTGAAAAGCTTCCCGTTAAAGGCGTTGATCACAGGCACCAGCCAGATGGCCAGCCAGCATAGCTCGATCAGCCTCCAAATCAGTCCATAAACGAAAAACCCGAGGAAGAGCAGGGTAACTCCCAGGACAATTCCAAGTGCAATGTCGATGACAACTGCCGCTAAGAACAGCAGAATCGACTGCCATGCGTGGAAGCGAATGGAGGATTTCTGGTTGTAGGGCGCGACAAGTAGAAAGATAATCGCAGGGATAGGGGTGAAGTAGGCGAGAGCGCCGGCGGCGTTGTCGCTTAAGCCAGTTTGCGGAGTTTCTTCGGGCA
>CAZQRX010000030.1:0-27445 GCA_964595845.1 uncultured Occallatibacter sp. | reverse complement strand
CGCAAGTTCTTCGACCCCAACTACACCTCCTGCACCAGCTTTCTGGCGCACATCGGCGCCACGCGCTTCGGCTTCAACACCGCGCCGCTCACCGAGCTGATTCACTGGGCCAACATCGTAGATGGCGCAAAGTATGAGAGCCCCGAATCGGCCGTCGAGATGGCCGCTCCGGCGATGAAGCTAACCCTCATCATCGAGTCCAGCCAGGATGATCTCTTCATTCCCAAGCTCATTCCGCTGCTCACAGAAATGCCGCTCGCTGAGGTGCTCGGCCAGCCCTTTGTCGCCGATCGGCTGCCGCCGCTGCTCGAACGCCATCAGCAAGCCATCGAGCTGATCCGCAGCCGCGCCGAGGAGCGCGACGGCACCATCTTTTTCGACATCACCGACCAGCCGCAAGAGGGTTACAACAAATTCATCCCCTACTATCTGCACCCTCAGGCGACCTACTCGATTGGCCTGTCGAGTTCCAGCTTCCGCACCAAGGTCTCGGTCGGCTCCAATCCCTGGACCAAAGCCGACCCGGCGAAGATGGTGAACCTGGCGGCCATCTGTGAGCGGTATGGCGGAGGAGGCCACGCCCGCGTCGGCGCCATCAGCTTCCCACCCGAGCGGGGCGATCAAGCCCGCGCAGCCGCGGCCGAGATTGTGGCGGAGTTAAGAGCGAAGAACCCGTTGGCCTGAGGTCAAAGCTGCCCTTCGCGCTTTGCGCTTGGCATTTGTTACCCTCTGCCCTTCCAGCTCGGCCACTCGGGTTTGCGATGCTGCAGGAACGCCTGCACGCCTTCCTTGAAATCCTCCGTCGAGCGCTGCAGAGCATTTACTTCGATGGCGTCCTCGATCTCCTCATCCAGCCGCCGCCGCGCATGCCTGGCGAGCAGCCGCTTGACCGACTGCATCGCCTGGGGACTGTTCTGCAACAGCGTCTGGGCCAGCGCGTGCGCGGTCTGCATCAGCTCCTCGGCGGCCACCACCTGCGTCACCAAGCCCATGCAGAGCGCCTCCTGCGCCTTCAGCAGCCGGCCCGTCAAGAGCAGTTCGCGGCTGCGTTTTTCGCCTACCTGGCGCAACAGGAACGAAGCCGCAATCGCCGGCACAAAGCCCACCCGCACCTCGTTGAAGCCGAACTTGGACTCCGGCGTAGCCAGCGTGAAGTCGGGAATGGTGGCCAGGATCATCCCTCCGGCGATGGCTGGCCCGTTGACCGCCGCGATCACCGGCTTGGGGAAGTTGTAAAGCGCGCGCAGCACACGGGCCATGTTCTCCGAGTCGCGGCGGTGCTCCTCGGGCGTGTGGGCGCGCAGGCTCTCCAGGTGCTCCATGTCCAGCCCCGCGCAGAAGGCCGAACCGGCCCCGGTCAGAATCACCACCCCGCAGGCGCAGCTCTCCGCCTCGTCGAAAGCCACGGTCAGCTCCTCAATCAGCTTCAGCGAGAGCGCATTGCGCTTCTCCGGCCGGTTCAGCGTAATGGTCTTGACCCCGTTGGCGGATTGGACGAGTATCTGATCGAAGCGGGCCATAAAGTTATTCCTCGCGCGCCGGACCGGGTTTCATATTAAGGGAGCCAAGATCCATGCGCGAACCAACTTATCGTAGCGCAGATTTGCCTTGCGTGTACGGTGATTCGGGTCACTGCCTCTCACAGGGAATTTTACTGCGGAAGGAGCGCGGCTGGTAGGTCAGGATTTCAACTACGATTGAATCCGCCCAGAACGGCGATGAAGATCCCGGTCAGCTCGGAGATCTCGCCGCGCATCACGAGCGGATGGGGTCAGGCGACGGCAGTATTTACTTGATGATCATGGGCAAAGATTACATCCGCTCTGGCTTTTACAGCCCCAACTCCCCAGCCCGCCGCTTCATAGCCTCCAGACAAAAGCCGATGTGCGCGTCCAGTTCGACGCCCAGTTCCGCCGCGCCCTGCACGATGTCCTCGCGGTTCACGCCGCGGGCGAAGGCCTTGTCCTTCATCTTCCTACGCACTCCGGCCACATCAACGTCGGCAATCGTCTTGGTCGGCTTTACCAGCGCGCAGGCGGTCAGAAAGCCGGCCAGCTCGTCGCAGGCAAACAGTGCCTTCGCCAAGTGTGTCTCGCGCGCCACGCCGCTGTATTGCGCGTGGCCCAGGATCGCGGTGCGCAGCTCCTGCGGCCAGCCCAGCCGCTCCAGCTCGCGCACGCCGACAAACGGATGCTCGGCGGCTGACGGATGGCACTCGTAGTCGAAGTCGTGCAGCAGGGCCGTCGTCGAATAGAGCTCGACCAGCGCGGCGCGCTCCGGCTCGCCCAACCCCAGCCGCTCGGCCTCGGCCTCGCCCATCGCCGTCACGCAGGCTTCAACCCCCAGCGCATGCTTGCGCAGATTCTCGCTCTGGGTCCACTCGGTCAGCAGTTGCCAGGCCTGCGCGCGTCCGTAGCTGGACTCGCCGCCCGTTGCATCATTCCTGGTGCAGTCGCTCATCTCTTCCCTCGCCCTCGTATTGCACAGCTTGGTTCGTGTTTTTCCTGGTTTCTTAGGTCCTCTTAGGGGTATGATAGGTGAAACTTGGAATTGTACCCAAGTTTTCACTTGACAATTATGGTTCATCTCGTTGATCGTAACAAATATCGTGGTGCTGAGAAGCATCCCGGAGTCCCTGCTCTGGCACTCCGCACACCACCCATGGCGACTACCCCTGAAAGCACGGAAGTGCGCGAAGTTGTGCGCTGCACTTTCTGCACGATGATCCAATTCAAAACCATCAATGGCCTGTGCAGAAAGTGCCGCCGGCCCCTGGAGATTCAGGAGCCCGTCCGCCCCGGACCCGTCCCGGTGGACTCCCAGCCTGCGGAGCCTTCGTCCGAAGCCGGCCTGAAGGTGGCCGGCCAGGTCAAGGAGATTCGCCGCGCGCGCCACCTCAGCCAGCGCCAACTGGCCGGGCGCATGCAGGTGCCCCGCACCTACATCTCGAAGATCGAAAATGGCAAGGCCATTCCCACCCTGGGTTCGCTGGAGCGGCTGGCCGCGGCGCTGGGCGTGGATGTGCGTCAACTGGTCAAGGACGCCCGCAGCCAGCGCGACGACGAAGTGGCGTCGATCCTGGCTGATCCCTTGCTGGCCGAAATTGCCGCCTTGTTGCCGCAACTGGACCCGCTGCATCGCTCGCTCGTCTACGGCG
Organism: uncultured Occallatibacter sp.; assembly: GCA_964595845.1. GTDB lineage: Bacteria > Acidobacteriota > Terriglobia > Terriglobales > Acidobacteriaceae > Telmatobacter. The sequence goes on along the minus strand of CAZQRX010000030.1, from coordinate 24,288 downwards.
CGGCGCGCGACATGGCCACAGGCCACCGGCGCTCGGCTTAAGCCCGCTATCCAAGTGCGCGGAATCATTGCGGCGCATCGGCGCTTGTGCTACGGTCGATGGTGCAATGCTCTTGCATCCAGCGCCGGCAAGTTGCTGCGCCGGAGTTTATGAAGAGGCAATTTCTTTGATCGCATCCCCCACGCTGCGCATCGATGAGCTATCCGCCGAGGAGCGCGCTGTCTACGCGACGCTCAAGCCGGAGACTCTGCCCCGGCACGTGGCCATCATCATGGATGGTAACGGCCGCTGGGCCGGAAGCCGCTCGCTAAAGCGGTTCATCGGCCATCAGCAGGGGGCCAACAGCGTGCAACTGGTCATGGAAACCGCCTCGCGCATCGGCCTACCCTGGCTGACACTCTACGCCTTTTCTGTCGAAAACGAACTGCGACGCCCCCGCGCCGAGGTCAACTTCCTCATGCGCCTGCTCAAGACCTATCTCGATGCCAACGTGCAGCGCATGATGGACAACAACGTGCGCATGAAGTACATCGGGCGCACCCACGAGTTGCCCGCCGAGGTCCAGGAAAGGATGCTCTGGGCCGAGGAGACCACAGCGCACAACACAGGCACCACTCTCACTCTAGCTCTGAAGTATGGCGGCCGCTCAGAGCTGGTAGACGCCTTCCGCGCCCTAGCCGCCGAGATGAAGCACAAGCACATCTCCCCGGCCCACATCAGCGAAGAGGATATTCATCGCCATCTCTATACGGCGCACATGCCCGACCCCGACCTGCTAATCCGCACCTCGGGCGAGATGCGACTGTCCAATTATTTGTTGTGGCAGATCGCCTACACCGAAATCTACGTCACCCAGCGCCTCTGGCCCGATTTCCGCGGCATCCATCTGCTTGAAGCCATGGCCGACTACCAGCGCCGCGAGCGCCGCTACGGCGGCCTCAGCGACAACGTCGGCCAGGTGGAAGAGAATCCTGAGCGTATCCGAATCGCGACCAATTGATTACCTCCGATTGCCGTCATGAAGCTTTTTATAGACGAAGGCATGATCTCACTGATAGTTTCTGACGAAGTAGAGTTCGTGGAGGGATTTACATTGGAAAACTCTAAAATAGCGGTGGAAGAAGCGCCCAGGAAAGTAAACCCAGCAGCCCGCGCCAAGCGCACCGCCGAGCAGTTGCGCTTCCGGCTCAAGGAAGCCATGGCCCAGCGCGGAGCCCCGGAAGCCTTCCTGCATTGGCTGCGCTCTAACGGCGAAAAGCACGCCTGAGGCTCCGTCCCTGCGAACAAAATGCGCTTCCCTTGAACCGGAATCAGCGGGTTGCCGGCCGGTGCGCCGGTGCCAACCCACGCCCTGACGGTGTATTCTCAACCTTAAATGAAACGATTTATCACCGCCCTCATCCTCATTTCGCTGGTCCTGCCTCTGATCTTTCTCGGGCCCCGGTGGCTTCTCTGTTTGTGCGTTGCCGCCGTGGCTGCGCTGGCCGCATGGGAGTTCCTCGGCCTGGCCAGAAGCTCCGGAGCCAACCCGCCGCGCGTCGCCGTGCTGGTGGCCATTGCCGCGCTCTTTGCCGCCAACTTCGCCTGGGACCAGAGAGACCAGATCGCCGCCATTCTCGGCATTCTTAGCCTGGCCTTGCTGGTCTACTGCACCTTTTTCCGCCCCGTCGAACAGATGCTGGCCGACGCCTCCACCGCCATCTTCTGCCTCTTTTACGTCGGCATGACGCTGGTGACCGTGCCTGCCCTGCGCGAAGAGACCAATGGACCTTCTCTGGTCGCCTTCCTGCTCTGCGTGGTCTGGGCCGGAGACATTGCCGCCCTCTACGTGGGCCGCGCCTGGGGACGCCACAAGATGGCCCCCTCGCTCAGCCCCAACAAAACCTGGGAGGGCACGCTTGGTTCGCTGGCCGGCAGCCTGTTGATTACAGGAGCTTTGCTCGGCTTAGCCAGGCTCTTCGAGATGTGGGACAAGGCCTGGCTCTCGTACCCGGAAGACCTCTGGTACTGGCTGGGCCTTGCTGTCCTGGTCAACGTTGCCGCGCAGGTCGGCGATCTGGCCGAATCCGCTCTCAAGCGCTCGGCCGGCGTCAAGGACTCCGGCTGCCTGCTCCCCGGCCACGGCGGCGTGCTGGACCGCATCGACGCTCTGCTGCTGGCCGCTCCCGTGCTCTGGTACGCGCAACTGATTCATCAGTGGTTCTGAGCAGGGGCAAAGGCCGGTAAAGCGATGCGTTTCAAGTGATTGGTTTGTGCAAACTGTGAAGCTGGATGCAGCCGGTTTACCCCCCAAATGAACAGCTACAGGTTACCGGTTTCGAAGAAAGCGGTGATCTGCAACTGTCCGGTTTTATGTGAATTGGTGCAAGCCAGATCACCACTTTTGGGTGGAATGGTGTTGCTGACGTCATGCGCGAATTTGATATTGTCCCGTATGACGGGACACCGAGGGCGCGCGCATCGCCAAGACCACCATCAGCGCCGCTCCGGTGAATCACACCTCTCTGCGCGCCGCCGCTCAGCTCGGGGTATACACTGACTGCGAGGTATCTTGTGGACCTGGGCGGCGATCAAGTGACGGAGATTAACGGCGCGGGCCAGTGGCAGCACTCGAATGTCTTCTCCGGCGGGTGGCCCCGGTCTCGATAGTTCTCCCCAACCCCGCTGAGGGTGCCCCCGGTCCCTCGCTTTTGGGGACCGGGGAGGGTGCGGCACATCGATTCTTAATTGACTTGTAAGCGGAGTATTCTTACCGTATGAACGGCGCGCGCATCCGCTATCAGCAAACCGGAGAGTCTCACTTTCTCACCTTCAGCAGTTTCCGCCGTCGGCCCTATCTCTCGACGATTGCGGCCATGGAGCTTTTTGAAGATGCGTTGGAGCGTGTTCGGCTGCGCTATCTTTTTACAGTTGCTGGTTACGTGGTCATGCCGGAGCATGTGCATCTATTGGTCAACGAGCCTCAGCGCGGGCTTTTATCCAGAACCGTTCAGGCCCTCAAACTGTCGGTCTCGATGCGCAGCCGCGAAAGACCCTTTTGGCAGGCGCACTATTATGATTTCAATATTTCCACCCACGAGAAGTTCGTGGAGAAGTTGCGTTACATCCATCGGAACCCGGTTCGGCGAGGGCTGGTGGCAAAACCAGAGGACTGGCAATGGTCAAGCTATCGCCACTATCAAACGGGCATGCGCGGAACCGTAGAAATCGAATCGGAATGGACAGCCTGTGAGAGAGGCTGGAAACTGCCTGAGTGGATGCGCTATCGGCAATTCGATTCTCCCTCCCCGGTCCCCAACTGCGAGGGACCGGGGGCACCCTCGACTAGATACAATGCTGTGTGAGGCCAGGGCCACCCGCCGCCGTCACGGCCACCATCAGCGGCACGCCGGTCACCGTCAACTTCGGCGCATGCTCTACGCCTTCCACCATCGCCGCATCGCTGGCCTCGGCCATCAACGGCGAGGCGGCCCCAGTCTCGATGACGATGTTTACCCCCGCCGAGGGTGGCGGGTGACCCCGGTTCCGGTGAGATTTCTAAAAAACGATTAGGGTGGCCCCGGTCGCTCGCTTTTGGGGACCGGGGAGGGTACGGCACATCTATTCTCAATTGACTCGCAAGCGGAGTAGTTTTACCGCATGAAAGGCGCGCATATCCGCTATCGACAAACCGGAGAGTTTCACTTTCTCACCTTCAGTTGCTATCGTCGCCGGAGCTACATGTTGCCGGGCGCGGCCATGGATATCTTTGAAGACACTCTGGAGCGCGTCCGCCAGCGTTCTCTCTTCGCGGCTGCTCGACATCCCCGGTCCCCAACAGCGAGAGATACTTCGACTTCGCTCAGTACAGGCTCGGGGGCACCCTCGGCTTGACAGCAGCTATATGAGACCAGGGCCACCTGCCCGCAAGCAGCGCTCAACGCCGCGGTTTCGTTATACACTTTTCTTATTATGGAGACCACAGGTTGCGGTACTGCGATTGTTACGCCCTTCCGGGCGGATGGATCGATTGATGAGGCTGCGCTTCAGGCGCTGGTGAACTGGCAGATCGAGTCGGGGATCGACTTTCTGGTGGCCTGCGGGTCAACCGGCGAGGCGGCCACACTGGACGAGGACGAGTGGCTGATGGCGATCTGCGTGGTGGCCGAGGCGGCGGCCGGGCGGGTGCCGGTGTGGGCCGGCTGCACCCACAACTCGACGCGCACGCTGCTGCGCTACGCCAGCCGGCTGAAGCAGATCCGCGGCGTGGAAGCGGTGCTGTCGGCCAATCCCTACTACAACAAGCCCTCGCAGGAGGGCCAGTTCCAGCACTTCCTGGCTCTGGCCAGGACCGTTGCCCCGCTGCCGGTGGCGCTCTACAACATTCCGGGGCGCACCGGGGTGAACCTGGAGCCGGAGACGGTGGTGCGGCTGGCCGAGGCCGCGCCCAACATTCAGGCCGTCAAGGAGTCCAGCGGCAGGCTGCCGCAGATCGCCGATCTGGTTCGCTCGCTGCCCCGCGGCTTCAAGGTCTTCTGCGGCGACGACAACCTGGCTCTGGCCGCGATTGGCGTGGGCGCGCAGGGACTGATCAGCGTGGCCGCCAACGAGATTCCCGCCGAGATGGGGCGCATGATCCGCGCGGCGCTCAGCGGTAATTGGGCCGAGGCCCGTGAGCTGGAACGCCGCTTCTCGCGGCTGATCGACGCCAACTTCTGGGACTCCAATCCCTGCCCGGTGAAGACCGTGCTGGCGCTGATGGGCCGAACGACGGACCATGTCCGCCTGCCGCTGGTGCCTCCCTCGGCCGCCACGCGCATCCGGCTGGAGCGGCTGGCCGGCGAACTGGGCCTGCTCAAGCATCTGCCGCCGCCGGATGGCCCTTCGGAAGTGTTTTAAGACAGGGAATAGGAAAAAAAGAATAGTTGCCGGCGATCCATGGTCGCCGGCAACATAGTATAGACTAACGGAAGCAGCCGGGCTGTCGAGTCAAACCACGAAGAGTTCCCCGGCCTGCCAGTTGCTGAGAGATACACCTTTTCCCCAGAAGCGCACATCGCCATGCAGGGCACAGATCCCTCTTCTTCCGTCAGGGAGGGTCAGAGAGGCACTGCCGCTGAAACCAATGCTCGGTTCACTAGGTACCTAAGATTTTGGTTACCTATTACCAGAATGTAGCAATTTGCTCGCCAATCCTCAGATATTGCTCACAAAAAACTCAAGAAATATGTCAAAATCGTCGATAGAGGGGAATGAATGTGGACGCCACGACAGCGGTGAATCTAGACAGGAGAGCCGCAGTGGACAAATCGCGCGAAACCGGAATCCCTTATCTGCCTGATGATAATTCGTCAAAGGCGGAGGATTACGCAGAGCCGGGAACCCGATGCGCCTACAACCGGACCAGGGGATACATTCTCGGCGTCGAGGTCGATTGCGGCGATTATTCCTATGCGAGCCTCGCCGATCGTTTGCCGATGCTCACCCCCAAATCCGGCGCGGGGCTATGGATGATCCCGTTCAAGGGAATCCCTGCCACGGAAGTGCCGGTCCCGCTCGATCTAATTTATCTGGACGCGGAATGCCGGGTCATTGAGGCTGTCGAGTTCTTCCCCACCTTTCAAGTTTCCCCTTCGAGTCCGCCGGCGGCCAGCGTACTGGCTCTGCCCGTCCACTCGATTTATGCATCGCATACCCAGCCGGGCGATCAAGTGGCCTTCGGCCCTGTCGAGCAGGTTGAGAATGAACTGGCTCGGCTCTTCGGTCCAGACGCCTCTGCCAGCGTCGTGCAAGAAGCGCTTGGCGCGCAGGAGAAGCCGGTCGTAAAAGTCGCTCCCGCTCCACTGCCTGTATTGGATAGCCCCATCGTGGCGCCTGCCGCACCTCAGCCAGCTCAGGGGGTTAGCCAGGCTGAGCCGTGGAAGAAGAACCAAAGCAAACCGAAGAGCTGGCTGCAGCGGCTTTTGTCTCCGGAACCTCCAGAACCGAGAAAGACTCTGCGGGCAGCGGTGCCCGATCTGGCTGCCTACTTCTGGACCGGCAGCGCTCCGCAGCCGCACGCCATTCGGAATATCAGTTCTACGGGAATGTATATTGTGACCGAGGAACGCTGGTATCCCGGCACGCTGGTGCAGATGACGCTGAGGAAGGCAGACCCCGATGGAATGGGTCCGGAGGCTTCGATCTCGTTGCTGACCCGTGTCAATCGCTGGGGCAACGACGGCGTCGGCCTGTCGTTTGTGGTGCGAGATCCCCGCGCTCCGCGCACCGGAGAAGCTCGAATGTCCGAAGCCATCGACCGGGAAGTGCTGGATGAATTCCTGGCGCGAATTGGGCATGGCAACGGCTAACATCCGCGATAAATCAGCCTGAGAAGTTCTCCTATCCGGCCAGCGCCTTCTTCACGAATTCGCTGACCGTGCGGCCTTCTGCGCGGAGGCTGGCGGCCTGGAGTTTTGCCTGGACAGACTTCATCACCGCGCCCATCTCCTTGGGAGTGGGGGCATGGCCGATGGCTGCGGCAACTCCGGCGACGGCTTCGGCGACCAGGGCGGCGAGGGCGGCTTCGTCCAGGGCCTTGGGCAGGAACTCCTCAATGACGACGATCTCGGCGGCTTCGGCGGCGGCCAGTTCCGGACGGTTGCCCTTGGTGAACTGGTCGATGGAGTCGCGGCGCTGCTTGATCATCGTGGCCAGGGCCTGCTGCTCCTCGGCGGGAGTTAGCGCCTCGCGCTTCTCAATGAACTTGTTTTTGAGGGCGTTCTTGATCAGGCGCAGCGTGGTGGTGCGGACCGCATCATGGGCCTTCATCGCGAGAATGACCTGCTGGTTGACCTGGGCTTCGAGAGAGATTGCTTCGCTCATATCCTTCATTCTAATCCGAAGATTTCCCGGTCCCTGCGATCTTCGGAGGAGCCACAGCTCGCTGATCGCTCGCTGAGGGTTCGTGGTATCCCAGATCCCAATATCAAGATCTGGGGCACTTGGCTTTACAGCCATCCCAGCGCCCGCTCTCCGTTCACGGTATACTAGCCCACAAATCCATCTTCCCAATCGAGGGACTATGCACGCTTCATCTCACCTGCGCCGGATTCTCTCGAGCGACACCGCCGCTCTCTGGCTTCTCGGCCTCGCCTTCACCGTGCTCCATCTCATCGCAGGCGCGCGCTACGGATTCCACCGCGACGAGCTGCTCACCTACTCCAACGCGCGCGACCTCGAGTGGGGATACGTCGTATACCCGCCGGTGACCGCCTTGCTGGGCCGCATCGAGCTCGTGTTCTTCGGGACATCGCTCATAGGCTTTCGTCTCTTCGCCGCCATCGCCTGCGGACTCATGGCCGTGCTCACCGGGCTGATGGCGCGCGCCATGGGCGGCAGCCGCCAGGCCATGCTGGTGTCGGCATTTGCGGCCAGCATCGGAGGGGCCGTCTTCTTCACCGGCTCGTTCATGTCCTATATGTCCTTCGACCTGCTTTGGTGGGTCGCGGTGGCCTGGTGCGTGGTGCGGTTGCTGGAAAGCGGCAACGCGCGCTGGTGGCTTGGGATCGGCGCCTTCATCGGCCTCGGACTCATGACCAAGTACACCATGGCATTCTTTGCCGCCGCCCTTCTGGGCGCGATGTTGCTGACGCCGAACCGCCGCTACTTCCGCAGCCCCTGGTTCTGGTGCGGCGTGGCGCTGATTCTGTTCATCGTTGCGCCCAACCTCTGGTGGCAGTACCAGCACCACTTTGTCAGCCTTGCCTGGATGCGCAGCATCCACGCCCGCGACATCGGCCTGGGACGCACGGACTACTTCCTCCTGAGCCAGCTCTGGCAAGTCCTCAACCCTGTCACAGTGCCGCTCTGCCTGGCAGGCCTGTGGTTTGTCTTTCGCCGCCCCGAGGGCAAGCCGTGGCGCATGATCGGCTGGATGTACCTTCTCACCCTCGTTGCCTTCATGGCTGCTCGCGGGCGCGACTACTACCTTGCTCCCGCCTATCCCATGCTGCTGGCCGCCGGCGCCGCCTGGGGCGAAAAGTGGCTCAGGTCGCTTCCCGCGCCAAGGCAGTCGCGGATACTACGTGCGGCCTGGAGAACTCTCGGCATCGGCGGCCTGTGCCTCGCCTCCCTCATCCTCCCCTTTGCCCCCATCAATTCCGCGTGGTGGCACGTTCAGGACGCAGTCGTCCATCAATTCAACATGCAGATCGGTTGGCCGGAACTCGCCCGCACCGTCGCTCAGGTTCGCGATTCCCTCCCCGCCGCCGATCGCGCCGGTGTAGGCGTGATGGCTGCCGACGAAGGCGAAGCCGGGGCCGTAAACCTCTACGGCCGCGCCTACGGCCTGCCCCGCGCCATCAGCGGAATGAACTCCAACTGGCTCCGCGGCTATGGCGATCCTCCGCCCCAGACCGTGATTGCCGTTGGCTTCATGCCAGGCGAGCTCAAGCAGATCTTCGCCTCCTGCCAGGACGCCGCACATCTGTGGAATCCCTATGGAGTCGTCAACGACACTTTCCGCGACCGCGACCAGGTCTACGTCTGCCGCAACATCCGTGCCCCCTGGCCGGAGTTCTGGAAGCATTTCCAGTACTACGGGTAGGCTCGTTCCATGGGGTACCGGGCGCGGCCGGCTTGGCGATCCAGATCAACATAGGTATATCCGCAACGTGTAGCGCCGGTTTCCAGACAGGCTGTAATGGCGGCTTCCAAGCCGCCAGCGACTATGGGTGCAGGTCTGGAGACCTGCACGACAGCCGCTCTCGAGAGCGGCGCTACAAATCGCATTTTACGGGTAGGCTCTAACACCCCGACTTACCAGTCATGCCCTGATACAAAACCGGACTTACACTGAGGCTCTCTACGTTTGCGCGGTTTCCAGCGCGTCCGGCTCGGGCTCGGCCAGGGTTTCAAACTGTTCGATCTCGACCTCACCCTCGGGGAAGATGGCTTTGATCTGGAGCTGCCCGCCCATGGCCTCAATATAACTCCGCAGGGTTGAAAGATACATATCCCTGCGCTTCTCCACCCTCGACACGGCGCCTTGATTGATCTCCAGAACCTTGGCCAGATTGACCTGGGTCAGATTGCGGGCTTCGCGGAGTTGATAGAGTTTCATCACGACCGCTGCTTCCTCGACGCTCCGACGAATGCGTCCTGCGAATATCTTTCCATTTTTTGTAGCCATGATTTCGCTCACCCTATAAACAAAGCTGGTTGAGAGTTGGGAGTTCTCCCTCTTTTTGTCAATACTCACGAGGACTGGTTAACTATTTCGCAAGTTAGCACCCGCTTCGCGGGAGTTGGCAAGTTAGCGAGTTCGCAGGTTCATTGCCGGCTCAACCTGCAAACGCGAGTGAGGCTGCTCTTCATGAAATATATCTTCAAGGTGATATGCCGTCAAGGGTATAACTGCGTCTTTGAGGGTTTTTCGGTGTGAAAATGCGCCGATTTTGGACATTGGGGAGTTTTCCACAGAAATAGAATCCACAAAATCCACAAAGTTGTGTATTCTGTGATTGATGGATGGCCGTGGGGAAGTGGAGCCGCTCCGAGGTTGAGAAGAACCTGTCCGGCCTCGGATTGAATGTAAAGAGGCTTCGGCTTCCCCGGCAGGCCCCGTCAGAAATCGAGGAGAGAGCCATGATTCGCAAGACGCGATTGTTCACACCCGGTCCGACACCGCTGCTTCCCGCGGCACAATTTGCCATGGCGGCGGCCGACATTCACCACCGTACGCCGGAGTTTCGCGCGCTGTTCCTGAAGGTGCTGGGGCAGTTGAAGGTCTTTATCGGCACACAGAATGACGTGCTGCTGCTGTCGTGCTCCGGCACGGGCGCGATGGAGGCTTCGGTCTCGAACTTGACGTCTCCGGGCGACCGGGTGCTGGTGCTGACGGCGGGCAAGTTTGGCGAGCGCTGGGTGGATCTGGCCAAGGCCTTTGGCTGCGAGGTCGATGTGGTTCAGAAGCCCTACGGGGAGACCTTCGATCTGCCCGAGGTGAAGGCGGCGCTGAAGCCGGAGCACAAAGCCGTGTATATGCAGGCCTCGGAGACTTCGACCGGGGCGAGCCACGATGTGGAAGGGGTGGCCGCGCTGGTCAAGGGCACCGACACGCTGCTGATTGTGGACGGCATCACCGGCCTGGGCACGCAGACCTTCGACGTGGACGGCTGGGGCGTGGATATTCTGATTGGCGGCTCGCAGAAGGCGGTGATGATTCCGCCGGGGCTGGCGTACCTGAGCGTCAGCGAGAAGGCGTGGAAGGCGATGGACGCGGCCAGGAATCCGCGCTACTACTTTGACCTGCGCAAGGAGCGCAAGAACGCCGTCAAGGGCGAGAGCGCGTATACGCCCGCCGTGGCGCTGATTGCCGGCCTGGGCGCGGCGCTGGATTACATTGCCGGGCAGGCGGGGGGCGATCTGGAAAAGGGGCGCATCGCGCTGATCGACAATGCGCAGGTAAATGCGGCGGCGACACGGGCTGGCCTCGTGGCTCTCGGGTTCACGCTCTTTGCGCCGGCGTCTCCGTCGGCTGCGGCGACGGCTGTGGCCGTGCCGGAGGGGATGGATTCGGGCGTGGTGGTGAAGGCTCTGAAGGCCAAGTTCAGTCTGGTGACGGCCAACGGACAGGGCACGATGCAGGGCAAGATCTTCCGCGTGGCGCACCTGGGCTTCTTCGACTTCCTAGATACGATTGCGTTCATGGGCGCGATGGAACACATTGCCAAGGATGTGTTGGGTCTGCAGGTGGTCTTCGGGCAGGGCGTGGCGGCGGCGCAGGAGGTCTTTGCGAAGGCGGCGAAGAGCTAGTTTTTCAGCCATCAGCCGTCAGCTTTCAGCTATCAGCTTTTACTGACGGCAGAAAGCTGATAGCTGACAGCTACCAGCAAGGAGCACTATACATGGCTGAATTGACTTTTGGGGAGAAGCTGCTGATTGCGCGCAAGCAGCTTGACCTCTTTCAATACGAGATGGCGGAGCGGCTGGGGGTTCATGCCAATTCGCTCACCAAGTACGAGCGCGATGAGGGCAAGCCGCACGCGGCGGTGGTGCGGATCTTCGAGATGCTGTGCGAGAAGGAAGGCATCCGCTTTGACGAGTACGAAGCAGGGCAAAAGGACAAAGGAGAGAGAATGAAGATCGTTCTGGCAGAGAAGGTTTCTCCGGCGACACTGGCCGTTTTTGCAGCCGAGCCGGGGTGGGAAGTTTTGACGCACGACCAACTGCCGGAGGGTTTGCCGGCTGCCCTGGCCGACGCCGATGCGCTGGTGGTGCGCTCGGCGGTGCAGGCCGACGATGCGCTGATGAGCTACGCGCCCAAGCTGCGGGTGATTGGCCGGGCAGGCGTGGGCGTGGACAACATCGACGCCGAGGCGGCCACGCGGCGCGGCATTGTGGTGATGAACACGCCGGGCGCGAATGCGGTCGCCGTGGCCGAGCTGACCATCTGCCTGATGCTGGCGCTGGCGCGCAAGCTGCCCATGGCCAACGCCACCATGCACGCCGGCAAGTGGGAGAAGAAGATACTGCAAGGCATGGAACTGCGCGGCAAGACGCTGGGGATTCTTGGCTTGGGACGGATTGGCCTGGAAGTTGCCCGGCGGGCCAGGGGCTTTGGCATGGAGATCATCGGCTGCGATCCCTTTGTCTCGCCCGCGGTGGCGCGCGAAAACGCCATCAAAGTCGTCTCCATGGAGGAGCTTCTCGCTGGCTCCGATTACCTCACGCTACACGCGGGCCTGACCCCGCAGATGGTCGGCATCATCAACGCCAAGGCGCTGGCCGCGATGAAGAAGGGCGCGCGCATTATCAACTGCGCGCGCGGGGAGCTGATCGACGACGCAGCACTGGTGGAGGCTCTCAAGAGCGGGCAGGTGGCCGGCGCGGCCCTGGATGTCTTTGCTCATGAACCGCTGAAGGACTCGCCCTATGCGGAACTGGACAATGTGATTCTGACGCCGCACATCGCCGGTTCGACCAACGAGGCGCAAGAGGCGGTGGGCATCCAGATTGCGCGCCAGGTGCGCGATTACCTCAAGCTGGGCGTGGTGCAGAATGCGGTGAATCTGCCGTCACTGAGCCACGAGGAGTACGTAGTGCTGGCGCCCTACGTCAATTTGGCCGGGCGGCTGGGCTCGTTCATGGCGCAGGCCGGACTGGGCGGCATCGAGTCGATCGCTCTGGTCTATGGCGGCACGCTGGCCGAGGGCAAGACCGACCTGGTACGCAATGCGGCCATCGCCGGGCTGCTGGAAGGCTCAGAGAACGTGAACCACATCAATGCGACGCGCGTGGCTGCCAGCCGCGGCATTCGCATTCACGAGGAAAAGCAGGCGGAGAATCATCGCGGCGGCGCGGCCAGCCTGCTGACCATTGAGCTGCACGCAGCCAAGGACTCCAGCCGCGCCACGGGCACGGTGATTCACGGCGAGCAGCCGAGGCTATTGGAGTTCGACGGCATCGACATTGAGACGCCGCTCGAAGGCAACCTGCTGGTCTGCCGCAACCTGGATGTGCCGGGCGTGATCGGCAAGATCGGCACCATCCTGGGCCAGCACGGCGTCAACATCGCCAACTTTGCGCTGGGCCGCGAGCGGACGGGCGAAAAGCCGGTCAAGGCGCTGGCTGTGGTTCAGGTGGACGCACCGGTTTCGCATGAAACGCTGGAGGCGCTGGATACCATCGAAGCCCTGCTGGAGGCCAGGCTGGTGATGCTGCCGGAAGGAGGGGTGTAACGGAGAGGGTTGTTTGGGTTCATCGATCCCAGGTTCTTAAAACGGGACCTGGGGCACCCGCAGATTTATGATATAAGAGAAAAACCACCACCAACCGGCGGTGGTTTTTCTCTTTCGGGGCAGATGGGGGCTTTACGATACGGTCATGGTCCAATTCACCCACGACCCAATCGTCAGGCGGCTGCGCTGGGTGATGCTCGCAGCCATGCTCTTCAGCATGATCAACACACTCGCCGGCCAGCCGGAGAGTTATTGGCATCATCCTGAGACCGCGATTCGCGGCGATGGCATGTCTATTGCCAACCCCACCAATCCCACCTTCGACTTCTTTCTTGGCCACGGCTGGCTGGCTTATCTTGCCGCCAGCGTGGCCTATCTGGCGGCGGCCTTCCTCATTGTGTCGATGCTTCCCCGGATGGCGGCGCTGGTGGCGGCGTTTGCCATTCTCTTTGGGCATTTCTTTGGCGCGGCCAATTGGCTGTGTGTTCGCTGGCATCTTGGCATGCCAGCCTTCGCCCTCTACGGCGCTCTGCTGGGCCTAGCCTTGGCCGGCGCGGCATTTCCAGAGGCCGGCGCGGCCGCTTATACCGTCAAGCGGCTTCGCTGGGTGATGCTTACGGCCATCTTCCTCGACTTCGCAGTGACGCTTCTCGGCCAGCCCGCCAGTTATTGGCTTCATCCCGAGACGGCGCAAGAGGCAGACCGGCTCTTCCTCATTTTCATGCTCTGGGGCTGGACAGCCTCCGTGCTCTACGAGCTGTTTTACCTGGCGTTCGCTTTTCTGCTGGTGTCGGTTCTTTCCTCGACGCCCGCCTTGATCGCTCTCTTCGCCTTTCTCTTCGGCCACTTCTATGGCGCGTCAACCTGGCTCTTTTTCCACTGGAAACTGGGGATGGAAGCCCCAGTCGCCTATGGAGTTCTGTTGAGTACGATCCTTGCGCTGGTGCTTACCCAGAGCGAAAAACGAAGAGCTGGCCTTCCATGACGGCTGTTGCCGCCGAACCCCTACGGAAGAACGATTCACCTCAGCCCAAAAGAAAACCACCGCCAACCGGCGGTGGTTTTTCGTGTTTTTCCGATAATTTGCGGAATTCCAGGATTACTCGATGGGCCGGGCCTTGCCTTCCTGCAAAGCCTTGTCGATGATCGCCTTTATTTTGCGGTCGGCCTCTTCCGCCAGTCTTCCCTGTTCCGCGCCAAGTAGGCCCTGCTGCCCTCCCAGCTCTCCCATCAAGCCGCCGAGCTTCCCCATTTCTCCGCCAAAAGCGCCCTGTTTGGCGCCGATTTCACCCTGAATCTCTCCCAATTTGCCTTGCAGGTTGCCCAGCTTGCTTTCGAAATCCGCCCACTCATCGGTGGTCATGGTCTTTCCCTGCTTGTCTCGCAGCTTCGCCATTTGCTTTTCCAGGTTGTCGATTTCCTTACTCATGTCGGGCGTGGGAAAGGTGGCCTCTTTCATCTTGCGGCTCAACTCTTCCATCTGCTTGCCCAGCACCTTCTGCTGGCGGCCCAGCTCTTCCTGCTGTTTGCCGAGCGCTTCCATCGGCTTGTCCATGGCCTCAATCTGTGCCACGACTGCTGGATCGTCGAGGAAATAGGGCTTGCCGTTCCGCTTGAACCAGAGAAATTTTTCGTGCGCCAGCTTGCGCGCCTGGTCGATTTCCTCCCGCGTATTGTCGTCCCAGTCCCCGGAAAAGGTAATACTGTCGCCTGGACCGGTGATCAGCGCGTACGAGTCTCCGTGGTCTGAGTTTGAGTATGAATATCCCGGACCATAACTCATGTGATGGCTGCCTTCAAACCCTGGCGGAGGAGGTGGCAGTGGTGGGGCAAATGCGGACGGCGGAGTCGCCGGCAGTGGAGGCAGTTGCGGGGCAGTGGCGGGCGATGGCGGCGTAGGAGGAAGCGGCGGCGCTATCTCCGGCGTGGACTGGCCAATTGTCTGGGCCTCTTGCAACGCGACGGCGGGTTGGCTAGCCGCTTCCACGCGGATCAGCGCCGTGAAGGCGAAGATTGCCGCGGGAACGAGCAAAACTGCCAGAAGCGCGCGACGGCGGCTGCCGGCGAAGGCCTGATGGAAGCGCGATTCGTCGAGGAAGCGCTCGATACGATCCGAAAGACTGCTGGTATGACTTGTCATGGCAACTCCTAATGGATAAGGGCGGAGGGCTGGGCGCGGCAGGGCCGCGAATTCAAGCAGGATCTGCGCATAGGAGGAGCGGCTGACGGCGGCTTCCAGGCCGGCGCGATCGCTGAGGGCCTCGCCCAGATCGGAGAGTTTGCGTTTGAGCCACCAGGAGAGCGGGCTGAACCAGAAGAGAGCCGCATGGAGGCCGGCGAGAATTTGCAGGTAGAAATCGCCCTGGCGAAGATGAGCACGCTCGTGGGCGAGTACGATGCGCAGCTTTTGCCGATCCCATTGCAGATATTCTGCGGGCAGAACCACGCCTGAGGCGATAGCGACCGGCGAGACGATTCTCCGGCTGGAACGCAGGCGCAACCCCGCCGCCAGATCAGAGTTCGCGGCGAGGAAGACCGGCTCGGCCGTTCTCCACAGCCGCACTGTTGCGATGAGTCCGTAGAGCAGGCGGATCAGCAACAGAAGGCCGACACCAAAATAGAAGAACCAAAGCAGAGTGGCGATCTGCATCGAGCGCGGCTTCGATTGCGCTGAAATGGCGGAAGCTGATCCGGCGGAGGACGCAGCGTCCGGAGTGACAGAATGGACTGCCGGAAGCGGCGCAGGATCGGAGTTCGCAAGAGCTGTTTGCGCCGGTGCGGAGATGAGAGCGCCGGCCGTTTCAACAGGTTGTGAATTCGCGCTTTGTCCCCAGGTTGGCGCCGGCAGATGAATCGGCGCGGAGACGGAGAGCCATTGCCAGCGCATCAGCAACGGCATCGCAATAGCCGCGGCCAGCACCAGGCACCATGCCTTCTTCTGCGCCAGCACATTCGAGACGCGCAGCAGGCGCAGACCAGCCCCCACCGTGAGCGCCACCAGCAGTGTGCGCAATGCGGCTTCAAGCAGCGAGGAAATTATCATTTTGCCTCCTTGCCTGCGCCATCCTTTGCGGCGGCGCTTTGCTGGGCGGCGGCGATGCGCTCGGCCAGCCGCTGCAACTCGGCGCGGTTGAGCACTTTGGAATCGACCATGCCGACCAGCAGCGCCTCAACGGAGCCCTCGCAGAACCAGTCCACGATGCGTTTGACGGCGCGGCCGGCGACTCGCTGGCGCGACTCCGCTGGACGATAAAGAAAGGTGCGGTTTTCGATGGAATGAGCCAGGTAGCCCTTCTCTTCCAGCCGACGCAGGACGGTACGGATTGTCGATTCCTTCAGCGGGCGGCCCAGCGCGTCGCGCACCTGCTCGGCGGTGATTTCAGCGTGTCGCCAGACGATGGAGAGGATGCTCCGCTCCAGTTCGCCCAACTCCACAGGATCGTGATCAGAGGTAGTGTTACTCGCCATAATGTTACCGACTGTAGCATATAGAAATCTACAACGCAAGACTTTTTTTCAAGATTTTTCCACAGAAATAAAATGGCCCCCGCCGGCGAGCGGAGGCCGTTTGTTTTGTGTGATATGTGGTTAGCCGAAGAGGCCGGAGTGGCCAAGCCAACTGCGCAGGTAGGCGATCTGGCCCAGGTGATAGGTTTCATGCCATGCCAGCACGCTGATGAAACCGCTGACCTTGCCGTCGGGGCTGGGCGGTCCGGGAGGGGCGGGAGCGGCCAGCGCCTCGGGAGTGAGAGCGCTCAGGGTAGCCTCCAGCGCGGCGGCGGAGTCACGCCAGAGGGCCAGCAGCGCTTCGGGAGCCGGGTAGCTGGCGCCCGCGTCGAGCTTGGCGGAGCGGGCGAAGGGCTCCAGTCCGGGGCAGGACCAACTGCCGCCCACGCGGTTGATGAGCGCATGGCGCGCCCAGATTACGTGGCCTACGATCCAGGCGATGTGGTTCGAGTGGTCGCCGGGACGGGCGAGCCATTGCTCGGGGGTGAGATCGGCGACAGCCTTTTGCAGGGAGCCAGTGTTGATGGCGAACTCGCCGGCGGCGCCGGCGATGATGGAAGGAACGGGCATGAGGGAACCTCCGAAGGGGATGGGGATGATTATACTTTCTGTTGCAGTTAGATGAAACTCAGCGAATGCGATAGACGAAGGCGTCTTCCAAATACTTGCCGCCGAAGATCTGACCCCCCAAGCGCATTCCGTAGGTGTCGGCAGCTGAGGCAAAGGTGCGGCGTAGATCCCGAATGAACGGATTATCCATCGATCGCATGGAGATTGTTGGCTGCCTGTGAATCGATATTCCAGCCTTTTTCATGGCCGCATTGATTTCGGTGTACCCAGAGCGAGAGGACGATTGGTCGAGACGATCCGAAGCGATTACCAGTCTCCAATCCTCATAATCCGGAATTTTGGCCCAGAGAGCGACGTTGGGAGGTTTGCCGTCCCGATCCAGCGCATCAATCACTTCTTTTCCATTTTCAATATCGAAGTTCACCAGGACTGCTTGATCCATCGCAACACCCCTCCTTTCTCGGATTCCACCGCATCAATCAACAATTCCGCCTCCACTAATCCGCCACGCAGGTCACCTATGAACAATTCATATCGGCTTTGCTCCGACCAATCTCGAACTGTCTCCCAGTCCAGTTTCAGTTCTACATTGCTGGCAACATCATTCTTCAACAGGTCTGATAATCCCGCTAGATCCAGCAACTTTCCTAAATCATGCGTATGGCTGTCATTGACCAGTTTCTTATTGGGAAAATCGTGTTGCTGCGTCCTCTTGGCAATGCAAGCCTTCAAGGCGCATTCAACCGCATACCCTGAAAGTTAGTATGCGCCTTCCGGAAATCCTGCGGCAAGCAGCGCCTTGGCTTCCTTTAGCCTTAACTCGGCGAGATGTTGAAAATCAATGCGGTTCATTGTCTTGTCTGGTACATCAGCTTACACCCAAATCGTTACGCTCGGCTGAGGTAGGCGCCCTCGCTGGTGTCGACGCGGATCTTTTCGCCTTCGTTGATGAAGGCGGGAACCTGGACGACGAGGCCAGTCTCGGTCTTGGCGGGCTTGGTGACGCTCGAAGCGGTGGCCGACTTGAGGCCCGGCTCGGTCTCGACGACCGTCAGCTCGACGGCGGCGGGCAGGTCGATGCCCACGGCCGTACCGTCGTGGTAGCTGACCTTGATTTGCAGGTTGGGCGTGAGGTATTCGATAGCGTCGCCTAGCGTGGAGCCTTTGAGGACGGTCTGCTCGTAGTCGACCGGGTTCATGAAGTAGTAGTCGTCGCCGTCGTTGTAGAGGAATTCCATCGAGACCTCGTCCACCACCACCTTTTCAATGGCGTCGGCGGAGCGGAAGCGCTCCTCGAACATGGCCCCGGTGCGGATGTTGCGCAGCTTGGCCTGGATGAAGGCGCGCAGGTTGCCGGGGGTGCGGTGCTCGACCTTGAAGACCAGGTGCAGCTGGTCTTTGTGCTTGATGATCATGCCGGGACGCATTTGTGTGGCGGGAATCGACATCTAGTTGATGCTCCTTGCTTTTGTTGCGCGGATTGCGCGAAAGATTCGGTCTTGGCCCAACTTCCATTGTAGCTGAGGGGAATTGACAGAATCCCTGGCGCGCCGTCCGGCGATCCGATGGACCCCGCTTCTTCAACTCCGCGTGGAGTTGCGTTCACGCGGAGGTGCTAAGGATCTCATGAAGCTCAACGGGGAGACCAGCCTAAGGACATGCCTGGCCACAAGCGAAGTTGCCGTCGGCGTCTTGTGTCATGGTGGGCTCGGCTGAGGGATGCGTGTCCGGCGCCGAAGTGCTCAGGTCCCAGGCGAGCAATTGCGATCCGTCCGCGCTGAGGAAGAGCGTGGTGTTGAGGTTGTCCTGGGGCGTGATGATCTGGTTTCCTACCAGGACGCCTCCCTCGGTCGCCTCAAAATAGATGTGTTTAAAGGTTCTGCCTTGCGAGTCGGGATTGGCATCGGGAGCGGCGGGGGTAGCGCCGATGACCCCACGCTTAATCGCTTCGTCAAGAGAGAGGCTGACGGTAAAACTCATGCCATCGATGGTGACAATGACGCCGTCGCGGTGCTTTCCGTCATCGCCGAAGGGCTGAGCGACTTTGAACCAATATCGTGCCCGTAGCGTGCCTGTCGTCTTCTTGATGCGGTTGGTGTTGGGAAATCTCTGATAGAAAGTCTTGTAGGCGCTGGGGGTTGCGGCTTTGAGGGTTGCCTCCCACGCGGCAAACTCGATGGTTTCCGACTGGGCCGCAGCATCGATGACTGGAGTGAGGAGTTCCGCTTCGGCGACTCGTGCGGGCGCGACGGGTGCGGGGGCGGCAGGCACGGGCGCGGCAGGCACGGGCGCGGCAGGTGCGGGCGCGGGTGCGGCAGGCGCGAGTGCTGTAGGCGCGGCAGTTGCGGGCGTGGCCGGTGCCGGCATGGCAGGAGCTGGCTCCGCAGTTGCGGGCGCGGCCGGTACAGGAGCGGCTGGGGCAGGAGCTGCGGGGGCGGCGCTCAGAACGCCCAGCGTAAAGACGACGTTGATCGTGGTTTGAACTTTCACCGGCTCGCCGTTAACCAGGTAGGGCCGGTAGCGCCAGGTTCTGACGGCACTGAGGGCAGCGTCCTGCAAGAGGGCCTGCCCAGTAACGACATGCAGGTCTTCGACGCTTCCGGATTTCGAGATGGCGGCTTGGAGAACCACTGTTCCTTGAATGCGAGCGGCCATGGCGATGGGCGGATAGACGGGATCGGTCTTCTGCAGCAACATACCTGCCATGACGCCCGCGGGAATCTCGACTTTACGATAGTTCAACTTGCTGGCCAGCCTGCCGAATCTCGATTCAGAGGGGGTTTGCGAGTCGGAGGAGGTTTGGGCGAGGGCGGGGGTGAGAAGCGCGCAGAGGCAAGAACAGAGCAAAACGCAGGTAAAATGCCGCATTCCGAATGGCCGGACGCGGCGGAGATTCAGTAGAGCCATAGGAACTCCTAAAAAAGGGGGACGACCGGAAGTGTATCAGAAAACGAGCGGGGTTGGCGAGCGGCATCGGCGCGGATGAGGCCCCGTTCTTTCTGGAAATGCCGTAAGATGGTGATTGGATTGCCTTCTATCTTTTGCCCGCCGGCAAGGGGCAATACGAAGCCATGACCCAGCCTATGACAAATCCCGCATCCAGTTCAGCGCGTTTTTTTCTGACCACACCGATCTACTACGTGAATGCGCGGCCTCACCTGGGGCACGCTTACTCGACCATCCTCTGCGACGCCATTGCGCGGCGCAAGCGGGCGCTGGGCATCGAGACCTGGTTTCTGACCGGCACGGACGAGCACGGGCAGAAGATCGAGCGCTCCGCCGCGCAGGCCGGGCGCACGCCCATGGAGTTCGCCACTGCTATTGCAGGTGAGTGGCGCGGCATGTGGGATCGGCTGGGCCTCACCTACGACGACTTCATCCGCACCACCGAGGAGCGCCACAAGCGCGGCGTGCAGCACCTGTTCGCCACACTGCGCGATCGCGGCTTCATCTACAAGGGCGCGTACACGGGCCAGTATTGCGTGAGCGACGAGCTGTACGTTGACGGCCCTGCCGGCACGGTCTGCCCGGATTGCGGACGCGCGACGGAGACCGTCAGCGAGGAGAACTACTTCTTCAAGCTCTCGGCCTTCGAGCGCAAACTGTTAGAGTTCTACGAAGCCAACCCCGACTTCATGGGGCCTGAGTCCACGCGCCGCGAGGTGATCTCGTTTGTGCGCGGGGGCCTGAGGGATTTATCGGTCAGCCGGACGAGTTTTTCATGGGGCATTCCCGTACCTGGCGACGAGAAGCACGTGATCTACGTCTGGCTGGACGCACTTGCCAACTACATTACGGCGCTGGGCTACGGGTCGGATGCGCCGGAGGAGCAGGCGCGCTTTGCAAAATTCTGGCCAGCAGACATGCACCTGATCGGCAAGGAAATTAGCCGCTTCCATTGCGTCTACTGGCCGGCGTTTCTGATGGCCGCGGGCATTCCGCTACCGCGCACGGTCCGGGCCAACGGCTGGCTGCTCTTCGACCAGGGCAAGATGTCCAAGTCGCGCGGCAATGTCGTGAGGGCCGAGACGGTTCTGGAGGTGCTCGGCGCGGACGCGCTGCGCTACTTCCTGCTGCGCGAGATTCCCTTTGGGCAGGATGGCGGCTTTTCCTTCGATGCCCTGGTCCAGCGCTACAACGCCGACCTGGCCAACGGCTACGGCAACCTGGTGAGCCGAGTGGTGAACATGGTGCACAAGTACTTCGGCGGAGTGGTGCCGGAGGCGGGCATTCCAACCGCCGCAGAAGACGCTCTGCGCGAAAGTGCGGTGCACGCCATTGCGGCCTTCGGGCGGGAGTTCGACGAGATGAACTTCTCCGAGGCGCTGAAGAGCCTGTGGGTTTTGGTGGCGGAGACGGATGGCTACCTGACGGCCAACGCGCCGTGGAAGCGGCCTGTGGATCGTCCTGAGGCGGAGCACGTGGAGCTGCAAGCTCGGGTGCTGGCGACGGCCGCCGAGGCGATTCGGATTATTACCGCGCTGGTCTATCCGATTCTGCCGGAGTCGGCGGCGAAGGTGTGGCGGCAGCTTGGGCAGGGCGAGATTGCGGATGCCGCACGCAATGCATTTTTGACGGAGATTGCATGGGGCGGATTACGGGCCGGAACGAAGTTTGGCGAACCCGCGCCGCTCTTTCCTCGCGCCGAGAAGGATGCGGCGGAACGGATGCAGAAGATCGAAGAGCAGAATAGCCTGAGCGTAATTGAAGCCGCGGGCGGCAAGGCCGTTTCCCCAAATGAGCCAGCGGCCAGGATGGAGCCTTCTCCGCAAGCTGCTCCTCCCGCAAAAAAAACCGCTGCGGCTCCGGCTGCAAAGAGCAGGGAAAATGAGGCAATCGTGAGCGAAGAAACCGAAAAGCAAAAGTTCTGGGATAATGTCCCGGTTGATTCAGTTGGCGTACAGGCCGGGGATGAAGCCCTGGCCTACGAAACAGTGGCGCAGGCTGCCAAGGAGGCTGCCGCTCCTGCTGCACCGGTTGCGGCGGAGCCGCAGTTGGCCCCACCGCAGGTGGCCGAGCCGCAACACATCACCATCGACGACTTCATCAAAGTCGATCTGCGCGTTGCGCAAATTCTCGTCGCCGAGCGGGTTCCCAAGGCCGACAAGCTGCTACGCCTGGAGGTTGATCTGGGCTATGAGAAGCGCCAGATTCTCGCCGGGATCGCGCAGTACTACGAGCCGGAGAAGCTCATTGGCCGCAAGATCATCATCGTGGCCAATCTTGCCCCGCGCAAGATGCGCGGCTTGGAGTCGAATGGGATGCTGCTGGCGGCTTCGCTGGAAGATGGCGCGCCGGTGCTGGCCGGATTCCTGGAAGATGTGCCCCTCGGCGCGCGGCTGAAGTAGCCACCTGCGGTGGGGCCAGCGGCTCGCTACTCGCTCGCATAGGGTTCGTGGTTCCCCGGTCTCAAGTCGAGACCGGGGGCACCCGCGAGTATCATCTTTAGCGAGGACAGATTGATGCATGATAGCCTTCCCAACCGAGATCAGGATCCGGTCTTAACGCTCTATGCACATTATTTTCTCGCGGCCGAGTTGATGCGCTCTAATTACGTCAAGCTTAAATCTAAGTTCAAACAGCACGGTCGTTTAAGCCGGAAGGATACTGTCGATTATGGCATTTATTTCTGCACTTGGCTTGGCTTTCTTGGTGTGACATGCGAAGGCTTCAGAAAACTTAGTTTTCGACTTTTACTGCAGAATAATCGTCCAGAAGACTTCCGCGAACTTATCCCGAAATCCGATTGGATAGGAGGAATGATAAAACAGCATGCTGATACGTTGAGGGAATTCCGGAATAACGTCTTCCATCTCCGGGACGATATCGGGCCGATTGAGCGATTTCTCGCTAATGAGTCTGTACTTCTTAAATGGGCCGAAGATTTGCATACTGCTTTTCGCGACTTATTTTCTGGGTACCGAGTCCTATGTGAAGTGCATTACATTATGTACAATTGTAAAATTGAGATGTTTGGTATCGATCCCTAAGTTTTGGCAATCTTATCTATCCCCCAAGACTGGGTGGCCCCGGTCTCGATTTTGAGACCGGGGAGTCCATGAACCTCAACCAGCGTGTTTTTCTGATCTTTGACCCCTGAACCCTGATCCCAGTTGCTCCATACACATAAATCGTGCTAATCTTACACATCGGGAGGCGCGGTGATGCGGACCAATATCGACATCGACGACGAGTTGATGCGTCAGGCGATGGCGGCCACCGGGACCACCACCAAGAAAGCGGCGGTCGAGGCCTGCCTGCGCAAGCTGGTCGCACTCAAGGTCCACGAAAAGAAGGTCGAGGAAGTCTTCCGCCTGCAAGAGATTGACCGGAAGAAAGCCGAGCGCGAGGGCCGTCTGGACGAGTGGCACGCGGCGCTGGTGAAAAAAGGGAATTGGCCGGAGATGACTGCCGATGAGAACGAATATTGAAATTGATGACAAGTTGATGGGCCGCGCCATGGCCTTGAGCGGCAAATCCACCAAGAAATCCGTGGTCGAGGAGGCATTGCGCCTCGCCGTGCAGCTCAAGCGCCAGGCGGGGATTCGCGAATTGTGGGGCAAGGTCAAATGGGAAGGAAACCTGGACGAGATGCGTCAGGGCCGATTCATGAACTGGCAGGAAAATGCGGAACGGGCCGAAATGCACGGCCCTTCGCTCTCCGCATGGATTTCTTCCATGAAAAAGGTCTCGTAAAGTGAAAGGCTGCACCCGTGGTCATTGTCGATACATCGGTTTGGATCGATTACCTGAATGACAAAGCCAATGCGCAGACCGTATGGCTGAATTTTGCTCTTGAAAACAAGGATATTGGTTTATCCAGCCTCATTCTCTGCGAGGTTTTGCAGGGTTTTCACACCAAGCGTGAAGCCGATAAAACCTGCAATTGGCTGTTGAACTTCCACGTCTTTGAAACAAGCGGCACGCGTCTGGCCATTCAATCATCTGAAAATTATCGTTTTTTGCGGCAAAAGGGCGTAACCATTCGCAGCACAATCGATTGCCTCATTGCAACATTCTGCATCCAGGAAGGCCATGAACTACTGCACAAAGACAGCGATTTCGATGGCTTTGAAGACCATCTTGGCCTGCAGGTGCTGCATCCTCCGGCGATCTCCTTTGAACTGAGCTAGACGGAGATAACTTTGCTGATCGATTCCCACGCCCACCTGGACAGTCCGCGCTATGACGGCGACCGCGAGGCGATGCTGCGGCGCGCGTGGGAGGCGGGTGTGGGCGCGGTGCTGGCGATTGGCATAGGCGAGCAGGCGGCGGGAATGGATGGGGCGCTGGGGGTCTGCCGCGA
Organism: uncultured Occallatibacter sp.; assembly: GCA_964595845.1. Taxonomy (GTDB): domain Bacteria; phylum Acidobacteriota; class Terriglobia; order Terriglobales; family Acidobacteriaceae; genus Telmatobacter. Next base: position 204 of record CAZQRX010000030.1, on the reverse strand, counting down.
GTTCAATGGGCGGGACGGCATCCCAAAGCTCTACGCCAGCGCGGGCGTCTATCCGCACAACACGGCGGAGGTTGATGATGTGGTTCTGGGCAAGCTGGACCGGCTGCTCGCCGAGCCAGAGGTGATCGCCTGCGGGGAGATCGGGCTGGATTACTTCCACGAGGGCGCGCCGCGCGCGGTGCAGATGAGCGGGCTGGTCCGCCA
>CAZQRX010000029.1:0-28825 GCA_964595845.1 uncultured Occallatibacter sp. | reverse complement strand
GTGGTGCGCAACGTGACCGGCTGTCCGCTGGCCGGCGTGGCCGCCGATGATTTGATCGATTCCTCGCCGCTCGCCAATGAAATTTCACTCATGCTCAAGGGCAATTCGGAGTTCTATAATCTGCCGCGCAAATTCAAAATTTGCGTTACCGGCTGTCCATCGTGGTGCTGCCATCCGGAGATCAACGACATCGCCCTTACCGCGACCAGGTACAACGGCCAGATCGGCTACTCGCTGCGCGTCGGCGGCGGCCTCTCCAAGGAACCGCATCTTGCCGTTCGCCTCAATGCCTTTGTTCTTCCCGAGCAGGCAGTGCGCGTAGCGCGCGGCGTGGCTGAAATCTTCCGCGAGCAGCAGGGCCTGCGCGAAAACCGAGCCCAGGCGCGCATGAAATACCTCTTCCTTAAAGAAGGCTGGACCGCCGATCATTTTCTTGCGGAGTTACAGTCGCGGCTCGACTTCACGCTGCTGCCCGCCGCACCAGAGCAAGTGCCCGGCGACATCTTCCGCGACCACGCCGGCATTCATGCGCAGCGCCAGCCGGGCTTGAGTTACGTTGGCGCTTCGGTGCTGCGCGGCCGGCTCAGCGGGGATCAGTTGCTCGCCGCCGCCGAGCTTGCCGAGCGCTTCGGCAGCGGCGCTCTGCGCACTACTGTTAGCCAGAATCTTTTGTTCATCGACATTCCTAATCACAAGACTGCCGAACTAGCGCAAGAACTGAACCGAATCGGATTGCAAGTCGATGGCTCGAATTTCTGGCGTGGCGCGGTCGCCTGCACGGGCACCGAGTTCTGCAAGCTCGCCATCACCGAGACCAAGGGCTTCACACGCTGGCTGGTCGATGAACTCGAAGAGCGCCTGCCTGAATTCGATCAGCAGCTCAGGCTCAACGTCACCGGCTGCCCCAACGGCTGCGGCCAGCATTGGATCGCCGACATCGGTATCGAGGGCAAGAAGATCAAGCACGAAGGTAAGCTCATCGACGCATATTATTTTTGCCTCGGCGGCGCGGTGGGCCGGCACGCTGCCATTGCCCGCCCGGTGGGCTTTCGCTGCCCCGCGACGCTGGTGCCGGAAGCAATCGAGCGGCTGCTGCGCCACTACCTTGCCACGCGCCAGCCGAATGAAAACTTGCGTGCATGGTTCCTGCGCCACAGTAACGATGAGCTGCGCGCCGATTTAGCGGGTGAGGTTTTGCCGCCGGTGGAGCGCGATCTGCCCACGGGTCCTGTGCCGCACGGCGTCGCCGATTGAGGATCAATCCATGAGCTTGTTGCCAATCTTTCTCAAACTCGAAGGTCATCGCGGTCTTGTAGTCGGCGCAGGTACGGTTGCGTTCGAGAAGATTAACAGTCTGCTCAAGACAGGCTTGCGGCTGCGCGTGGTTGCGCCGGTGGCGCGAGCGGCAATCCGGCAGCTCGCAATCGATGGCCGTCTCGAATGGATCGAGCGGCCCTTTGAAATCGCCGATCTTGATGGCATTGATCTGGTCATCGCAGCCACCGATTCCGCCGAAGTCAACGCACAGGTTTATCGCGAATCCGTAGTGCGCAAAATTCTGGCCAACAGCGTGGACGACCCTCCCAACTGCGATTTCTATTTTGGTTCAGTGGTCAGCCGGGGCGCGCTGCAAATTGCCATCTCGACAGCCGGAGAGAGTCCTGCCGTGGCGCAGCAGTTGCGCCGCGAGATCGACGAGCAACTGCCCGAAGATCTCGGCCCGTGGCTTGATGATGTGGGAAGTTTGCGCCGCGAAGTTCTCGCAACGCATCCGCGCGGCGAGGCGCGCAGGCTGCTCTTGCATCAACTCGCGCAGCGCAAGCTCTGCGGCTCTGAACTCTGCCCCTCGCGCCAGTTGGCTCGCGCGCCGCTCGACAAACAAACGGACGGCTCAAACGCGAAGGTCTATCTGATCGGCGCCGGTCCCGGCGATCCCGACCTGCTCACCGTCAAAGCTCTGCGCCTTCTTCAATCCGCCGATGCCGTTCTGCACGACGCCCTTGTTCCGCAGGCGATTCTTGCGCTGGCCTCGCCGTCCGCCGAAGTCGTCAATGTGGGCAAGCGCTGCGGCGTGAAGAGCATCACGCAGCAGGAGATCAACGCGCTGATGATCGAGCGTGCGCAGTTGGGACGCTCAGTCGTGCGCCTCAAGAGCGGCGATCCGCTTCTTTTCAGCCGCGCCGCGGAGGAGATCGCCGCACTCGCCGCAGCCGGCGTGGCCTTCGAGATTGTTCCCGGCATTACTGCCGCCTTCGCCGCCGCCGCTGCCATAGGTTGCTCCCTCACCAGCCGCAACAGCACCTCCAACGTGATCTTCTCCACCGGCCATCACGCGCCATCGCAAGCGGAGAACCGATCCCTGCACGCGCCGCTGCCGCAACTCGAAGACGCGACCCGCGTGGTGTATATGCCGGGCCGCGATCTGCGCATGCTCGCGCAAGAGTGGCTCGACGAGGGCCTTCCTCCTGATCTTCCCTGCGCCATCGTCTCGCGCGCCGCGCAACCCGGCCAGCAGATCCGCACCACCACGCTCGCCGCTCTCGGCGACACCGCGCCCACGCTTGCGCCCAGTCTGCTGATCGCCGGCTGGGCTCTGCGTGAATCCTCTGCCGCATTCCAGTACCTCGCTGGAATTACATCCGAACGAAATGGAGACTCGAATTCGAGCGGGAAGTCCATTGTGCCTGGCCAATATTCGATTTGGCCCGAAATGGGCCTATTTTCTTCTAGGAGGAGCCTTGGTATCAATGATCCTTCACTCCAACATAGGGGACAGGGCCAAGACAACGGAAAAGTGTTGCAGAGCCAACCTGGAGCAATAGATGCGCTTTTCTCGCTGGTTCCCTGAACAAAGTCGCGGTCAAATACATCAATGTAGTCAATTTTGTCACTGTCAAAGCACCCAAGATCCACAAGGATCGTCAGAGCTTATTCGCAAATAGTGAGCAGTTTGCTTCCTGCATTCGATTCTTTGTTGGGAATGGCCGGAACCCGGCGAAGATTGAATCCAGGATGGCACAAATCAAGTCTAGGACAGTGTCAGACGCGTTGTGGAGCAAGATTGGGCCGCTGGTTCCAGCGCGAAAACGGCCGCGTGGCCGAACCTACCAGCGTAAGCCCGGAGCAGGACGCCAGCCTCCTGCATCGCTATGAACTCAAAGTAAAGACCCGCCGCCAGGAAACGGAGGGAAAGCGCAACGAGTTCGGCAAACGAGCGCGTCGATAAGTAGTTGAACGTACGCATTCCTGGTTCAGCAGGTACCGTAAACTGCTGGTCAGCTTCGAAAAAATCGAAACCGGCTACATCGCGCTTTTCTCGCTTGCTGCCGCGCTGATCTATTGGAGGCAGACCGCTTCTATTTACGGAAAAGCTCTGAAGTCGTGCCCTTTTACAAAACAGGCCTGCGATCGGGTTTTTCCGCAACCTGTGTAGTCGCCCTTGCAAAACAACGACTTGTTCAGAGGTTCCCTAGGCATCGCGCGTGAATGCCCCGTTGACCAGGCGCCAGATGCCCAGCGGATTCTCGTCTTTCAATTCATCCGGCAATGCTGCCTGGGGAAAATCCTGGTAACACACAGGCCGTGCGAAGCGATAGATGGCTTGTGTTCCGACAGAAGTATGGCGGCTGTCGCTGGTGGCAGGATAGGGCCCGCCGTGTACCATGGCGTGGCAGACCTCGACGCCGGTGGGATAGCCGTTGACGACGAGCCTTCCCGCCTTGCGCTCCAGAATCCCAACCAGATCGGCGAAATTGGCCAGGTCGGCCTCGCTTCCGTGCAAGGTCGCCGTGAGCTGCCCTTCGAGCGCGTAGGCAAGCGCGATCAACTCCTGCCGGTCCGCATAGCGGACAATGAGTGTGCTGGGGCCAAAGATCTCCTTCATCAACTCGGGGTCGCGAAGCAGTTCGCCTCCCTCGATTTGAAAGAGAACCGGAGAAACATCGGCTGCGCCGGCGTTCTCTGGTGAGGGTTGCGCAAGGAGTTCTACGCCGCTATGCTCTAGCCGACGCGCCACTCCGGATTTGTAACTTTTGCAGATTCCTTCGGTCAGCATGGGAGACGGCGCTGCTTGCCGCACGAGAGCCGCAAGCTCGGCCACCAGCACGTCAGCGGATTCGTTGCGAGGCAAGTAAACCAGTCCGGGCTTGGTGCAGAATTGCCCCACACCCAGCGTGAAGGATGCAAAGAGCCCCTTCGCGATCTCAGCGCCGCGCGTGCATAAAGCCTCCGGTAGCACGAAAAGGGGATTGCTGCCGCTCATCTCCATAAAGCAGGGGATGGGTTCCGGACGCGTCGCCGCAAGTTGCATCAAGGCCTTGCCGCCAGCGAGCGATCCAGTGAAGCCCACCGCCTTGATGGCCGGATGCTGAACCAGCGCCGACCCCACCAGGGCGCCGGAGCCGAAGATCAGCGCGAAGGTTCCCGCCGGCAGGCCGCACTCTCGCAGGCTGCGGCAGATGACTTGACCCACCATCTCGCTGGTTCCCGGATGCGCCGAATGTGCCTTGACGATCACCGGATTGCCCGCCGCGAGCGCGGAGGCCGTATCCCCTCCCGCCACGGAAAAAGCTAACGGAAAATTGCTGGCGGCAAAGACCGCAACCGGACCCAGCGGACGCAGCACGGAGCGAATATCGGCCTTGGGCAATGGCACTCGCCGCGGCTCGGTGGGATCGATGCGCGCCATGGCCCACGAGCCTTCTTCGACCACCTGGGCAAACAGCCGAAGCTGATGGACGGTCCGCGCCACCTCTCCCTGCAAGCGCTTCTCCGGCAGGGCGGTTTCCCGATGGGCCCGTTCCACCAACTCCGGCGCAACCATTTCGATTCCCGCGGCGATGTGGCGAAGGAATCGGCCTTTGTCCATGCCGGGCAGCCTGGAGTAGATTGCGAAGGCCTCTTCCGCCAGATTTGCCGCGCGATCGACTTCTTCCGTGGAAGCGCAATGATAGACCGGATCGAGGCGGACTCCCGTTGCTGGGTTGAAACCTGCGAATGCAGTTCCGGTTCCCTGCTGAGGCTCGCCGTTGAGAAGTGAATATCCAGATAGCATAATGGCCTCAATACTAACAAAGTACCGGTGCTCATTGGCATTCCAGGGCAAACGCATCTTACGCCGGCGATGGGAACGCCAGCTTGTAGTGGTACAGTAAGCGACTCCGAAACGGGAGGTGGAGCGCGGCGCATTTTTGGAGAACTGGCCGGGCGGTGCAAAAGGGACATAATTCTGGCCGGTACTGTATCGCTTTCGGACAGGCTTATTACCTTAGATTCGTTACGCGTAATCTGGCGCCGCTCATTATTCCTCATTAAGATCGGCACAGGTCGATAATACTTTAGTCTTTCTAAGAATTTTTCTTCGCAGCTAAAGATTTCTCCAAGGAGTACGCCATGACGACCAACTGTGCAGTCGGTGAAGATTTTGAGATCAGCTCCCGGTTTCGCCACACTGTCGAAGAGCAGATTGCGCGCCTGGAGAAGAACGCCGAGATCGACGAAGCGCAGGTTGCCCGGCTGGAGGACGGCGACCACATCCGCAGGCAGATGCGGCTTGTGGCCATCCAGCGGGCCGAAGCACTGCGTATGAGGCTCATCCTCGACCGCGCGAACACCGCCAGCCCCGGCCGATGATCGCGCTCTGATTTCTCACACTGTATAAAAATATTTAGAACGGCAAGGGCCGCGCCTCTTATATGAAGCGCGGCCCTTGCCGTTTGTAAAAAGTGGTCAGTTCAGATTTGACTCGAGTAGATTTCGGTTCCTGGACAGTAGATGCCCATGATCCCGGCTGCGCAACTGACGGAGTCTTCCGTCTGTCTTCGGCTGTTCACAGACCACGGTTCATGATTCATTGACGGCAATGGGATTGCGCCTGGATCGCTCTCACCGGCTTCGAGGAAGGCATCGAAGAGGGTGGCATAGAGAGCTTGCCTGCCGGCCAGCTTCTGATTGCGGGAGCGCAGAAAGCCGAAGCGGAAGATCGAGCAAGGCTCCAGTTCGGCAAGGAATGCGGACGAAAAGAAGGTGTGGTTCTCCGCCACAGCCATGACGATCAGCGTGCGCCAGCTCATGCGCAGCAGATCCTTGAGTACAGCCGTGCCATTCTCCAGCTTGTCCATGCGGCTGGCCACGTGCTGGCTGAAGTGGAGCAGTTGCGCGACCAGGCTGTCCAGCGGCTCGCCCTGCGCGGCGGCGCGGGTGAAGAGCGTGAGCGATCCGCGCTCAAGATCCTCGCGCACATCCTGCAAGTCGTCTCCCAGTTGCAGCAGCACGCCCCACTCGAAGGAGAATTGGCACTCCTCCGGGGTAAGCCCGGGCTGGGCGAGACAAGCATCGGCGAGGACGGAGCTGCCGCCTTTGGCACAACTGATGCGCAACACCTCATCGGCCTCGCGGGAGCGATCGATGAGGCCGCCGTGGTTGAGTTGCGCGAGACTACGCCCCTGGGCGCGATGGATCGCCAGCAGGCTCTCGTAGACCTGCGGGCAGCGTTGCCGCGGATACTGCTCTTCAATCATTTGCACCATTGTCCACACGGCCGCTTCACGAGGATCGCCGGCGGCCATCCGCTGGCCGCGCAAGCGCTGGCGGAAACGCCCATTGAAGCCGAGCTTTTCCGCGGTGGAGATTGCCGGATCGTCGAGATAGTTGTCGCTGTAGGGGTAGAGCAAGCTGTAAGCCAGGATCGACGGAGTCAGTTCCATACGCAAGCCAAGCAGCGCTTGCATGCCGCAGGCAATCCAGGCATTGCGGCAGGCCTGTATGGTGTCCTCCATGCTCAATTCCGGATCGAAGGCGCGTGTCCAGCGCGCCAGCTCGGTGCCCACCGGGAAGAAGCTATTGGTGAGCAGGTCGATGGCCCCTGCTTCGAGGCCCAGCGCGCCGGCTGCGAAGCCGGGGAAGAGCGCGACGATGCGCTGCTGCGCCCTATGCCGCTCGACCGGGTTGCTCCGCGCCCGGCGCGCCTCTCGTTCCACGGCGCGCAGGCCCTGGTCGTAGGCCTTCTCGTGCGCGCGCTGCTCTTTCCGCATCTGGCGCGGAAGCGAGGGCAGGGATCGCTGAGCGCAGTCCTTCCACGCCGCGATGCTCTGCGCAGCCTGCGCCTCAACCCACGCCCAACTGAAGTGATCTTCCATCTGCTGAGGGTGTACGAAAAGCCGCGCCGAAGGGTTCCATCGCAGCGGACTGCCGCTGGAAATCCACAATGTATCCCAATTCTACAGCTCCGATCCACAAGCCAATGGCTTGATAATACCGCTATGCCGGTCTGGGAAGGAGCGGTTTGCATGGAGCTGGATTACTTCGTCGCCGATGTTTTCACCGATACCGCGCTGGCCGGCAACCCGCTGGCCGTGGTGATGAACACATGTGGCCTGACGACGGAGCGCATGCAGCAGATCGCGCGCGAATTCAACCTTTCGGAGACCACATTTGTCGAGCGCAGGCCGGCCGCGGTCGAGCAGGCCGAGGGCGTGCGGGTGCGCATTTTCACCACCCAGGAGGAGCTGAACTTTGCCGGCCATCCGACGCTGGGCACAGCCAGCGTGCTCAGGCTCCATGCGCCGGAGACCGTGCTGGATGGCGTCGTCACGCTCAGCCTCAACGTGGGCGCGGTGACGGTGCGATTTAGCGGCGAGGGCCTCTTCGGCGAGATGACGCAACGCGATCCGGAGTTTGGCGCGGAACTGGACCCCCGCGAGGTGACTCGGCTCACCGGGCTGGAGGTCGACGACCTGGACCCCGGCCTGCCGCCCCAGATTGTCTCTACAGGGACGGCCTTCGCGATTGTGGCGCTGCGCTCCGCCGAAGCTCTCGCCAGGCTCAGGGTGAACCTGCCAGAGGCCACGGCGTGGCTGCGGGCGCGCGGCGGGCGCTGGTTCTTCGTACTCGCTCCAGTACTCGAACAGCAGGACGGCCATGCGCCCCGCTACCGCGCCCGGATGCAGTTCTACGGCGGCGAAGATCCGGCCACCGGTTCGGCGGCCGGCTGCGCCATCAGCTACCTGCTTCAGCGCGGCGCCGTCATGCCCGGCGAGCGCATCCACGTGCGCCAGGGCGTCGAGATCGGCCGCCCCAGCGACCTCTACCTGACAGCGCATTTCCAAAATGGGTCGGAGCAATCCGGATCGGCGAAGATCACGGATGTGCGCGTGGCGGGCAGCACCGTTCTTGTAGCATCTGGACGGCTTTTCCTGCCGGTTTGCACACGCTTTCAACAGGAATTCATCGTTACAAGTGATGGTATGTGTTCAATCTAGCTCGTTTACTCACGTGACTTTCATTTTTGAACAAAATCGTTTCGCTAAAAATTCCCCCTTTTCATCAGCCTCCATTCGCCGTACTCTAGGCTCTCGTTGAAGGATTTTGACCGGCGCATGAGCCGGATTATTTCCCTGGCATTTATCCATCATTGACCGGGATGAAGACAGCCGCCTGAGCATCGAAAGCCGGTTGCCGCATTGCAGGTTCGCCGTGCCCGTCAAGGCACAGTGCGTGGCGCGCGCGGCAATTTCGGCAGCAAGATGCGCCAGGTTGAGCTGGCTCGCTTCCGGTCACCAGTTCGAAGATACATTCGCCAGCCCGCCGCTGGAGCGGCTGCGGGCGAAGTGTTCCCATGCGCACGAAAAAAATGCACCAAGGAGCTGTCCCCCGACTATGCGGCCCAAAAAGATCATTCTCTGTGTCGACGACAACGAACAAGAGCTTTCCGTACTCAAGTTCATGCTGGCAACCAACGGATACCGGGTGGTTTCGGCCAGCAACGGGCAGGAGGCCATCGGCATCTTTACCGAGACTCCTGTGGATTTGGTGCTGGCCGACCACGGCATGCCGCAGATGAACGGCTGCCAGTTGGTGGAGCGGCTCAAGCAGATTGCTTCTCATGTGCCCATGATCTTGCTGGGCGACCCGCAGAGGATGGCGGGAGAGATGCACGCCGCCGATGCCTTGCTGGCCAAGAAGAACTGCTCGCCTCTGGAGCTGCTGGAGCGCATCAAGGTGATGAGCGCCCGCAAGCGCGGTCCCCGCAAGGGATCGCAGCGGCTGGTTCCCATGTTGGAGCTGGCGCGGGCGTCGTAAGAGTAGGGGTCAGGGATCGGAATGGTGATTCGCGGCCAGGCTGACTGGATTGCAAGAAAGGATTTCTGTAATCTGACCGCGCGGAGCACTACTTTAAGCGATTCTGCCCGACTGTATTGATTGCTGGTCCCTGACCCCTATTCCCTGCTCCCTGATCCCTGCCCCTTGACTACAGCGCAAGCGGGTGGAATACTCGCCAACTATACCCGGTCTGCAGGATTTTTCTGCCTGCCAGCGGGGGGTTGGCTTGTTATGGATCTGATTGTGCTTCGTCTTCTTTTTGTGGCTCTTCTTGCCGGAGTCTGTTTTTTCCTTCATCCATTCGGCATGACAGGATGGGTGAGTCCAGTTGTAGGCGCGGGCGCGGCCGGCGCGGTGATTGTTTTTGAGATGCGGGTGAGGGCGCTCAGCCTGAAGCGTCTGATCGGCGCTGTCGTGGGCAGCATCCTCGGCATCCTGGGCGCGGCGCTGTTTTGCATCGTGCTTCGTGGCGCTCTGGCGCCTGGAACCACCTCGTCCATCATCCAGATCTTCGACCTGCTGCTGATGACCTACGTGGGACTGCTGGTGGGCGCCAGCAAAGGCGATCTGCTGAACCCGGCGGCGCTGAGCACCGTCTTCGCGGGCGATAAGCTGACCCGCCGGAGCGCCAAGGTTCTCGACACCAGCGTCATCATCGATGGCCGCATCGCCGACATCGCCGAGGCCGGCTTCATCGACGGCATGATGGTGGTGCCGGAGTTCGTGCTGCGCGAGTTGCAGACGGTGGCCGACTCCACCGATAGCTCCAAACGCCAGCGCGGCCGCCGCGGCCTGGATATGCTCCAGCGTATGCAATCCAACACCAGCATCCAGGTGCAGATCGTCCCCGACGACTTCCCCTCCATCCGCGAAGTGGACCTGAAGCTGCTTGAACTGGCCAAGAAGTGGGAGGCCAAGGTGGTCACTAACGACTTCAACCTGAACAAGGTCGCCCACCTGCACCACGTTGAGGTGCTGAATATCAACGACCTGGCCAACGCCCTGCGGCCGGTGGTGCTGCCCGGCGAAAAGATGTCCGTGTTGATCCTCAAAGAAGGTAAGGAGTTCAACCAGGGCGTCGGCTACCTGGACGACGGCACCATGGTAGTGGTCGATCACGCCCGCAAGATGATCGGCAAATCCGTCGAGATCGCCGTTACCAGCGTGCTGCAAACTGCCAGCGGCAAGATGATCTTCGGCAAAATGGAGGAGACCGTCCCGGAGCGGTGAGGCTTCTTCATGACACGGAAAGGCAGGCCTACAAGATGAACGAACAGCCCATCGTTTGCCCATGTCCCAAACGGGATTGTCCGCGGCATGGCGATTGCCTTGCCTGCCGGGAATTTCATTTGCGTACTAAGCATCCCAAGCCCCCGCGCTGCGAAAGAAAGCCCGGCTGGCTGCAAAAGCTCTTTGGCGCAGCCGCACCGGCGGCAAGATGATCTTCGGGCAAGATGGATTATTTTTTACACATAGGCCACGTATGCCATTATTATCGATTCACTACTATCGCCTCATACGGTGCGGCCAGCCGGTAGCGGCGCGATTTCCTGGCCGCGTCGGCAACCTCCAGAAAGCCAGACTCGACCCAGCGCTGGCAGAGCTTTGAGGCGGTGCGCGGCTGATAGCCACATCATTGTCGATAAATTGCCGTTATCATGCCGATATTCTGCCGATAAAATGCTTTTAACTGCTCTGGATTCACGCGGCTTTGACGGCGATGCGGGCGGAACGGGAGTTGGGCCGGGCTTTGACGATAATCTCCACGTCCTGCCCGAGCGCTATGAGAAAGTGCATCAGGCGCTCAACGGAAAATCCTTCCAGTTTGTAATGGAGCAGGGCGGAGACCTTCGGCTGGTTGATGCCGAGCGCGGCGGCGACTTCAGCCTGAGTGAGCCGCTGCCGCTCGACGATGCGGTTGAGGGCAGCGCAAAGCCTGGCCTTGGTGTGCAGTTCAGCGGCATCCGGCAGACCAAGGTCGGCAAAGACGTTGCCGCTGCTCTGGATGACTTGATCGGTTGCGCCTTTAGTCATATCTCTCCTTGTAACTGCGCTGCGCGAGTTTCAATCGCTCCCTGACTAATGCGATGTCGGATTGCCGGGTGGCAACTCCATGCGGCGACTTCTTTTGAAACGCATGCAGCACATAGACGGCATTTGAAAATCGAACGGTGTAGATCGCCCGGTAGGTGTCCCCATCGTGGTCTCTGACGACCTCCAAAATCCCCGGTCCTTCACCCTTCCACGGCTTGGCGGAAGGATGTTTGCCACCGTATTGAGCAGCACTGAGGGCAAAACCTACGGTGCGCTGCATCTCGGACGGAAACCGGGCGAGATCCTTGAGCGCGGAGCCAATCCAGTAAAGCGGATTTTCTCCAGGAACCGGTTCTCTTGTCATTATATATCCCACTTCTGGGATGATTCGTCAAGCAGAATGACTTACAGACCACTGATAATGGCTCTTCACCCCACCACGCTGGCCGCCGGCGTCCATGGCCGCTGCTGGCTCTCGGCCACGCCGCGATAGGTCAGCTTGCCTAGCCAGGTGTTCAGCCCCTCGGCCAGGCCCGCGTCCTGACGAAGCGCCTCGCGCGCGCCCAGGTTGGCGATGCGCAGCAGATAGGGAAAGGTCGAGTTGGTCAGCGCCAGCGTCGAGGTATGCGGCACCGCTCCGGGCATGTTGGTAACGCAGTAATGCACCACGCCATCCACCAGATAACTCGGATTGGAGTGCGAGGTCGGCCGGGCCGTCTCCACGCATCCTCCCTGGTCGATGGCCACGTCCACAATCACCGCGCCCTTCTTCATCCCGGCCACCATTTCGCGGGTCACGATCCGGGGCGCCGTTGCGCCGGGAATCAGCACGGCCCCTATCACCAGATCCGCCTCGCGCGTCACGTGCGCCAGGTTATAACTGTTTGAGGCCAGCGTTCCGAGCCGTCCTCCGAAGTGGTCGTCCAGCTCGCGGAGGCGGTTCAGGCTGACGTCGACGACAGTCGTCTTGGCGCCAAGGCCCAATGCGATCCTGGCCGCGTTTGTGCCGACCACTCCGCCGCCGATGATGGTGACATGCGCGGGAGGTACACCCGGCACTCCACCCAGCAGAATCCCGCGCCCGCCATGCTCTTTTTCAAGATAGGCAGCCCCCACCTGCACGCTCATGCGCCCCGCCACTTCGCTCATCGGGGTGAGCAGCGGCAGCGTGCCCCAGCGGTCGCGAACGGTCTCATAGGCGATGCCGATCACCTTCGCTTCCAGCAGCTTGCCGGTCAGCTCCTGGAGCGGCGCCAGGTGCAGATAGGTGAATAGCACCAGCCCCTCGCGAAGGAATGCGTACTCTTTCTCGATGGGCTCCTTGACTTTGACAACCGTCTCGGAGCTGCTCCAGACGTCTGCGGCCTCGCCCACAATCTCCGCGCCGGCTCCCTGGTACTCCGCATCCGGAAAGCCCGATTGCGCGCCGGCCTGGGTCTCCACCAGCACGGTGTGCCCTGCCTCGCAGAGCGCCTTCACGCCAGCCGGGGTCACGCCCACCCGTGCTTCATTGTCCTTGATCTCCCTGGGAACGCCGATCTTCATTGCGACTCCTCCTGTCTTGCCCCAGTCCAGTTGGATGCAGGCCGGGGAAGACCGGTTCATCCAACATGGAAAAAACTCGATGCGACTGGCTGCAATCTGTGCTTCAATGTTCTTGGCCCCAATGAACAGGATTGCGGACAGCCGGAAAACGGGGATGACTGATGATAGATGAGGATCCGAGATTTCCCAACCGCAAGAGACGTGAGCCGGATCCGTCGCCCTTCGGCATTCAGCTCGCGGACCCGAGTCTTCAAGATCCCCATGGCGGGATGACAGATGGTGAAAAGCTGCCTGTTAGCGACTACCATGTGATTGACTCGGATTCGGAGTCTCCAGCCGAAAAACATGCTGCACCGGTGCTGTTCCATCCCATCGCCACGCCCAAGGACGAGGCCCGCGAAACTCCTGCCGGTGAAACTCTTCTCGCGCGGTTGCCGCTCTCCGAGGTGTGGATTGAACGAATTCAGAGATTTGCCCAGAGTCCAACCCGGGTCTATGCCGCGGCGGGGGTGGGCCTTGGCGTCTTGTTTGGTATCGTCTTCGCGGTGGTCTTTTGGCAACTGAATCACGCGGAAGGGCGGTACGATTTAGGATCGTTCACCTCCAGCGCGGCCGGATTGAAGGGCCACTTATGGATCGAATGGGAAAAGAAGGTTGTCTATCGCCTGACGATCGAACCCAGCGAACCAGACCAGGAGGCGGGCTTTGCTCATGCGGTGGCCCGTTCGCCACGCCCTCTTTCCATCCAAATCCACCTGCAGGACTACCAGGGCTTTGTCTTATGCACCAGGGAGATCGTCTTGAAATACGATGCCCGGAATGTGGACGCTCTGGCCTCATCCACTCCGGATTCCCAGGCCTTGAAGACAGATGCCGCAAACAAGCGGACGCAAACCATCGATTTTACGCAATTGGATGCCCAGGAGGCTGCGCGGGAGCGCGATCATGAGATCTTCCAGAATCAGATCGGGCCGGATGGGCAGATCACGGCCATCAACGCTAATGGCGAAATCCCCTGCTCGAAGACAGCCTATGAAAAGACGACTAACTGGAGTTTTACGCCAGACTTTCCCTCTCTCGCCGAGCAGAATCATTGGCTGAAGCGCCAGCTGGAGTTGCAGGCCGCCGCGGCGCACTCATCTCCTGCCGCATCAGCCGCCCGCAAGAAGAAAGCCGCGATCCAGCTCTTGCCTTTTACCGTCGAAGGGGACGATGCCATCGTCGACTTTGACGCCGTTCAGGGGATCATCGCCACGCGCGGGCGAAAAACCTTCTTCCTCGACAAAGCCGCCGGAGCCGCCGCTGACTCCGCATGGCAGGACTATCCCGTAAGCATCCATTACCGCTGCGACCAGAGTTCAATCTGCACGCTCACGCACTCCGGCCTGGGCGGTTTGCGCGCCAGAATGAAGAGATAGGCCGGGCCGATTCAGATTCGCTTGGACCAATAACCTGGACGGCGCCTGGCGTGGGCTACGGCAAGCGTTTACCGCATTGGGAATGGCCTTTACGCCGGTTTTAGCGGTTTCGCGACGCTCCCGGCCCGCTGGCCGTACAATAAGCCTTGAGGTACTATCGGTCCCCCCATGTCATCCAACGGTTATCCATCGCGCTCCACGCGGTCGCACGGCATCCGCTCACTGTTCAGCATGTTCTCCAGCGACCTGGCCATTGATCTGGGCACCGCCAACACCCTGGTCTATGCGGCCGGCAAGGGCATTGTCGTCAACGAGCCCTCCATCGTGGCCATCAACAAGAACACCGGCGAGGTGGAAGCCGTGGGCAAGGAGGCCAAAGAGATGCTGGGCCGCACACCCGGCAACATCGTGGCCATCAAGCCGATGAAAGACGGCGTCATCGCCGACTTCAAAGTCACCGAAAAGATGCTCAATTACTTCATTCAGAAGGCCCACAACCGCAAGATGCTGGTCCATCCGCGCATCGTCATCGGCGTGCCTTCGGAGATTACGCAGGTGGAAAAGCGCGCTGTTGAAGACTCCGCCTACCGCGCCAAGGCCAGCGAAGTGTATCTCGTCGAGCAGGCCATGGTAGCGGCCATCGGCGCCGGACTGCCCATCACCGAACCGGGCGGCAACATGGTGGTGGACATCGGCGGCGGCACCACGGACATTGCCGTCATCTCGCTCTCGGGCATCGTCTACTCGCGCTCCGTGCGCATGGCCGGCAACCAGATGGACGAGGCCATTACCAACTACCTCAAGCGCAAGTACAACCTGCTGATCGGCGAACGGACCGCCGAAGCCATCAAGATCCAGATCGGCTCGGCCTACCCGCTCGATAAGCCGCTGACCATGGAGATCAAGGGGCGCAACCTGATCGAGGGCGTTCCCAAGAGCATCACTATCGACGACAGCGAGATTCGCGAGGCGCTGGGCGAGTGCATCGCGGTCATTATGAACGCCATTCGCGTGGCTCTGGAGCGCACCCCGCCGGAGCTGTCGGCGGACATCAGCGATCGCGGCATTGTGCTGACCGGCGGCGGCGCGCTGATCAAGAATCTCGACAAGCGCATCCGCGAGGAGACCGGCCTGCCCGTCTCGGTGGCCGACGATCCGCTGGCCTCGGTGGTGCTGGGCACCGGCAAGATGCTCTCCGACTTCAAGCTCCTGCGCAAGATTAAGATCGACTAACCACCTGCGCCACCTGCGGTGGGGCAGACGCTCGCTCTCCGCTCGCAATAGTTGCATGGCTTCCCGAGTCTGAGAATTCAGGCTTTGGGTCCGGCGTTTGGTGATATTCTCCCGAAATGGCTAAGTTTTTCCTCTACCGGCTGCGTTATTTTACCTGGATTTCTCTTCCTCTTTTTCTGGGATTGGTTGGGATTCGTTCCTCTTGCGCTCAGGCGGATTCAATCTCATTCTTCAGCCCACCTGCGGGCGTTCTTGTCGCCGGCTTTCGGGAGACGGCAACCCATCGGCCCGAGGTATCGCTAAAATCGAGGGGTGGACACTGGGAATATGGTATTATCTGGGACGAGTCAAGAGTTAAGCTTTCTCAGATATGTCAATACCTACCCGTGCCAATCCCGGCTTTGTAACGACTGCCATCGGCGTCGTGGTAGGCATTGGCGTGTTTTTTGTGGTGGTCGTTGGCTTGATTTTGTTTATGGCAACATTTTATATGCCCGTCTCCACCACTAAGGAGGCTAATCAAATCCGAATTGTTGTTGTCGTTTGCCTCACGGTATTTTTAATTGCGGTTCTCATTGTTCGTAGGTTCATTCATAATTGGCGAAACAAATCATATTTAAGATGGATAGCAGTCAAACTTGACAAGCGAGATGAGAAGCGGAACTCGGAACCTATTCAGGACACTCTTAACAAATTGCGACGGAAGCAGGCCTTGAAATATGTGCTTATCGGACTCGGACTGACTGCGTTAGGCCTCCTTAGCTTTCGTGGTTTTCTAGGTAAACACTACGATGAGAACGCCCAATACAGGGTATACGAGAATGATCGTCCGACAAACGAAGTCATATCAGGGCAGGAAGCCGAGAATCGAGAGTCCTTCAGGCCCTTTTTCTGTCTGATGCTAGCTGGAGCCGGTGTTATCACAATTGTTGTAGGAATTAAGCGTTTTAGATCGCCAAGCTAAGCAGGCCTGTGTGAAATCCTGTGGGTGACCCAGGTCCGGATATTCAGACTTGGGAGACAGCGGAATTCAAATTGCTTGCCGAAAGCCACCCGCCTAGACGGTCAGTCCCTGCAGGCGGTTATTTCGCCGCAGCCGCCCGCAGTGCCGTCAGCATCTCGCGGCGGAGGATGGCGTTGATGCGCGATTGATACCCCTTGCCCTGCGACTTCAGCCACGCCAGCACATCCGCATCCACGCGCGCGGTGACCTGACGCTTCACCGGACGATAAAAATTACCGCGCACGGCTGTGTTCCACTGCTCATCGGTCAACTCGGGAATATCGCTGAAGTCGATTTCGCTGTCGGGCCGCGCCGCCAGCGCCTCTAGAGAGGCAATATCCTCCGCTGTCAGTTCCGGCAATGTCTCCAACGTGTAACTAACCATTTTCGTCTGCATAATCTCTTCTCTCCTTCGGTGAGGCTTTTCGAGCCGAAATGATGCGAATCACCTCGACACTCATGCCCGATTCCAATTCTTCCCGAAAGGTGTGCGCCACCAGCATCAAAAGGATTCCGCCCGACGCCTCGCTCACGAAGCCCAACGTATGCCAGCGCTGCTCTCCGTCCACGACACGATCCATCAAGAGCACGCGCGATGGGTCGTGAAAGACCTGACTGGCTTGCTGGAAGCTGACGCCGTGCTTGCGCTGATTGGCGAGGTTCTTCGCCTCGTCCCATTCAAAACGGATTCCGCTCACTACAATAGTATAATTACAAAAACGCAATTACACAACCAGGAACCACACTGGCGCAACAGCGCAGGCTGGGAATTCGATGAGACCCGCTCTGATCGCGAAAAGAGCGGGGTGCAATCCTCTTCGATGCCCGTCAGTATACTGGTATTGCTCTTGCTTTCTGTAGAATTCCCTCCTGCCTGAGCTTTTGCCATGGATTCGTTCATCCTCCGCTATCGAAATCTCCTGGTGCTGCTGGCCCTCCTGCTGGCGCAGGTCATCGGGCTGGCCGTGCAGGTGCGCCGAACCGACAGCGGGCGCAGCACGCTCGATCCGGGGGACATGTCCGGCGTGCGGCTGATCCGGTTGTGGGCCGATGCGGTGGTCACCCCCCCGGAGCAGCTCTTCCACTGGGCCGAGCTGGGCGCGGAGGGCTTGTGGCAAAACTACCTTGACCTGCGCAACATCCGCGCGCAAAACCAGGAGTTGCAGAAGACCATCGACCGGCTCCGCCTAGAACAGGCCTCTCTGCTGGAAGACGCCAGGCAGGGCGAGCGTTTGCAGGCGCTGGTGGACTTCCAGCAGAAGTACATTTACAAGACGCTGGCGGCCCAGGCCATCGGCTCCAGCGGCAGCGATTCCTCGCGGGTCTTCTATATCGACAAGGGTTCGGCGGAGGGCCTGGATCGAGACATGGCCGTGCTGACCGCCGATGGCATCGTGGGCAAGGTGCGCGAGGTCTTTCCCCATTCGGCGCAGGTGCTGGCCATCAACGACCAGACCAGCGGCGCGGGGGTGATTCTGGAGACGACACGGGTCCGCGGCATCCTGCGCGGCAACGCCCGCGGCCAACTGCAAATTGTGGGCCTACTGGCCGACCAGCGTATCAAACCGGGAGAGACGGTGCTCACCGCCGGGGGCGACCTGATCTTCCCGCGCGGGCTGCCGGTAGGGGTCGTCGAGAAGGTTGTGCCCGACCCCGACCGCGACTCTTTCATTGACGTGATCGTGCAGCCGGCTGCCCACCTCGACCGCCTCGACGAGGTGCTGGTGATTACCTCCACCGAGCCGCGCTTCTCGGCCGAGCAGCAGCAGGACATGGCCACCAGCGAGGCGCTGAAAGGCGAGGAGGCGGAGGCTATCAAGCAGCAGCAAAAGGCCTCGCAGATCATGGCCGAGCGGCTGCCCGGACTCACCGATCCCAATGCGCCGGCGGCGAATCCCGCAGCGCCCGGCCAGACTGCCCAGCCCGGAGAAACCCCGGCCGCTCCCGCCGCGGCGCCGGCTCCCAAGCTGCTGCCCGCGCTCCATCCTGACCGCTTTACGCCGGGGGCAACGCCGTCTTCAGGCGAGGAAACGCCTGCTAGTCCGGAAAACAAGCCGGAATCGAAGCCCGATCCGACAACCCAACCCCCGTCCGGCCAGCCAGGGAGGAATCCATAGCCATGAGTGTCCTGGGCGCCGATCATCGCCGCGATCTGGGGATTCGCCACTATCCGCTGCTGGTCTATGCCATGACGCCGTTGGTGGCGCTGGTGCTGCAAGCCCTGCTGCCACGCTACATGCGCGGCTACGCCTGGTTCGACCTGCCGCTGGTGGTCACGGTCTACTTTGCCCTGGTCCGGCGCGATTCCATCCAGGGTATGCTGATGGGCGGGAGCCTGGGCATCTTCGAGGACGCGCTGACCCACCACGCCATCGGCGTCAACGGCATTGCCAAGACGGTCGCCGGCTTTCTCTCCGGGTCGGTCGGAGTGCGCATCGACGTCGAGAACCACACCATCCGCCTGATGCTCACCTTTCTGCTTTCGCTGCTGTGCAGTGCGATTTACGTCTTTATCTACCGCGTCCTGCTGGGCCTGGAGCTGGAGTGGAGCTGGCTGGCGGAGCTGATGAAGGCGGTGGGTAATTCGGTGATCGCCGCCGTACTGTTCCCGCTGCTCGACCGTACGCAAATCAAGGAGTGAGAAAACAGGGACTAGGGACTAAGGGACTAGGGACTAAGGGACTGGAGAGCAGTAGATTTCGGCTTGAGCCGATTGTTTGAAACGACACGGCTTTAGCTGTTTCACATTCGATGGATCGCACGCACGATCCAGTATTGCAACTCAACAGCGCAGTGAAAACGGCGCTATTCTAAGGCTTAGACGATGTATGCAGGAAGCGGCAGTCGCGGCGAAAAGCTCTCTACCCTCAAATTGACGGTGGTTCAGTACGGCATTCTGTTCATGATGCTGGCGCTGGCTGCAGGGCTGTGGCGGCTGCAGGTGCTGCGGGTGGACGATTACCGCCTCCAGGCCGAGCAGAACCGCATCCGCAAGGAGCCGGTGATGGCCGCGCGCGGCAAGCTCTTCGACCGCGAAGACCGGCTGATCGTCGACAACTACCCCTCGGTCTCCTGCTACCTGGTGCGCGAGGCGGCACGTAATGTGGACGATGACCTGCCGCTGATTGCGCGCGGATTGAACCTTGACCTGGAGCAGTTGCGCGCCACGCTGCGCCGCTATCGCACCCGGCCGGTCTACGAGCCGATTCCCATCAAGCAGGAGGTAACCGCCGACGAGCAGGCCTTCATCGAGGCGCATCGCAACGAACTGCCTGAGTTGGAGACCATCGACGTGGAGCGCCGTCTTTATCCTCGCGACGGCTTTGCGGCTCACCTGATCGGTTACGTGGGCGAGGTGAGCGAGGAGGATCTGAACAACCCGCGCTATGCGGATTACGAACCGGGCGACGTGGTGGGCAAGGCCGGCGTCGAGGAGACTTATGACCAACTGCTGCGTGGCGAGGACGGATCGCGCGACGTGGTGGTGGACAGTCATGGGCGCGAGGTGGGCTACCTGCGCACCCAGCATGCCATCCCCGGCCAGAACCTGAAGCTGACCATCGACATTGACCTGCAGCGCACCGCGGAATTGGCGCTGGGCGACGCCAGCGGAGCCGTAGTGGCCATGGACCCGCGCAACGGCGAGATTCTCGCCCTGGTCTCGCATCCCAGCTACGACCCTAACGCCTTTGCCGTGCGCATCAACCGCGCCGACTGGAATCAGCTCGTCAATAACCCCAACCATCCGCTGATGAACAAAGCCATTCAGGACCAGCTCGCTCCGGGATCGACCTTCAAGATCATCATGTCCGCGGCCGGCCTGCAGGAGGGCGTGGCCCAGAACATGCGCGTCAACTGCCAGGGCGGCGCCGATTTCTACGGACGCTTCTTCCACTGCGATCATCACCATGGCGTGGTGAGTATCCACGAGGCCATTCCCATGTCGTGCGATACCTTCTTCTACACGCTGGCGCAGAAACTGGGCATCGACACAATTGCCAAGTACGCCACCGGATTCGGCCTGGGACAGAAGACCGGCATCGACCTGCCCAACGAGATGGCCGGAGTGATGCCCTCGACACAGTGGGAGATGAAGAACTTCCACCAGCGGTATTACCCCGGCAACACGATTTCCGTCGGCATCGGCCAGGGTGAGACGCAGGTTACGCCCCTGCAATTGGCGCGGGCCCTGGGCGGCATCGCGTCCAACGGTCATCTGGTCCGTCCTCATGTGGTGAACACCGAGCAGCTTCCAGCCGAGTTCCGCCAGGCCATTCAGGACAGTTTTCCCGGATCGGGTGAGCAAACGGTGCCTCTCAATCCGGACACCTGGGAGATCATCACCGATGGCATGGCGGCCGCTACCAGTCCCGGTCTATACCACACAGCCGAGGCCGCGCACATGGAAGGCGTCGACTTTGCCGGCAAAACGGGCACCGCCCAGGTCGTCGAAAGCGGCGATACCCACACCAAGGGCGGAGTAAAAACTCCGAATTCCTGGTTTGTAGGCATGGTTCCCAGGCGCAATCCTGAGATTGTGATTGCCGTGCTTCAGGAGCATGGCGACTGGGGATCGCTCTCGGCGAAGATTGCGGTCCAGATCATCACCACTTATGTGAACAAAAAGCGTATGCAGGACCATAACGTCCTGAACCAGGCCGCCCTCGACAAGCCGGTCGAAGTGGGCGCCGTCTGGTCAGAACCCGCGCCCGCCGGTCACAAGCGTTCCGCGTCTTCCAGGCAGGATTCCAGCCTTCATGCAGGCCACTTCATGATCGACCCCAAACCGCTGACCGCCGACCTTGCCAACGCGCAGCCTCGCTTGCCGGCCTGGCTGCTGGCCATGCCGTTGCGCTTCAAAGAGGGCCAGCCCTGATGCGCCGCTTCCTCAGCTTTCGCGACTTCGACTGGGCGCTGCTCAGCATGGTGCTGGCAATCTGCACGGTCTCCGTCTTCGAGATCTATTCGGCCACGCTGCACACCAAGTACGCCGATTTCCATGCTCACAACAAGCAGTTGTTATGGATCGCCGGCGGCCTGGCGGCCATGTTCCTCTTCTCCAAAATCGACTATCACCGCCTGCTGGATTGGATTCCCTGGGTTTATGGGGCTAGCCTGCTGGCGCTGGTGGCTGTCAAGCTGGTGGGACACAAGGTGCTGGGCGCAAAGCGCTGGATCAGCATTGGCCCAGTGCACTTTCAGCCCTCCGAGTGGGTCAAGCTGATTCTGATTCTGATTGCCGCTCGCTACTTTGCCAATCTGGGCGGGCGTTCGCTCACCTGGAAGGAGATCTTCAAGGCCCTTGTGCTGGTTGGACTTCCCATGGCGCTGGTGCTGATTCAGCCCGACCTGGGAACCGCGCTCACCTACACGCCCATCCTTGTCGCCGGGCTTTTTCTCGGCGGCATCAACATTCGCCAGTCCCTGGTGTTAGTGATCTGCGCGGCCGTTCTGGTGGCCGGCGTCTGGACCGATGGTTTCGGAATCGGACGAATCAAAATTCTCAAGAACTTTCA
This sequence comes from uncultured Occallatibacter sp., assembly GCA_964595845.1. GTDB lineage: Bacteria > Acidobacteriota > Terriglobia > Terriglobales > Acidobacteriaceae > Telmatobacter. The sequence goes on along the minus strand of CAZQRX010000029.1, from coordinate 6,977 downwards.
GAAGGCGCGCCTCACCAGCTTCATCAATCCCGACAACGACCCCAAGGGCACCGGCTATCAGCTCAAGCAGTCGCTGATCGCCGTCGGCTCTGGCGGTGTCTGGGGCAAAGGCGCGGCCAAGGGAACCCAGACCCAGGGAGACTTCCTTCCCATTCCCCATGCGGACTTTATCTTTGCGGCTTTCAGCGAGGAACACGGATTTGTCGGCGCGATTTTCGTGCTGCTGTTATACTTTTTCATATTGATGCGTTTGATTCAGAACGCTCAAACAGCCGCGGACCTGTCCGGCTCCTTGATTATCATGGGAGTGGTGGCTGTGTTGACCTTTCAGATTGCGGTCAACGTGGGCATGGTCATCGGGTTTATGCCCGTCACCGGAATCCCTTTGCCGTTAATGAGTTACGGTGGATCTTCGGTGTTGTTTACGTTCCTGGCGCTGGGCGTGGCGATGAATGTCCGCATGCGCCGGTTCGTCAACTGACGGACTCGCAGCCTCACCTCTTGTGTCCCCCCGGAACAGTCCGGCCCGCAAGAGCACGATTTTTTCAGGTATTTCGCCGGCCAGGTCCCGATGGATCGCACGCCCGGCAGGATTGGGTTCATGAGCACGCAGAGACGGGTAATCCGTTGGCGGAATAGAAGTTGCATGGGGTACGCAGGATTATCGGGGATCGCTTTTCCCGGCCTCATCGCGCGATACGACCGCGCAATCGCCAGCGGTGGAACGGCTCCGCCGGAATTTCCGGCATGGTTCGCCACAAACTCTCTGCAATCGGGTTTCCGTATCGTACAGCTTGATCGGCTTGTACAGCTTCTGTTTGTACGGTTTGTTCAGCTTGTTCTCTTAGTCCGGCTCGTCTTACGCCATGGCTCTCCGCCCTTCGGGGCCGGTCCTGGCGGGGCAACCGGAAGACCAGCGAATCACGGTTTCTCCCTCCCGCACATCCCCTCCCCTTCCGGCTTCGCGCGTCTCCATCCAACCTTGCCGCGAGTCCCAGCAGGCAGACGCCGCTGGGCGGAAAGGTACGATGGCAAAGGAAATTTGTATCTCCAGCACGCCGCATGAGACGCGGTTGGCAATTCTTGAAGACGATCAACTCGCGGAAATCTATTACGAACGCGAAAACGAGTACACCCTCGCCGGCTCGATTTACAACGGCCGCGTCACCCGCGTCCTGCCCGGCATGCAGTCCGCCTTTGTGGACGTGGGCCTGGAGCGCGACGCCTTCCTCTATGTAACCGACTTCATGGAGCTGGAAGACCCGGAAGAGACCGACGAGCTGGAAAAGGCCGCGGCCAGCGGCGCCAACCAGCCTCCACGCGAGGTCCGGCACACCGCCGCTCCAGAGACGCGCAGCGGGCGCCCCGTCCAGAAGCCTGAGCAGAAGCCTGAGCAGAAACAGGAACAGCGCCCTGCCCAGGAACGACCGGCTCAAGAACGCCCGGCGCCTGAAAAACGTTCATTGACGGTTGAGGCCCTCCCTGAGGCCGAATTCGCATCCCTGCCCGCTTCCGGCTCCGTCTCCTTCTCCGAGCAGGCGGACAACGGTGAACAGGATTCCGGCGAGCAAGGCGCCAAGCGCTGGCGCGGACGCCGCCGCCGTCGCGGTGGCCGTGGCGCAACCGGCATGCAAGAGAGCCAGGCCGTGACCGGCGCGCCTTCGACGGCCTATGTTGAGGAGATCGCGGAGAGCGAGCAGGAGGTTGCGCCGCAGATTTATGCCGGCGCAGGCGCTCCAGCGGACAGGTCTTCGTCACCGGGGTGGACTACCGAGCCGGCGCGCCGATCCGAGCGCGCCCCAGCTTCGTCTCCAATCCCGTTTGTCCTGCCCGGCGAGTCGCTCTCGAAGTACGGCGGCGCTCCGGCGGAAGATGCGCACCAGCCAGCGGCCGCGCCCGCCGCACCCGCCGCGCCGCGCAGTTCCTTCAAGCCTCCAACGCTGATCGAGTCGCCTATCCAGTGGGATGGCAGCGGCCTGCTTCCCGGCGAATCGCTCTCCAGGCATCGCAATCGCCCCGTCGAGCCCGCCGTGCATCAGGAGGCCGAGCAAGCCCTGCAAGAACAGTTCGAGCCCTCCGGGGAAGCCCAACCAGAGCCGCAGAGCGCCGTTCCCGATGCGCCGGAAGCGAGTGACGTTGCTCCGGACGCCATCGAGGAGCAGGAGTTCTTTGCGGAGACGGCCGAGGCCGAACCGCAACAGCCTGCCTCCGAAGCCGTCCATGAGCCTGCCGTGAACGCGACAGAAGAAGAGTTAGTTCCTGAGTTGGCCGAAGACCACTTGGTCGAAGAGGAACCCATCGAAGAGGATGAATTCGAGGAAACGACGGAATCTGCATTGAATTCGGGTGCCCCAGCTCTCGATTCTGAGACCTGGGATTCAGCAACTGAGCCTGCGGGTGTGCCATATCGCGCTTTTGGGAGCTGGGAAACAACCACAAAAGACCAAGTGGGTGCCCCCGGTCTCGATTTTGAGACCGGGGAATCCAGGACAGAAGCGCAAGCCCCTGCTGAAGAATCCGCGACCGAGACGCCCGAAGCCACAGAACCAGCCCCCGACGCAGCCGCCTCTCACAACGTGGACCCGCTGCCTCCCACCGGATTCCGGCTCTTTGGCCTCGGCAAGAAGAAGGCCGAGGAAGCCGCCAAGCCGGCGGCCAAGCCTGTTTCGACCTATGCTCCCGGCAGCGGACTCATCGTCGAAGAGACCATCGAGGAAGAGGAGTTCGAAGCTCCCCGTCATCAGAACCGCGCCAAAGGCGGCGATCGTGATACGGACGATTTTGAAGAGGAGACGCTGCCCAACCAACTGCGCACAGGCGACCTGGGCGAGATGCTCCAGGAGGCCCACCTCGACCACCGCATCCAGTTGAACTTCGACGAAAAGAATGGCGACGAAGAAGGCTTCGACGAGGAAGAAGACGAAGAAGAGCCAACCGCCGAAGGCCAGCCCGCCGCCGGAGCGCCAGGCCAGCGCCGCGACCGCAGCGCCCGTGGCGGACGCCATGGCCGTGGTGCGCCGGTGGCGCAAGGGCCCAGAGGCCGCGGCACGACGCGCCGCTCGGCGCAGTTGTCCGATCTGCCCATCATCAGCGACCTGCTCAAGCCCAACCAGGAGATTCTGGTGCAGATCGCCAAGGAGCCCATCGCCAAGAAGGGTGCGCGCATCACGTCGCACATCGCGCTGCCCGGCCGCTTCCTGGTCTTCATGCCCACCGTCTCCCACATCGGCGTCAGCCGCAAGATAGAGTCCGACAGCGAGCGCCAGCGCCTGAAGCGCATTCTCACCCACGAGCGCGGCGATGCCTCCGGCGGATTCATCGTGCGCACCGCCGCCGACGGCGCATCCGAAGAGGATCTCCGCGCCGACCTGCGCATGCTGCTCAATCTCTGGGCCGAGATCAAGAAGCGCTCCGACGAATCCAACTCCCCGGCCCTGATCTATCACGATCTTGGCCTGATCGAGCGCATCCTGCGCGATCAGATCAGCTCCAACTTCTCCTCCATCTGGGTCGATTCCCAGGACGACTACGAGCGCATCGTCCGCTTCCTCAATCGTTTCTCGCCTACGCTCACGCGCCGCGTCAAGCTCTACACCAAGGAGACGCCGCTCTTCGAGCACTTCGGCATTCAGGACGAGATCGCCAAGGCGCTCAACTCCAAGGTATGGCTCAAATCCGGCGGCTCCATCGTCATCAACCAGACCGAGGCGCTGGTGGCCATCGACATCAACACCGGCAAGTACGTCGGCAAATCGGCCCGCCTTGAGGACACCATCGTCAAGACCAACCTCGATGCTGTCCCGGAGATCGTCCGGCAGATTCGCCTGCGCGACCTCGGCGGCATCATCGTCATCGACTTTATCGACATGGACGACCGCAAGAACCGTTTCCGCGTCATGGCCGCCCTCGAAGAAGCTCTCAAATCCGACCGCGCCCCCACCAAGGTTCTCCAGTTCAACGACTTTGGCCTGGTCGCCATCACCCGCAAGCGCGTCAAGCAATCGTTGGAGCGCACGCTCTCGGTTCCGTGCCCCACCTGCCAGGCCACCGGCATGGTCAAGAGCCCGACCACTGTCTGCAACGAGATCTATACCGAGCTGCGCAAGATGAAGAAGCACTTCGAAGGCGCGGACGTGCTGCTGCGCGTCAATCCGGAGACGGTCAAGGTGCTCAAATCCAACAGCGCCAGTTGGCTCACCGAATACGAGGAGCTGATCGGCAAGAACATCCTGGTCAAGAGCGATCCCACGCTGCACCCCGAGCAGTTCGACATTCAGGGGTGAGCGCCGCAACCCGCACCAAGAACAAAGGCCGAAGCGATGCTCCGGCCTTTGTTGTTACTGCATATTCCGGTGTAACCCGTTTCACCGAATCACATGAATCTGTCTGCCCGCCCTCTGGTTTCTCCAAAGCTGTTCTGTAGTATAAACCGCGGCCTCGAGCGCAATCGCCAGCGCCTGGCAGGATGCATCTCCTGTTAAAGCCGGTACGGAATCCGAATGCCGGGATCGTCCGCAGGGAAGTCGCGGGTGTTCCGGGTGATGAGCAAGCGGTCCGCGGCCTCGGCGGTCGCCAGGATGATTGCATCCGGCAGCTTCAACTTTCGCTCTTTTCGCACGGCGAAAGCTCGCTCTGCCACATCGGGAGTAATCGAAAGGCAGCGGAAGGCGGTGAGGAAGGCCCGGATGCGGCTCTCGTCTTCGGAGTTGCTTCCGGCCATTACTTCCATCCAGGTGATGATGCTGATGGCACGGTCCTGGTATCGACGGAGTTCGGCGCCCGCCCGGTCAATGCCGCTCAGGTGGTCGATCAGAATGTTGGTGTCGAAGAGAACCTTCGTTCCTACCATTCCCCGCGAATCCTCTCCTGATATTTCAGGCCATCCACGGGGCGGTCGCGCCATATCCCAAAGGCTTCCGCTGCCGGATCGGCGCGGTGCGGCTCCAGATAGGTCGAGATCGCCCGGCGCACGAACTCCGCGCGCGAAATATCGAGCTTTTTGGCGACGCCGTTGACCAAATCAAGGTCTTCCGCCGGAATATCAACCAAGGTGCGCACAATGGTCTCCTTTGATATATAGGCATGATAACACTGTTTCATTGCAAAAATCCAGATTCCGTGAACAATTCCCCGCTTTCATGCTCTTAACTGGTAGTAATGCCAAACGCGACCTTCATCGCGAACTCGGGAGAGCGTGGGACGGAAGCCGCGGGCGAAGGCGCGCAGGGGGCAAACTCGTTTGCCGCGTTCGTCGAACGGCATTCGCGTTTTGTCTACCGCATTGCGCTGGCCGTGGCGCGCAACCAGCAGGATGCCGAGGACGCGGCGCAGGAGACTTTTCTCCAGATCTTTCGAGGGGAGCGATGGGAGCAGATCGAGGACGAGCGCGGCTATCTGGCGCGGGTTGCATGGCGGCTTGCCGTCCGCCGGCGCAAGCCCCGGATGCTGGAGCAGGAACTGCCGCTCGAAATCCGCTCCCCCGAAGCCGGCCCCGAGCAGTCGGCGATGGACCGGCAACTGGAGACCTGGCTGCACGCCCGCATCGACGCGCTGCCGGAGAAGTTGCGCCAGCCGTTGGCTCTGGCTGCGCTGGGAGAGTTGAAGCTGGTTGAGGTTGCCCGGATTCTCGGTCTGCCCGAGGGAACCGTCCGCCGCCGCATTCACACCGCACGGCAAAAACTCCGGCAGGAGCTGATGGAACGGAAAGGAGCAAACCATGAACGATGAACAGGTTTGGCTGGATGATCGGATCGATCATGCGCTGGCCAGCTATACGCCCTTTGAACCGCGGCCCGGATTGGAGCAGCGCATTCTGGCCTCCGTGGCCGCCGCCGGCCGCCCGCGCCCGTGGGGTTGGAGACCGCTTTGGGCGCTGGCCGCCGCCTCACTCATTGCCGTCGTGGCCATTCCCTTCGCTCTCAAACCCACGCAGCCCAATCTAGCCGCGCTCCACGCACCCGTCGCCGCGCATCTTCCCCAGGCCGCTCCGGCGGCCGCGAATACCACACGGCTCACCTTCGCCAGACCTCTCTGGCCTGCCGGTCAGCGGCGCGAATTGCCGGCGAACCTCGCGCAATCCAGTCCCGGCCACCTTGCTCCAGCAACCTTCGCGGAGCCGTTGGCCATCAAGCCCATACGCAACCAGCCGCTGACCGCCGAAGCCCTCGAGCTGAAGCCCATCACCATCGACCGCATCCAGATTGCCGCTTTGAATTAGGAGAACCCATGCCAAAGACACGACTCATTCTCGCCGCCCTGCTGATCGCCGCGCCCATGATGAGCGCGCAGCAAGCTGGAACCAGCCAGGCACAACCGCGCAGCGCGGAAGTCAAGGCCACGCCCAGCGCCAACCATGCCAGAAGGCCATCAAATCCAACCTTCGAGCCGCTCCAGCTCACTATTACTTTCAAAAGAACTCGCGGCGACAAGATCACCACGCAAAAAACCTACATGATCGCTGCATCCTCGGAGCAATCCGATCCGCAGATTCGCGACGACAGCCGCATTCCCATCAAGAAAGACAGCTCCGCCGCCGCGGCCCCAACCGAATACGTCAATGGCAACACGGACGTCGATATTCAAAGCATCAGGATGGTGGGAGGACTTTTCTCTTTGACTCTCCGTATCTCCCAGGAAGGATATTCGGATTCGCCGGAGAGGCCGAGTGCAAACACCTCTCTCGGCTCCCACCGCTACACCGTCTCTCCCACGGTGCCCATGGGCAAACTCGTCACTGTCTACTCGATGAGCGACGAGGTCAATAACTACAAGGTGGAGGTTCAGCTTCTGGTCGAGCCTCTCAAGGTGAACTGACTCGTGCCGCGAGTCAATAGGATAGGCGCTACATCCTCATCCTGCCTGATTCATCAGCAGCAGGGGAAGCAGCAATTCGCTATGCCGCTTTGAATCCACCTGCAGCGTCAGCGTCTGCTGCTTCTTCTCGCGCAGCACGGTCACCTGCACCGGCTTGCCCTGGT
>CAZQRX010000028.1:0-31134 GCA_964595845.1 uncultured Occallatibacter sp. | reverse complement strand
TCAGGTGCATCGACATGGCGTCGACGAACTGGTGCTCCAGCGTCACATCGGGAAACTCCTTGGCCACCTCGATCACTGTAGCGCGCCAGAGTTGCGAGACCTCGAGTACATTGGCCTTGTCCACGCTGGTCAGATGCTTGCGCCGCTTCTGCGCCAGCTGGAAGGATGTGCGGGCCACGCGCTCCACCTCGGCGCGGGTGTAGATCATGGTGTTGAAGGCCAGGCCCTTTTCCTTGTTCCACTCGCGCGGCTTGCCGTAATAGAGGCCACCCAGCAGCTCGCGGACGAACATAATGTCAGTCCCGTCGATGATCTCCGGGCGCAGCGGACTGTTGACCGTCAGTTCTTTGAATGCGAAGACGGGGCGTAGATTGGCGAAGCCGCCCAACTCGGCCCGAAGTCCCAGCAGGCCAGCCTCGGGCCGCTTGTTCGTGGGCAGAGCATCGAATTTGTCGTCGCCCACCGCGCCTAGAAACACCGCTTCGGAATCGAGCGCGGCGGCCAGAGTATCCGCCGGGAGGGGGGTGCCATCCTGATCAATTGCTACGCCGCCTATGCGCTTATAGTCGAGCTGTAACGTGTGGCCCCCGGCCTGTGCTGCCTCTTGCAATACCGCGATGCCCTGCTCTGTAATTTCAGGCCCAATGCCGTCTCCGGGGGTTACGAGAACTTTCAGCTTCATTCTTACTCTCCTTGTTCTTCGATTGTAGAGGGTTCTCCCAATAATCTGCCACTGCTTCAGGCTGGCGCTAACTCAATCGAGTTCGGAGACCGGCTCGCGGCGCTTTTCGCGAATTTGATCGGGCAAAATGCCGACCAGATCGTAGTCGTAGATGTTTTTCTTGCGGTCGGCCAGCGCCACAAAGCGATAGTAGGTGTGCTGCAGCTCATCGCGGGTGAGGGTGTAGCCCAACTGCTCGAAGCGATTGCGCAGCGCCGCGCGCCCCGAGTGCTTGCCCAGCACCAGGTGGTTGTGCGCCACGCCCACTAGCGCCGGCGTCATGATCTCGTAGCAGAGCGGATTGGCCAGCATGCCGTGCTGGTGAATGCCGGACTCGTGCGCGAAGGCGTTGTCGCCCACAATCGCCTTGTTCGGCGAGGGCCGGAAGGTGATGAGCTGGCCGAGTACCTGGCTGGCGGGGTAAAGCTGATTGAGATTGATGCCAGTAGTGACGCCGAAGCGGTCGCCGCGCACGTACAGCGTGGCGGCAATCTCTTCCAGAGCCGCGTTGCCGGCCCGCTCGCCGATGCCGTTGATGGTGCACTCCACCTGCCGCGCGCCGTTCTGAATCGCCGCCAGCGAGTTGGCGACAGCTAGCCCCAGGTCGTCGTGGCAGTGCGAGGAGAGAATAATGCCCTGGGCGTCGATGGCCGGTACGCGCTCGCGCACCTCGCGGAACATCTGCCCGTACTCCTCAGGCGTCGTGTAGCCCACCGTGTCGGGCATATTGATCGTTGTCGCACCGGCCTCGATGGCGATGCGCACCATCTCCACCAGGAAGTTGCGCTCCGAGCGGGTGGCGTCCTCGGGCGAAAACTCCACGTCATCCACCAGCGAACACGCCAGGCGCACCGACTCGCCGGTAAGGTCAAGCGCTTCGGCGCGGCTGATCTTCAGCTTGTACTCCAGATGCAGGTCGCTCGACGCCAGGAAAACGTGGATGCGGGCGCGGTCGGCAAATTGCAGCGCGCGCGCGGCCATCTCGATGTCTTCTTTCTTGGCGCGGGCCAGGGAGGCGATGCGCGGCTTGTGAATCGCCTGCGTAATGGTGGCGATGGCCGCGAAGTCGCCCTCAGAAGCCATCGCGAAGCCGGCCTCGACGATGTCCACGCCCAGGTCTTCAAGGGCGTGCGCCATGGTCAGCTTTTCCTGCGTGGTCATGCTGCAACCGGGCGATTGTTCGCCGTCGCGCAACGTGGTGTCGAAAAAGTAAACGTGATTTGCGGGTTTTGTCGTCTCTGCCAAGGGGCGCCTCTTGTGATTATTCCCAGTTTCTCGCATCTTTTCACATAACGCAAATTTATAATTCTTGGAGAAGCGATTAGATAATGTTATCATAGTCAGTAAGTGCGAGAATGGGATTGATAATTAGCAAGTTCATATTTGAACTCGGCCCATTTCTGTGGCGGAGTGCATTCACGGTCCGAGCACAAGAAATCCTGTTGCAATATATACCCATGATGGGTATAGTAAGGATGACGCAATGAAAGACCCAAAACCACCGAAAGGGTTCCAGTTTGTCGAAGCCCCGGCTTTCAGCCGGTATCGCGAGGATTATCTTGACGATGAAGGATTCCGTGAGTTGCAGCAGGCTTTGGCCGTAAATCCCGAAGTAGGCGACCTGATTCCGGGTGCGGGTGGCATTCGTAAGCTGCGATGGAGAGACTCCCGGCGGGGCAAGGGAAAGCGTGGCGGACTGCGCATCATCTATTACTGCTTTCTGTCGGATGAAGAGATTTGGCTCTTAACTTTATACGGCAAGGACGAAGCTGCTGATCTGAGCAAAGACGAAAAGACGCAACTGCGCAAGGCGCTTGAAGCCGAGCGCGCCGCTCGCAAGCGGAGGGAAACACAATGAGCAAGCAGACGGGGGCGAAGCGAGAGATCTTCGCGGAATTGATGGAAGGCGTCGGCGCGATGGGGAAGCATCGTGAAGGCAAGGTCACGCTGAGAACTCATTCTCTTCCGGCAGCCGAGGTAAAAGAATCGCCGGGAGCGGAGTTCTTTGTGGCTGTGCGGAAGAAGTTCAACGTCTCGCGCGTCGTGTGGGCCAATATGTTGCGTGTGAGTCCGCGCACGGTGGAGAAGTGGGAACAGGGTGGGCAGGTGAGTCCGCTGGCGGCGACGTTTGTCGAGTTGGTTCTGCGCTACCCCGACACGATTGAACGCTTGCAGGCGCTTCCCAGGCGGGTTTCAAAATCAGCCTCCAGCCAGCGCATTTCAGCGCATTAGCCGTGCTGATCTCTGACCCCTGATCCCTGATCTCTGTTATGGAACTTCATCAGCTCGAAACCTTTCTCGCCGTGGCCGAGGAGCGCAGCTTCTCCCGCGCGGCCGTGCGCCTGCATCGCACCCAGCCTGCGGTCAGCCAGGTGATCCGCAAGCTGGAAGCCGCTGTGGGCGAGACGCTCTTCGACCGCGCCGCCCGCGACGGCTCGCTGACCGCGGCTGGTGTGCTGTTGCGCGACTATGCGTTGCGACTGCTGGCCCTGCGCCGTGAAGCGGCCAGTGCTTTAGGCGAGTTAAAGAGCCTGGAAAGCGGACGCCTGCAACTGGCGGCCAACGAGTACACCTGCATGTATCTGCTGCCGGCCATCGACCGCTATCGGCGCGAGTTCCCCCACATCACCGTCGCCGTGCACCGGATGCTGGCCTCGCGCATCCCCGAAGAGCTGAACCTGCGCACCTTCGAGCTGGGTATGCTCTCCTTCCGCCCCGATCCGGCGCACTATCGCAGCATCGCGGTCTATGCCGACACTCTGGCTTGCATCGTCGGTCCCACGCATCCGCTGGCAGGGGCGAAGCGCGTCACCATCAGCCAGTTGGGCGAGGAGACCTTCATCGCCCACAACGTCGCTTCGCCGCTGCGGCGCAAGGTGATCGAGGCCTTTCAACGCCACCGCACGCCGCTGAATATGGTCATCGAGCTGCCCACCATCGAGGCCATCAAGCGCTTTGTGGCCATGGGCAACGGCGTGGCGCTCATTCCCCATCTGACCGTGGCCCAGGAGTTGGAGTCGGGCGATCTGGTGCGCATTCCGGTGGAGGATCTGGAGGCCCGGCGCATCCTGCGGCTGGTCCATCGCCGCCAGGTCACGCTCTCCTATGCTGCTAGAGCTTTTTTGCGCACTATCAAGACGCTGGCGCAGGAGCAGGGTCCGCCCTTCTACTACCAGGTGGAACGCACCGGCTGAACGGCGCACAAAGGCTGAACGGCGCACAGATGATTGTGAAGTAATGATAGCTGGTTCGAGGTATCCCAAGTTCGAGAATCTGGACCTGGGACTACCAAATTTGATTGATTCACATCAATGGGAACCTGCCCCACCCGCCTTATATATTGAAATCGATGCTGTGTTCATAGCCGCAATTGGCACAGCGATGGTAGGTGGTAGAGTCATAGAGCGGCCCTTCAGTGCTAATATGCCGGAGATCGTGTTCCAGACAGGTCTCGGTGGTACCGCAATTAAGGCAAACACGCTTTGCCACAGTCGATACATAATAGCTTCCACAGTAATAGGGACGAACCGTCTTGAAAGACCAAGGAGAAAAGCTATGACTGCAGCTTGCTTTTCGCTCATGCCTTAGCTTCTCTTCTGTTTTTCTCACTTGTTCTTGCTCTAGCCTTCGGGACTCTTCCTGCTTCCTTACAATTGCACGAATTCCAAATCCGAAAAACAAGATTCCCGGTAGCATAAACAGAATAAAGAATGTCACGGCTACATCGGACTCATTCCCGCTTTGCATGGGTCTACTCATTACCAAAAAGAAGAAGAACATCAGAACGACTCCTGCGGCGAGTCTCTTCATTTAAAGTCTCCTTTTTACTTCTGTTACTCTCAGCGGGCGGGTGGCCCAGGTCTCGTTATGTTATTGAGTCCTGGGAGACGAAGAACCAGAAAAACTACTTCAGCGGGTCGGCCGGCAGTGTCCAGCCCTCCTTCTCGCCCTTGTTCTGCTCCTTGAGCCAGTCGAGCAGCGGCTGAAAGTATTCGACGATGGCCGAGGCGTCGGCCTTGTCGCTGCCGGTCATCACTTTGAGGGCCTCGGGCCAGGGCTTGGATTGGCCCATCGACAGCATTGCATTCAGGCGCGCGCCGGCTTCCTTGGAGCCGTAGACCGAGCAACGGTTGAGCGGGCCTTTGTAGCCGGCGGCCTGGCACATGGCTCGGTAGAACTGAAACTGGTAGACGCGGGCGAGGAAGTAGCGCATATAGGGGACGTTGCCGGGGATGTGGTACTTAGCTCCGGGATCGAAGTCGTCCTCGGTGCGCGCGACCGGCGGGGCGACGCCCTGGTACTTTTCGCGCAAGGCCCACCAGGCGCTGTTGTAGTGCTCCGGCTTGACCTGGCCGGAGTAAACCTGCCAGCGCCATTTGTCGATGAGCAGGCCGAAGGGCAGGAAGGCGATCTTGTCGAGCGCGGTGTGCAGCAGCAGCGGAATATCGGCGCTGGGCGGCGGAACTTCGTTAATCAAACCCAGCTTCTTGAGGTAATCCGGGGTCACATTCAGTGCGATGGAGTCGCCGATGGCCTCGTGGAAGCCGTCGTTTGCGCCGCCCTGGAAGAAGTAGGGCTGATTGCGATAGGCCATCTGGTAGTAGTTGTGGCCCAGCTCGTGATGCACGGTGACGAAGTCGTCGGCGGTGGGCTGGAAGCAGGCCTTGATGCGCACGTCGCGGTCATTGTCCACGTCCCATGCACTGGGGTGGCAGACCACATCGCGGTCGCGGGGATGAGCGAGCATCGAACGCTTCCAGAAGGTCTCGGGCAGAGGATCGAAGCCCAGCGACTTATAAAAGCCCTCGCCGTAGCGGACGAGTTGCTGCGGATCGGTGTTGCGCGCCTTGAGGATCGCGCCCAGGTCGTAGGGCATCGGGCCGGAGGGCGGAGCGACCACGTCGTATATGTTGCCCCACTCCTGCGCCCACATGTTGCCGAGGAGGTGGCCGGGGATCATGCCGTCAGGGCGACGGGCCGTGTCGCCGTACTTCTCGATCAGCTTGCGGCGGACGTAGGTGTGCAGCTCGCGATAGAGCGGTTCGACCTGCGTCCACAGCCGCTCAATCTCGGCCTGAAACTCCTCGGGGGTCATGTCGTACTGCGAGCGCCAGAGCGCGCCGGTGTCGGCAAAGCCCAACTCGCGCGCTCCCTGGTTGCTCAACTCGGCCAGGCGCGCATAATCGCCGCGCATCGGCTTGCCTACTGCGTGCCAGCCCGCCCAAAGCGTGGCCAGCTCTTTTGGGTCGCGGCTCCTGGCCATCATGGGTTCGAGATCGTCGATGCCGAGACAGTGGTCGGGATTCGCGTCTGGGCAATACCTTCCGCGGCCATAGGCGGCGTCCAGCTCGGCGGCCTTCTGTGTGGTTTCAGCGCGCAGCGCGGGGTCCTGGGGCGCGGGCAGGCCGATGCCCAGCTTGAGCAGCAGCAGCTTGCGCGCGGCGTCGGGCGGCAGCGAGAGGCCGTCAAATTTGTGCGCCTCGTAGATCAGCGCGGTCTGGCGGTCGATCATCCGGTCGTTGGCGGCGGCATTCAGCGCAATGGTGTCATCAGTAATATAGGTCTCCTGAACCCATGCGGCGCGGTTGATTTCGACGCTCATCGCGCCCAGCTCCTTTTCGGCACTGGCGATGAAGGCCAGGGCATCGGCGACGGTGGGCGTTGTGGCAGTCGCGCTTTGCGCCGGAGCGGTGGGGACGAACAGAAGCAGGCCGGCAAGCGCCGGCAGTGTCGAAAGGATGGTGCGAATTCTGATTTTCATGGCAAGGGAACTATAGAACATTCACTGGAGTTGAGGAAAGCGACGGCGTCCCGGAGTCAGCGCCTCGTCCCCGTTGTTCCGGACGGAATGCGTTCGGTCAAAAAGAATTATCCGAGTAAACTATCGATATGGCCTTAGCTGCAAATGCGGAAGAGCAACCGAAAAGTAATTGGCGCGCGACGATGGAGTCGCGATGGAGCGCGCTGCTTCACGAGCGCGAGAATCAGCTCTTTCTTCTCCTCTCCCTGCTGATCGGGGCGCTCACGGGCGTCGCCGTGGTCGCGTTTATCGTGCTCACGGAACGTGTGGGCATACGTTTCTTTCCGGTAGGCAGCGCCGCATGGAGGCGCATCGCCATGCCTGTGGCGGGCTCGCTTGCCATGGGCTATCTACTCTATCGCTACTTCCCCAATGCGCGCGGCAGCGGCGTTCCACAGACCAAGGCAGCGCTGTTTGCGGGCGATGGATTCATCTCTCTGCGTACCGTTCTGGGCAAGTTCTTCTGCACGGCGACGACACTGGCCTGCGGCATTCCGCTGGGACGTGAGGGGCCGTCGGTCCAGGTGGGCGCGGGAATCGCTTCCGTCCTCGGTCGCGCGCTTGGCTTGCGCCCGGAAAAGGTGAAGGCACTGATACCCGTCGGAGCTGCTGCGGCCATTGCCGCAGCCTTCAATACGCCGATGGCCGCGGTGCTCTTTGCTTTGGAAGAAGTCATGGGCGATATGAACGCGCCGATTCTGGGCTCGGTTGTGCTCGCCGCGGCAACTTCGTGGGCAACGATGCGCCTGCTGCTGGGCAATAATCCACTCTTCCAGGTGCCGGATTATTCCTTGGTTCATCCGCTGGAGCTGGCCATTTATGCCTTGCTGGGCATTGCCGGCGGGTTTCTCTCGGTGGCATTCACAAAGCTGTTGCTGACCATGCGCAAGTTCTTTCAGAGTTTGCCAAAACGAACGCAATGGTGGCATCCGGTGGTGGGCGGCTTGACGGTGGGCCTGATGGGCTGGTTTGTGCCTCAGGTGCTGGGCGTTGGATACTTCTATGTCGGTAACGCGCTGAACGGATCGATGGCGCTCAAACTGATGCTGCTGCTGCTGGCGCTCAAGCTGATTGGCGTAACGGTCAGCTACGCTTCCGGCAACGCTGGCGGAATCTTCGGCCCCAGCTTATTCCTCGGCGCCATGCTGGGAGGCGCCGTCGGCACCGCCGCACATCATCTACTGCCCGGATATACTGCCACGCCGGGAGCCTATGCACTGGTGGGCATGGGAGCGGTCTTTGCCGGCATCGTGCGCGTGCCGATGACCTCAGTGCTGATGATCTTTGAAATGACGCGGGATTACGCTGTGATTGTGCCGCTGATGATCGCCAACCTGACCAGCCTTTATATCGCCCGGCGCTTCCAGAAGCAGCCCATCTACGAGGCGCTGGCGCAGCAGGATGGGATTCATCTGCCCAGCCACGGTACGCTGCATGGAAGCAGCTACCGCATCGTTGCCCAGGTCATGCGGCGCACACCGGAGATCTTCCCCGCACAGATACTCGTCCACGATGCCGTCGAACGGACTCGCTCCTCGTTAACCCGCAATTGGCCGGTTGCGGACAACGGGTATTTTCTGGGGATGTTGACCAGGGAGACACTGGAGTGCGCCATGGTCGATGGAAGAAACGAACTGCCGCTGAATCAGATTGTCGAAACGCATCATGTGCCGCATCTGCATCAGGATCATGCCCTGCATCTGGCGCTGGAGCGGATGAGCGCTTACCATCTCGATCTGCTGCCGGTGATCCACCGCGCCGACATTCACAAGCTGGTAGGCGTTGTGACGCTCAAGGATGTACTGGATTCGTACGGTGTAACCACGCTCGACAGGCAGTAGGCGGGGGTGCGGCGCACAATCGTTTATTAGATACCTGTCACTCCACTTCAATACCTTAGTTTTTGCCTGTGCCGAAGATCTTTTGCAGCAGGTTGCGATGCTCGGCGGGGTGGTCGCAGGTCTCCATGGGCGCGGTGCCGGCTAGGAAGGCCACATCGATGGCCGCCGGGCAGGAGGCGTCGCTGAGCAGGTTGCTGACACTGTCGATTGAAACAATGTCCACGCCCTCGGGCGCGGTGAAATTGTTGGTGTCGGAGTACTGCGGTAGTAGAACGGCGCGTTTCATGAACTCGGCCCAGATGGGAGCGGCGGCGTGCGCGCCCTGCATCTTGATGTCGGTATAGTCGTCGTTGCCCACCCAGACAATGCAGAGCAGGTTGGAGGTGAAGCCGGCAAACCATGCATCGTGATCGGTGCCGGTCTTGCCCGCGGCGGGCGCGGTGAAGCCCAAATTGCGCACGCCGGCGCCGGTTCCGGTGCCGGTCACGTCACTGCGCAGCACGTTCTCCATCAGGCTGAGGGTGAGATATGCGGCGCGCGGGTCGAGAATCTGCTTGGCGTCGGGCGAGTAGTCGCTGATGACATCGCCCATCGGGGTGCGCACACTGGCCAGCATCCATGGGTCAATGTGCAGGCCGCCGTTGGCAAAGACGGTGTAAGCTCCGGCCATATCGAGCGGTGTGGCGTCATAAGAGCCGATGGCCATGGAGGGTGTAGCCTGCACGCCCTTGATGCCGGCGCTGCGGGCCAGCGCGGCCACATTGTCAAAGCCTACCATCGAGGCCAGCCCGATGGTGGCATTGTTCAGGGAGCGCATCAGCGCGTGGCGCGCCGTGCAACTGCCGCAATACTCGTCTTCAAAGTTTTTGGGCGTGTACTCGTAAGGCGTGCCCTCGCCGTAGGTGGTCTGCTCGTCCTTCAAAATGGTCAGCGGCGAGAAGAGCTTGTTCTGTCCCGGCAGCATGGTGCCTTCTACAGCCGTCGCAAAAGCCGAGGCATAGACAAAGGGCTTGAAGATAGAGCCGGTGGGCCGCTTGGCCATCGCGTGATTCAACTGAGAGTTGCCGTAGCTGCGCCCGCCGACCAGCGCCAGTACCTGGCCGGTATGCGGATTCAGCGCGATCAGCGCCACCTGCGGATAGATGTAGGCTTCGCCCCGCTTCTTCTGGCGCGCGTGCATCTTGTCCACTTGCGCATCGACGACGTGAATGGTGGATTCGACTGCTTCCGTCGCAACCCGTTGCAGGTCGGGATCGAGCGAGGTATAGATACGCAGGCCTTCATGATTGAAATCGCGATCGCCCAGCTTCTGCGTCAATTGATCATGCACCAGGTCCACGAAGTAGGGCGCCTCGTTGGCGTCCACGCTCTGCTCGGTCAGCTTCAGAGGCTCGGCCTTGGCTGCCTCGGCCTGATCCTTGGTGATGGCTCCCGTCTCGACCATCGAGTCCAGCACCAGATTGCGGCGCTCAATAACCTGATGAGGATGGCGGAAGGGATTGAAGTAGCTGGGGCGCTGAATGATGCCGGCCAGCATTGCGCACTCGGCCAGATCGAGCTTGCTCACGTCCTTGCCGAAGTACGTCTGCGAGGCCTCGCCGAAGCCGTCGATGGAGAAGCTGCCGCGCTGGCCCAGGTTGATCTCGTTGGCGTACATCTCGAAGATCTGCTGCTTGTTGAAGCGGTGCTCAAGCTGAAAGGTGATAACGATCTCGATGAGCTTGCGCTTGAATCGCTTCTCCGGGGTGAGAAAGAAATTTTTCGCCAACTGCATAGTCAGCGTAGAGCCGCCCTGCTGCTTCCGGCCTGTGACCACGTCGCGGAAGATGGCGTCCATCAGCCGCCAGTAATTGACCCCGCTGTGCTCGAAGAAGCGGCGATCCTCGATGGCCAGAACGGCATTCACGACATTGAGCGGAATCTCGTCATAAGTAAGCAGGCGGCGCTTGGTGCGGTTGGCGTCTTCGCTGAGACCGGTAATCAGCAGCGGCTCCAGCTCATAACTCGACAGCGCCTGGCCATGGTCGTCAGTGATCGAAGATACTTCGCCCGCGCTGATGCGGATCACGGCGTTGTCCTGCGCGTGAAAGGACTGCGGACCGGGACGCACGGTGATGGTCAGCACGCCCTGTTTGTAGGTGCCCAATTCGGAGGTCTGCGAGGCGCCGTCAGCCGAATAGCCTGCCTGGCGCAGTTCATTGGCGATCAGGCTAACGGTAAGTTTTTGCCCCGGACGCACTTCGCGCGGCGCGGCAAAAATCTTGGCGGTGTTGGCAAAGATGGGCTGCTTCAGACGGTCGTCCACAACGTGCTGATAGACGACGTAATAATAGCCGAAGACAGTCAGAAAAAGCAGATCGGCGACCACAAACGTCAACAGGCCTACGCGCAGCGCTAGCGACGCCCAGGGATGATTGCCTGTGAGCATGAGAAACCTGATCTTCAACGCCATCGCCGCTCCTTGCAACCCAGCTTTTAGCTATTAGCCTTTAGCCTTGTTCTTGAACACAACAATTGCTTTGCTATCATGCACAGTTTCCGCCATGGACAAGCTAACAGCTAAAAGCTAATAGCTAGAAGCTGCTTTTACGCTCCGACCGCCAACAGCAGCGCGTCTTCCTCGACGCGCTCCTTGACCAGCGCAACCGCTTCGCTCAATGCGACATCCACGCTGGTTGAGACCGAGCGAGTTACTAATTCGACTTTGCCTTCGGCGGTCTTCTTGCCGACGTTGATACGGTAGGGAATGCCCACCAGATCCGCGTCCTTGAATTTGACGCCGGCGCGCTCGTCTCTGTCATCAAGAAGAACGTCCAGGCCCGCGGTTTCCAGTTCGGCGGCCAGCTTTTCTCCGGTCTCCGCCAGCAACGCATCGCCCATGTTGGTCACCGTGACGACCACGGTAAAGGGCGCAATCGAAGCCGGCAGCCAGAAGCCGTTCTTGTCGTTGCACTGCTCGACGGCTGCGGTCAAAATACGTTCGATGCCGATGCCGTAGCTGCCCATGATGGGCGTAACTTCCTTGCCATTCACGTCGAGCACGCGCGCGCCCATACTCTCGGAATACTTGTAGCCCAGCTTGAAGATGTGGCCGATCTCGACCGCCTTGCCGACAACAAGTTTGCCGGAGCAACCGTCTTTCGGGCAACCCTCGCCTTCGTTCACGCTGCGGATGTCGGCCTTGAGCGTCCACGAAAAATCGCGGCCTGGGGTGACTTTGCGCAGGTGATAGTCGAGTTTGTTTGCGCCGCAGACCATGTTCTTGCGGCCTTCGAGAGTGCTGTCCACGATCACCGTGAGACCGCCTTCGAGCGGCTTGGCTTCGGGCGAAACTCCCACAGGCCCGAGAAAGCCTGCGGGGCCGTTGAAGTACTGTGTCAACTCCTCGGCCTGCATGGTGCGCAACTCCGACGCGCCCATCGCACCCAGCAGCTTGGTTTCGTTCACCTGATGGTCGCCGCGCAAGAAGGCGGCGACACCATGCCATGAATCTGGCTTGCCCGCAGTGCCGCGTTTAAGCGCCATGTAGGCGACGCACTTAATGTCGGAGGCCGGTGAAATCTTGAAGAACGCGGCCACATCGGCAATCGCTCCGCAGCTTGGTGTGAAGACCAACTCCGGCTTGCCGTCGCCGGTCGGTTCCATCTCTGCGATTGGTTCGAGGCGCGAAGTTGCCTTCTCGGTATTCGCCGCGTAGCCGCAGACCGGACAGCTCGCGATCAGATCTTCGCCGGCGTCGGTGTAGACCATAAACTCCTGCGACTGCGAGCCGCCCATCGAGCCGGAGTCGGCCTCGACGGCGACAAACTTCAGTCCGCAGCGCGAAAAAATCCTGCGATAGACCGCATCGTGCAGATCGAAGCTCTTGTTCAGGCCGGCCTTGTCAATATCGAAGGAGTAGGCGTCCTTCATGATGAACTGGCGCACCCGGAGCAAACCCGACTTGGGGCGCGGTTCATCGCGGAACTTGGTCTGAATCTGGTACCAGATCTGCGGCAACTGCTTGTAACTGCGCAGTTCACTGCGGGCGATGGTGGTCATGATCTCTTCGTGGGTCATGCCCAGGCACATCTCCGCGCCCTTGCGGTCCTTGAGGCGGAACATATTGTCGCCCATGGTTGTCCAGCGGCCGCTCTGCTCCCAAGGCTCTTTGGGCAGCAGCGCCGGCAGGTAGAACTCCTGGCCGATCTTGTCCATCTCTTCGCGCACGATGCCTATGATCTTGTTAATCGCGCGCTGGCCGAGAAACAGATAGTTGTAAATGCCCGCGCCCAGCTGACGGATGTAGCCGGAGCGAATCAGGAAGCGGTGGCTGGCCACTTCGGCGTCTGCCGGGGCCTCGCGAAGGGTGGGAATAAAGAGTTTTGACCAGCGATGCATAGGGATAAGCGCGTGCCTTCCGGCCGGCAAGCCGGCGCAAGAGATTCTTTCGATTCTCTCCATTCTAAATCTTCCGGGAGCGGAGATTCTGGCCAAGCTCCGCCATTTGCCGCTCTAGCCCGGCGGCGCGCGTTGCCGCGTCGAGATCTAAGGTGGTCAGCGGATATAATGCGGGGATGGACTCTTGCGTCCGTCAGGCGGTCAGACCGGCATGAAAAGATTTTTGCGCCTTCTGCGCTATGGGCTTCCCTACTGGTTTCAATGGCTGCCGGGAGTGCTGCTGCTGGCCTTGGTGGGTGCGCTTGACACCTTCCGCGTTCTCCTCTTCCAACCCATCTTCGACCAGGTCCTGAGGCCGGACGCGCCCGAAGGCCCCATTGCGGTTGGCCTTCCCAGGAGCCCATGGCACTTTGACCTGAGGCTCTTGATTCCCCATTTCATGCACATGCACAATGCGTGGAGTGTGGTTGCATTCGCGCTGATCGTAGCAACCGTACTCAAGGGATTATGCGACTACACCGGTACCTACCTGGTGAATTATGCCGGCTTCGGCACTATCACCGACCTGCGCAATCATCTCTACGAAGCCACGCTGCGGCGTTCGTCCAGTTTCTTTCACAAGCACGCTACAGGGACGATCCTTTCCACGCTCATCAACGACGTGGACCGCGTTCAGGTTGCGCTCAGCTCGGTCATCAGCGATTTTCTTCAGCAGTTCTTTACTTTTGTCGTCGGCCTGGCCTTTGTCATTCGCCTGGGCGGCCACCTGAGTTGGGCGCTCTTGCTTTTTGTTCCTGTCGTGGCTACTTCCGCGCGCAAGATTGGAAGCGCGGTCCGCACGCGCACGCGCACCGGGCAGGACAAGCTGGCTGAAATCCAGAACATCCTGCATGAGACGGTAACCGGCAACCGCATCGTGAAGGCCTTCAACACCGAACGGTGGGAGGTTTTGCGCTTTAGAAAAGCCGCCTCGCGCCTCTTCCGCGCCAACTTGCGCAGCGTCCGCATTCAGTCCATCAGTTCGCCGTTGATGGACTCCATCGGAGCCATCGCCATTGCGGTGATGCTGTTGGTAGGGCGCAATGAAATCCTCCATGGACGCATGACCATGGGGCTCTTTGGCGCTTTCATCATCCTGCTCTTCAAGCTCTACGATCCGGTGCGCAAGTTCGCCTTCTTCTATAACAGCTTCCAGCAGGCGATGGGCGCATCGATTTCGATCTTCGCCTTCTTCGACGCCGAGGACGACGTGAAGGAACGTCCTCACGCCACTATCATGCATCCCTTTCGAGACTCCGTTCGCTTCGAGAATGTAGGCTTTTCATACTCGACCGACGAGGGTGAACACCAGATTCTGCACAACGTCGATCTGGAACTGCACACCGGCGAGGTAGTTGCGCTGGTCGGCCCCAGCGGCGCAGGCAAGACCACGCTGGCCAACCTCATTCCGCGCTTCTTCGACGTGACCAGCGGCCGCATTCTCATCGACGGCCGCGACCTGCGCGACCTCACGCTGGGCTCGCTGCGCCGCCAGGTGGCCCAGGTCACACAAGAGACGATTCTCTTCAACGACACGGTGCGCAACAACATCGCCTACGGCCAGCCGGAAATTCACCTCGACCATGTGGAAGAGGCCGCGCGCAACGCACTGGCACACGACTTTATTTTGGGGATGCCGCTGGGCTACGATACGGTGATCGGCGAAAAAGGCTTCCGGCTCAGCGGCGGCGAGCGCCAGCGCCTGGCCATCGCGCGGGCTATCTTGAAGAATGCGCCAGTGCTGATTCTCGACGAGGCTACTTCGTCGCTCGACGCCGAGAGTGAATCGCTGGTGCAGGCCGCGCTGGCGAATTTGATGCAGGGCCGCACCGCGCTGGTCATCGCCCATCGCCTGAGCACCATTCGCCGCGCCAACCGAATTGCCGTCCTGGAAGACGGACGCATCACCGCCATCGGCTCTCATGACGAGTTGCTGACCACCTCGCCCACTTATCAGCGGCTCTATCAACTGCAATTCACGGATGTGCCGGAAAACAACGGGAACGGGAACGGGACATAGAACATGCCGATTTATTCGATGACCGGGTTTGCGCGCGCTCAAGTCCGCGTAAACGATCAACTCAGCTATACGCTCAGCGTCAAGAGCGTAAACCACCGCTTTCTCGACGTGCAGTTGCGCCTGCCTTCGGGCCTGGACGCGCTGGAGATGGAGCTGCGTAAAGCGATTAAAGACAACCTGATTCGCGGCCACGTCGATCTGACGCTTTCCATCGATCGCGGCAGCCAGCAAACGGCCGGCTACAATCGCGAACTGGTGAATGGCTATCTGGCCGCCTTTGCCGCCGCGCGCGAGGAGCATGGGCTGGGCGGCCAGCCGGATTTAAACGCGATTCTGCGTCTGCCCGGAGCGCTGCAAAGCGACAACCGCTCGAACGGCGATGAAGACCAGGCCGCGCTGACCGAAAGCGCGAGGCGGGAGATTGCGCCGCTGCTGGAAGAGTTGAAGACCATGCGGGCGCGGGAGGGCGAGGCGCTAGAGGCGATTCTGCACGGTACGCTGGACCGCCTGGCCGAGGTCACCGAGGGCGTTGCGGCGATGCGTCCCGAAGTCGAGCAGCGCTATCAGGACCGGCTCACCGAGCGGCTGCTGGCGGCCACCGGCCCGGAGTTCAACCGCCAACGGTTGCTCGAAGAGGTTGCCGTGCTGGTTGAGCGCAGCGACATTGCCGAGGAGCTGGAACGCATGACGACACACATCGGCCACTTCCGTGAGCTGCTCGCCGGCGGCGGCGAAGTGGGCAAGAAGCTCGATTTCCTGCTCCAGGAGATGAATCGCGAGGCCAACACGCTGCTCTCCAAGACCGGCGGAGCGGGAGGGAAGGGAACTCGCATTACCGAACTGGGGCTGGCCATGAAGTCGGAGATCGAAAAGGCGCGGGAGCAAATACAGAACATTGAGTAGCGGTATAATCCAACCAAAGTCTCGCATGGAGAGCAACCATGAGTCGCATTCTCATATTTGCATTGGGGTTCTTTTTTATCACGCCCATTTGCTCTATACACGCGCAAACGGCTGGGAATCAGCCCAAGAGTGAAATCGACATAAATAAAGGGGCTGTTAATCAATCTTGCGCAGCAGGAAGTGCAAGTTCCTCATATGTGCACTTTCACGGTCGCTTGGGTATATACAACGGTGGTTATCCAAATTTGCGCTTGTGGCATATAGGGACGAAGCATCTATTTGGCATATATAGCGATCCGGCAGATTTGCAATGTACTCGAGGAGGAATAGTAGAATGCGGTGGAGACCAAGACACGAAGCTGCCAAGAAATCTAAGCGCCTGTTGAAAAATCCTGACCCGCTCTTTTATGAAGATATGTTTTACGGAGATTTTGAGATCAGATTACTTGAACCTTTTAAGCCAGGCCATATGCAAGCTGCTTGCATTGTCGAGGCACATAATCTGATTCGCCACAAATGGGAATAAGAAAATGGTCCAATGATGAGTTGTTAGATTTGACCTCGATGTATCGACTTTTTCAGCAAGTAGAAAAGCAAAGGATGATTAACATTTTCTGAAAATGGACGATAATCCGCCTGAGGACTTAGAACTGTAAACTGAGAACAGAGAACTGACAACTGACCGAAGGACAACAGCAATGGCAGGCATTCTCTTCATCATTTCGGCGCCCTCCGGCTCGGGCAAGAGCACGCTGGTCAGCGAGGTGCGCAAGCAGTTGACTGGGATCGAGTTTTCTGTCTCCTGGACCACGCGCCCGCCGCGCGGCTCGGAGCAGGATGGGCGCGAATACCACTTCACTACCCGCGAAGGATTTGAGCGGATGCTCGCCGCCGGAGAGTTTTTGGAGCACGCCGAGGTCTTCGGCAACTACTACGGCACGGCGCGCGCCTCGCTGGAACAGGCCCGCCGCGACGGCCACGACCTGGTGCTGGACATCGACGTGCAGGGCGCCGCGCAAGTGCGGTCCAAAATGCCCGATGCGGCCAGTATCTTCGTTCTGCCGCCCAACCCCAAGGTGCTGCGCACCCGCTTGCGCAATCGCAGCCGCGCCGAGGGCGTCGTGGATGAGGCTGAGGTCTATCGCCGCCTGAGCGAGGCCCGCAAGGAGATTGAGAATTATCGCGAATACGGCTATATTCTAGTCAACGACATTCTGGACCGGGCGGTGGCGCAACTGGAGGCGATTGTGCTGGCCGAACGTTTCTATCGCAATGGCGAGCCGATCGCTTATCGCCCGAGCCGGGTGTTGGAGGTGGCTGCCGCCTGTCTGCAAGCCAACTCGCTGGAAAGGCTGAAACCCGTGATCGAGGCATTCGGGATTGGGCAACCGCCCGACCAGCAGCAGTTTAACTTTGGAGAGGACACCGATGACGATTGAAACCGGCTTCGACTCGAACTACCGTAAAGTGATGGTGGCTGCCCGCCGCGCTCGCCAGTTGCAGAGCGGCTCCCGCGCACTTATCCCTACGCAGTCCACCAAGCCATGCCGCATCGCCCAGGAAGAGATTTCCGCCGGCAAGATCGCCTACGAGAAAATTGAAGCCCCGGTCGTCAAGCCGCTGATCGAAGGTCCGGCCGTTCCGATTCTGCTAAGTTAGCTTTGCTTTTTCGTAGCCACAAAGGCCCGCGCTCCATCCATACGTCATTTTTAGGGCGCATGGGTGGGAAACTGCGAATCTTTATCTCCCGCTTCACCCGCGCCTATCACAATCCAAACCGGCTACAATCGAGTCATGAGAGTCACTGTAGGAGTCTCCGGAGGCATTGCCGCGTATAAGGCGGCCGAGTTGGTGCGCGCGCTGCAACGGCAGGCCATCGAAGTCCACGTGGTCATGACCGAAGCGGCCGGCAAGTTCGTGCAGCCGCTCACCTTTGCCGCGCTCACCGGCCACAAGGTCATCACCAGCCTGTGGGACGACGCCGGAACCGCAAGTAGTACCTACGATTCCTCTATCGAGCATATCGGCGAGGCGCAATGGGCCGACGCGCTGATTGTCGCTCCGGCCACGGCCAACATTCTGGCCAAATTTGCCCACGGCATCGCCGACGATTTTCTCACCACCCTCTACCTGGCCACCACCGCGCCAGTCTTCGTGGCGCCCGCGATGAACGTGAATATGTGGGAGCATCCGGCTACGCAAGCGAATCTGGAAATCCTCCGCCAGCGCGGCGTGCGTATCATCGAGCCGGGCACGGGCGATCTGGCCTGTGGCACCGTGGGCACTGGAAGGATGGCTGAGCCAGCAGCAATCGCCGAAGCCGTATTCTGCGCTCTGGGCCACTGTCACGACCTGGCCGGAGAAATCGTGTTGGTCACTGCCGGTGGCACTCGCGAGGCCCTCGACCCCGTACGTTTCATCGGCAACCGTTCCAGCGGCAAGATGGGCTACGCGCTGGCCGATGCCGCCCAGAGCCGCGGCGCCAAGGTCATCCTCATCAGCGGTCCTTCCGGGCTACATCCGCCTGCGCATTGCGAGTTGATCAGAATCACCACCGCAGCCGAGATGCGCGAAGCCGTGCTCAAGCGCATGACCGAGGCCACGCTGGTCATCAAGGCCGCCGCCGTCGCCGACTACCGCCCCGTTACCGTCTTCGAGCAGAAGCTCAAACGCAGCGGGCCGCTCACGCTGGAGCTCGCGCCGACTGAAGATATTCTTGCCGAGGTAGTCCGCCGCCGCCGTCCGGGCCAGCTCATCGTCGGTTTTGCCGCCGAGACTGAAAACCGCATGGAAAACGGCCGCGCCAAACTCCTCGCCAAAGGTGCCGACGCCATCGTCGTAAACGATGTGAGCGGCGAGGGATCAGGCTTCGACGTGGACTCCAATGAGGCCACATTCCTCACCCTTACGACCGCCATCGAGTTGCCGCGGATGCCCAAGCGCTCGCTCGCCGACCGCATCCTCGATGAGATCCTCACCCTCCGCCGCCCCAGTTCGATGCTGCTTGAATTCGAAGAGGGCCAGAATCAGCAGCATCGGCAAAACGTAAAGTCGAGTCAGGACCGCGTGCTCAGCGAGAGCATTTCGCTTGCCGACGCCCGCCGGCAACTGATCGTGGAGTAAGCTCCGTTGGCGCAATCGTTCGATCCCGCAACCCGCGAAGCCCTGCTGACCCGCGTCCGCTTCTACCGCGATCTGGGCCTCACTGAGTTTTACCGCCGCCCCGTGGACCCTGCGCTGCTCACGGTGGGTGGCCCAGGTCTCGCATTTGAGACCTGGGAGAATTCAGATCATGAGAAATCCTTGGGTGCCCCATCCTTTCGCCAGCCTTTGGGCGAAAGGGTGGGAGACCACGAATTCCAATCCACGGCAGCCCCTCAGACCTATCTCCTGGAGGATCAGCCCATTCCGCCCCGCAAACCCGTTCCCGCCGCCCCTGATAGTGCCGCTGCCGTCCCCGCCGCCGGCCGCGCCGCCGCTCTGCAACTCATTCGCGACGAGATCGGCGAATGCACCCGCTGTCCGCTTCACAAAGGCCGCAACAAGCTGGTCTTCGGCGATGGCTCGCCAGCCGCGCGCCTGATGTTCGTCGGTGAAGGGCCGGGAGCCGACGAGGACGCGCAAGGCTTGCCCTTCGTCGGCAAGGCCGGACAGCTTTTGAATAATATGATCGCCGCCATGGGACTCCGGCGCGAAGAAGTCTACATCGCTAATGTTGTTAAGTGCCGACCGCCCGGCAACCGCGTCCCCGAGCAGGAAGAGGGCGCGACTTGCACGCCGTTCCTCTTCCGCCAGATCGACGTCATTCGCCCGCAAGTGCTGGTAGCTCTAGGAGCCACGGCGGCAACCTGGCTCTTGGGCAGCCGCCAGCCCCTCGCCGGCCTGCGTGGGCGAGTCCATGCCTTTCGCGGCGCCCAGCTCATCGTCACCTATCACCCGGCCTACCTTCTGCGCGACCCCCGCCAGAAGAAGGAAGCTTGGGCCGACCTGCAAATCGCAATGCGGGAACTGGGGCTTAAGTTACCCGCGAAGGTATAGGCTGCCACATCTTCGACTATGTACGATCAGAAAGCAAAAGATGTGGAGAATGCCTCATCTCGGTGAAACGATCGGTCAAGGCGGACCACACAGCGGCTTAGTCTATGCCGGCGCCTGCGGTAAAGGTCCAAGTTTTCCGCCAATTCCGTCCCGAATAGCCTTCAGCAGCAAGCAAGATGCCCTCAGCCGGTTCTTTGAGAGGGCCGTATACAAGATATAGTGATAAGGAATTCTTGAAAGAGCGTACGCTCTCCATTGCCATCCCATAGTCTTGAGGCGCGAAAGATATACTTCGTTGCGTAACTTATAGTAGTACCTATCATTCGAATATAAATAGAAGTGCTTGCCAAATAACATCACGGACGAATCCCCATAACTGTGCATCATGCGGGCGTCGGGAACGCAGTAGCTGTGATAACCGGCACTCAGCGCCCGTAACACCCATTCAGTGTCCACATACTCGATAAACAGATCCTCGCGCATCAATCCAATCGTTGTTAGTGTATCGATTTGAATAAGTGATCCCGATGCAATCAGGTTCTCACTGGGAATTGGCTGCTCGCTTAATACGTCAGGCCGGAATTCACTGGCAATAAGCGTATGATAGCGTACTGCTGCGGGGCGATTCCCAGTTCTTCTATCGGTCACTTGCGGGCAAATCGCGGCAATCTGCGTTCCAGACCTGCGCAGATCTCGTTCGGCCGAAAGCAGCTTGCCGACCGTGCCAGAAAATAAAATGCTGTCTTGATCGAGAAGGAGTATATGCGAGTGTCCTTTGTTTGCGGCCCTGATAATGCCGGCATTCTGAGCCGCTGCAATGCCTGCATTCTTACCGAGGGGAATATACAGTACATGAGAGTCGGGATTATCGATAACGATAGCAACGTCCTTGGCTGGATTCGGAGTGTTATCTACTACAATTACTTCTTCCACTTCATTCGTCAGGCTCTTCAAAAGCCTCTCTAAAGATGCTAAATCGGGACAATATAGCACGATAATCGCAGCGGTCATCGATCTCTCCCTGGCTCTGTCCTTGCCGTAAACCCTAAAAAAGTCAAATGCGGCAAGCGGATGCCTGGATATATTCGATTGAGAAAGGCAAAATAGATTGTTGCCACCAGTGTTGCCTTGGTGACGAGCACTAGCCCTCCGCCAGAGTACAAATCGTCGAATATTGATAAAACAGCCGGATAAACAAGAAGAGCAGTTAGAAAGATAGCGACTTTGTTTCCGGCGCGTGCGCGCAAATAGATAGCGGTCTGAACAAACCCAATCAACAATACCGCCGCCAATGTTAAAACCAGGCCAAAGTCCGTAAAGAAAAACTTGTATACAGTGTAGACATTTGTGGGAAGTGGCACAAACAAATACGCATCATGCATCTTTGGAGTATTTACAGAAGCTCCAAATCTGCTCATGACTGCCAAAACAAACTCAAATGTATGGTGTGGGGCATTAGCATACTCGGACGAGTGCATAAGCACATAATCAAGCGCCGGAATGGGAACAATAATATAAGCTAGAACAAAATTGGTCAGTAAAGCCGCAATGCTTCCCTTATAATTGGAGACATCCTTGTCTAGATAGATTAAGGCAATAAATATGCTGGCAAATATAAGTACCGGAATGCATGCATACTTAGCCGCAGCGACTAGACTATCCTTCCTTCTGATTAATAGATGAGTAACCGTAAGAGATAAAAACAATAGAAGTACGTAACTTCTTCCTCCAGTAAGAATGCAGCACACGGCGGAGGCCATCGCAGCTATCCAAAAGAGTATTCCACTATCCTCAATACGGCAAAGTATGGTTACCGCTATTGAAAAAATAGGTAGACTGCCGACCACAAGTCCCCAGGATTCCCCTTGCTCCGCCATGTCAACGTAGGACTGTCGCGAACGCACAAGCAATTCGCCCAGGCTGCCACCGCCGCCGTGCTGCAAAACATCCATAATCATGAGCGGCATTCCAGCAAGACAGGTAAGAAGCAAGAGTCGCAGGCCGATCCGTGATACCGCAGGATACGAAAGCTCACTAATTATTGCGCTGAATGAGGCATCAGGCAGAATGCCGGAAAGTAAGCCTCCGAGGCTAAATAGAGATGCTCCAATTGTAATCACCCACCACGTAACTGCATGAACATCACTAACTCGGATAGGCGCATACCAGAAAATCGCGGAATCGGCAAACCAAACAAAGGAGAATATAAATGGCGGGTATAACACACTGCGTTTTCCAGCACAGTAGTTCAGAACCGTGAGCAGCGCCAGAAATATTGTGGCCAGAGTGCAAGTCATAAGCCTGTGTTCTCGCTCCTCGCGTAAAAGGATTTCATAGAATCTTTCTTTGCAGATATCGCAGCGTGGACCAGTTCGAAACCCCCAGGCAGCCATCCGTTACCAGACTGGCCCATGCTGCACCTAGCCAGCCATATCGCGGAATCAGCCAGAGGTTCAAAAGTAAGTTGAGCGCGGAAGCGCCGAATTGCGCCATCGTTCTATAGCGCTGAAATCCCAGGCCAGTAATTGCACTGCCGGTGAGCTGATGGATTCCGCGAAACGCCGGAATAAGGCAGAGCCAGCGCAACGCCGCAACACTGCCGTTAAATCCACTGCCGACAATGCGCGGTATCAGTGGTGCTGCGAAAAACAAACAACTCGACATAATTATTCCCAGTAACGCGGCTCTTTTGGCTAGCCTGACAGAAATGACTACTACACTTTCAACCCCTTCCCGGCTCTGGCGAAAATACCGTGGAAGCGCAGCCGTGTCCAGAGCTGTAATTGGAATTGTAGCTATATCGACAGCACGGTAGGCCATAGTATAGAGGCCATTCGCTATATTCATTCCATAATGGGACAACAACGCCTTATCGATGTCATTATAGGCGGATTGCGTCGACCCTGCGAAAGAGAAACCGAACCCTTCAGTTAACCTCGACAGTATTATACGGGGATCAAACTGGGGACGGCCATAGCGCGCCATCACTATTCCCAAGGCGGCGGCTGCTGCCAAGGCTGTAACAATCAACGACGATTCAGCCCATTGCCATGCCGTCGCATGATGCAAAAAAGATGCCAAAACCAATACTGCCATCAGGCGCAGAAAGCTCGTCATTAAGATGATGGCCGCCGTCATTCGCAGCTGCTCGAATGCTTGATATACCTGACTAACGCAAATAATTAGTTGACGAAAAATACATTCCCCAATGGCAACCAGCAGGATCAGTGAGGCGCTTGCAGGATTGAGCAAATGAGGTGCAATTAAACACAGAAGAATCGTAATTAATGAACCGACGCCAAGAGTTGTAAACAAGACATTGCCCCAATACGCGGCGAAATTCCCGGCGCTTAAACTTACATACTTGACAATAAGCAGCCCGGAGCCGAGGGAACTGTATGGCGTTGCTATGACAGCAAAGGCGAATGCACCCGCGAAAATTCCATATTCTTCCACTCCCAGCAATCTAGCCAGCAGTATAAAGTATGCAGCCTGCAAGATAAGATTAAGACTTTGGCCAACTATCATCCACCCCGAATTGCGCGCAAACGAGCTTGCCCGTAGTGCGCGAATGCGGTTCAGCAGAAGCTCCATATCTGCACCTATAACTCTCTCCCTTGAGTATGATCAGATAAACCCCGCGCCGCCAGTGACGAGGATGGTGTTCCTGACATTTGTTATCGTTTCAGAGATCCTTCAGACGCTGAATCTGCGGATAAAACTACAAACCACTCAATCATGACTCGTACAAAATGAGCCATTCGAGAACATATCAAGCCCTACGGTGGATGTTCCTCCCCGTGTCTGCGGAAGGCTCATCCGCCGTCAGACTAGCATGGCCCATGATTCAACACAAGACAGATTGCTGTTTCACAATACGACAACGTGCTAGAAGCCGGAATGGAGTACAGGAGTTGGCTAAGATTCCCACTCTGGGACTGCCCGTGCCTGGCCGGAGCTCTCGCGCGCCAGTTGCAATTCTGGCCGCAAGCGGTACAATTCCTGCTAATGACTGCTGATATTTCCACGCCCGTCGCTGCCGCTCTCGTCGCCGCCCCAATCGCTTCGCCCAACCCAACAGGTCCCATCACCATGTCGATCGACATTGGCGGCTCGGGGCTGAAGGCCATGCTGCTGGACCCGTCCGGTAAGCCGGTCAGCGAGCGCCAGCGCGTCGTAACCCCTGCCGTGCCAACACCGGAGGCGGTGCTGGGCGGATTGGATGAGCTGCGCAAACTGTTTGTGGATTTCGACCGCGTCTCGGTGGGCTTCCCCGGCGTGGTCAAACACGGCTGCACCTTCGGTGCCTTCAACCTGCATCCTCTTTGGGTGGGGGGCTTTCCGCTGCAAGCCGAGCTGGAAAAGCGCTGGAAGAAGCCGGTGCGCGTGGGCAACGACGCCGATGTTGCCGGCTATGGGGCGATCAAAGGCAACGGTGTGGAACTGGTGCTGACGCTGGGCACGGGCCTCGGCGCGGCGCTTTTTACAAACGGCCACCTCTGCCCCGGCCTGGAACTGGGCCACCACCCCTGGCGCAAAAAAGGCATGACCTACGAAGACTACCTGGGCCGCCGCGGCCTGGACAAATTCGGCAAGGCGCGCTGGAACGACTTCCTCCAGGCGGCGATCAGGCAGACCGAGGCGCTCTTC
Source organism: uncultured Occallatibacter sp. (assembly GCA_964595845.1). GTDB lineage: Bacteria > Acidobacteriota > Terriglobia > Terriglobales > Acidobacteriaceae > Telmatobacter. The sequence goes on along the minus strand of CAZQRX010000028.1, from coordinate 6,742 downwards.
AACTGGGACCACCTCTACTTGGGCGGCGGCAACACAAAAAAGATCCTCTTCACACCGGCAAAAAACGTGAGTATTGTCTCGAATGAGAGCGGGCTGCTGGGCGGCGTGGTGCTGTGGCGGGACCAGGGGTGAGAGGCATTCAGGGGATGGCCGGTGTTTCAGCTCTCGCTGTTGCTGCGCCCGCTAGTACCATCACCGCATGATTATGTAGTCTCCCAAATCCCAAAAGCGGGAACTGGGGCACCTATATCGAAACGTTCATAATTTCCGAATCATCATGATGAGGGTCGCCGGGTTCCAGCATCATGCGCGGGTGTCTTTATCATAAGCTCTGAGAGAAGGTGCATCATGACAGACGGCAGAACAATGGATGCAGATTCCAACCCACAGCTAAGTGCGGGGCGCCGCCCCCGTTATCTTATTGTTCTGAATGAGGTAGGCTTTTTATATAGCCATTTCTGGGTGCTTGCGACAGCGATTCAGGAAGCTGGATGGGATGTTATTGTTGCTGCCCGAGACGGAGCAAGCCCGGAACGCGCAATCAATGCCGGGATGCAGTTTTTTCCCCTTCGAATTAAGATAGGCGTAGGGAATCCTATCGGGGAGATCAAGGCGGTCCTGGGCCTGCGTACTGTCATTCGTTCATGTGATCCAGTTCTGGTGCATCTGGTTTCTCTCAAAAATGTGCTGCTAGGTGGAATGCTGATTCGATGGCGCAAGAACGCTTCTCTGCTTGCCGCAATCACTGGACTGGGGAGTTTGTTTGTCGAAGATAAGTGGGCATATTCTGCTCTCCGCCCATTGGTTATTTATGGACTTAGGCAAGTGTTCAGGAAATCTCGTTCTGTGATGGCGCTGGAGAATCCTGACGATCGTAAGTTCTTCATTGGTGAGGGGGTTGTGAGCGCAGAACAAAGTATTGTGATACCTAGCGCAGGACTGGATTCGGACGCCATTGTTCCCACGCCGCATCAGAATAATGTTTGCATCATAATATGTGTATGCCGCATGATTCGATACAAGGGCATTCTTCAGTTGATTGAGGCAGCGCGGATGCTGCACTGCGAGGGCCTTCGATTCGAATTGCTATTGGTAGGCGATATCGACGAAAGCAATCCTGCGTCGCTGAGACACGAGGTATTACAATCTGCCGAGGCTGACGGTGTGGTGAAATGGCTTGGCTTCCGTTCAGATGTTCCCAAGCTACTGAACAAATCAGACATCTTCTGCTTGCCTTCCTATTACCGGGAAGGGCTGCCGCGTGCATTGGTGGAGGCTTGCGCGGCTGGTTGCGCCATCGTAACAACTGACATGCCCGGTTGCCGGGAAGTTGTCGTGGATGGAGTGAACGGGCGTTTGGTTCCACCTCATGATACCGTGGCATTGGCAGATGCACTCCGCGCTCTTCTCTGCGATCCTGAAGTATGCAGGCGGATGGGAATTGAATCCAGGCAGCGCTTTGAAGAACACTTCACCATGACGTCGGTGCTTGCGGCGTTCAATCAGTGTTACGCCGCGTTGGCTATTCAACTTAAGGTGCAACACAGGCAGATATGAAGATTGCCATTCTTGGCACGCGGGGAATTCCTGCTCGCTATGGCGGGTTTGAGACCTTTGCCGAAAAGCTCGCAACCGGGCTTTCCGAGCGTGGTTACGATGTGACAGTCTTCTGCGAATCCGGCGAATCCAGGAAGTCAGATACTTATCAGTGCGTTAAACTGCGATATATATTCGCGCCTTCCTTCGGCCCCCTTCAGACGATCCTCTACGACCTGCAATGCCTGTGGGCGGCTCGCCGGGGATATGACGTTGTATATATGCTTGGCTATGGCGCTGCTCCGTTTTGCCTGATTCCCCGGTTATGGGGTGTCCAGGTGTGGATCAATCCGGACGGGCTGGAATGGGCTCGAGCTAAATGGGGATTTATCGCGAAGAGCTATCTCCGCCTGATGGAATGGAGTTCGCTTTACGCCGCCAATCGCGTCATAGCGGATGCGGAAGCTATCGCGGCGAGTCTTGCCGATCGTCATGGCAGGGTTAGGGCATGCACCGTGATTCGTTATGGCTGCGAGGTGATTGAAGAGCCTCCTCCGGCGTCGCCGCTTTCCGAGTGGGATCTTTCTCCGGAGAGCTACTATCTTGTCGTCTGCCGCCTTGAGCCTGAAAACCACGTGTTGGAGATTCTTCAGGCATTTCAACGGTCCCGCAGTTACAGGAGACTTATCGTAGTAGGCGATCATCTGGCCAAGACGGGCTACGTTGAACAGCTCCGCGCAGTCCGGGATCCGAGGATTCGGATGATCGGTACCGTGTACGATCGGGTAAAGCTGACTTGCCTCCGCTACCATTCCTTTGCTTATTTCCACGGTCACAGCGTCGGAGGAACGAATCCTTCGCTGTTGGAGGCAATGGGATGCGGCAACCTGATTTTTGCGCACGATAACCCCTTTAACCGCGAGACACTGGGGCCGTGCGGGTATTATTACGCAAATGCCTCGGAACTTACCATAGCTATTGATTGTGCTGAGCAGGAAGATACCGAACGGGCGCGACTTAGAGAGGCATCCAGGGCGCGTGCCCGTGAAAAATACCGCTGGCCCGACGTTATCTCAAGGTATGTGGAGCTGCTGGAGAAGGTGCCTAGAGTATGACGAAGGTTGCACTCATTACCGGAGCATCGAGCGGCTTTGGCCTCCTGACTACTATAACTCTGGCGCGGTGTGGATGGCGCGTGCTTGCCACCATGCGCGATCTTAGCCGCCGCGGTAAACTGGAGGAGTCTGCTCGCGTGGCCGGCGTCCTCGACCGAATCGAGTTTCTCGCTCTGGACGTAACCAACGCCGAGCAGATTGCGGAGCTTGCCGCAACCATTGCCGCGCGTCCTGATCCGCTCAATGCAATCATCAACAATGCAGGCTTCGCCATGGCAGGCTTCGCCGAGGATGTTACGGACGCGGAACTGCGGCAGCAGTTGGAGACTAACTTCTTTGGCGCGACTGCGGTGACGCGGGCGTTTCTGCCTCAGTTACGGAGGCAGGGTACGGGGCATATCGTTATGATTTCGTCGATCTCCGGGCGCATGGGCTTTCCGGGCATCGGCAGCTACGTGGCCTCGAAGTTCGCGATTGAAGGATGGGCCGAGTCCCTGCGGTTGGAGATGAAGCCGCTGGGGATTCAGATTGTGCTGGTCGAGCCGGGCTCGTTTGAAACCGACATCTGGACGCGCAATGCGATTCTTTCCGCTTCCGCGCAGGATGCAAACTCGCCCAATGCCGCTCGCACTGCGCGCTTACTGAGCAGCCGTGAGAGCGGCAAGCTGAAGGCCAACCCGCAAGTTGTCGCTGATGGAATCGCGGCGATACTCGACGATCCGCGGCCCCGGCTGCGCTATGTCTTCGGCTGGGACGCGCATCTGGGGCTGGCGCTGCGGCGGCTGCTGCCTTCGCGTGTTCTGGAATGGCTGCTGATCAAGGTGAGCGGAATCGGCGCTTAGGCCGCGACCAACAGGATTTGAAGGTAAACTAGAGGCATGGCGGAGATTCAGCGCAGAAAAACAGGAACGGTCAGCATCGGGCAGGTTCGCGTGGGCTGGGAGGTTCCGGTCGTCGTGCAGTCGATGACCAACACCGACACCGCGGACATTGCGGGCACCATTGAACAAGTAGCGGCCCTGGCTTTGGCTGGCTCGGAGATCGTCCGCGTCACAGTGAACAATGAGGAGGCCGCGGCGGCTGTTCCGTACATTGTCGAGGGGCTCGATAAGCGCGGCCTGCGAGTGCCGATTGTGGGCGACTTCCATTACAACGGCCACTTGCTGCTCAAGAAGTTTCCCGCCACGGCGCGGGCGCTGGCCAAATACCGCATCAATCCCGGCAACGCGTCGATAGGCAAGAAAGACAACGACAATTTTCAGGTGATGGTGGAGTGCGCGGTGGAAAACCAGAAGCCGGTGCGCATCGGGGTGAACTGGGGCTCGCTGGATCAATCGCTGCTGACCCGCATGATGGACGAGAACAGCCGCCAGCCGCAGCCCTTGCCGGCGCGCGAGGTGATGATGGAGGCGATGGTGGTGAGCGCGCTGGAGTCGGCCGCCGCCGCTGAGCGTTACGGCCTGCGCCCCGATCAGATCATTCTTTCGGCCAAGGTAAGCGGGGTGCGCGACCTGATCGATGTGTATACGAATCTGGCCTCGCGCTGCGATTACGTGTTGCACCTGGGCCTGACCGAGGCGGGGATGGGCGCGAAGGGACTGATTGCCTCGACGGCCGGACTTGCGCCGCTGCTGCTGGCCGGCATCGGCGACACCATCCGCGTGAGTTTGACGCCCAAACCCGGAGGCGACCGGACGGAAGAGGTCGTGGCCGCACAGCAGATTTTGCAGTCACTGGGGATTCGCAGCTTCATGCCGCAGGTGACCAGTTGCCCCGGGTGCGGGCGGACGACGAGCACTTATTTCCAGGAGTTAGCCGAGCAGATTCAGAGTTATCTGCGCACCTCGATGCCGGAATGGCGCAAGAAGTATCCCGGCGTGGAGGAGTTGAAGCTGGCGGTAATGGGTTGCGTGGTCAACGGGCCGGGTGAATCCAAGCACGCGAATCTGGGAATCAGCTTGCCGGGAACGTTTGAGGAACCGAAAGCGCCGGTGTATGTGGACGGCAAGCTCTTGAAGACGCTGCACGGCGATACGATAGTGGCGGAGTTCAAGCAGATACTCGATAACTATGTTGTGAGCCATTACGGGCAAGGGGCGTAGAGCGAGGAGTTGGTTAGGGCACACTAACTTGCCAAGAAAAGGGGTGAGAGAGCCAAATCTCTGTCACTCTATCGATTCCAAAATCTCTTTGGCTTTCAGCATCTGATTTTGAATGGCGTGGGGCTGAGTCTGCCCAGCGGCATAGACGATGTCCCAATTGGTGCCGACGGCTTTGCAAAGAAAGCAGGCCCCATGAATCGGACCATCGTTCCTGTTGAAGCAATAGAAGGTCATGGTCTTTCCGTGAAGGATTTCAGGGCTGGCGTAAGCGCCCTGCTCGTGGTAACTCGCAACCATTTGGGTTTGCCAACGCAGTGCCGCCGCCTCGTCGATAATCTGATCCTCTCCGTCACCCGGCAAGCCAGACCTGACATTGCCCGCCGCAATCGTCATATCCTCCGGGTCAACCAGCAGTGGAAGCGGAGGCTGCCAGATCACAGCGTGGCCGAGCCTCAAGACCTTATTGTTCGCCCAGGGATTCCGTCTCCACATCAACGGCAAGGTGATCGTGTGCCCGTCAAATATTACTTTGCTCCCGTTGTTCCAGTGCCACCAAAGCGATTGCGCCACATTGTTCAGCCCAAACCCCAACCAAAGAACGAACGGCGTCGCCAGAATCCCAACCACCACAAAGAACCATGCACGATGAACGAAGAATCGCTTCACAGTAGACATCGAACTCGCTCCCACTCAATATCACAGCAATTCTACCCTATGGTTCGTTAGCTTTGTCCCGAGTGGACATAGAATCCGGCGGCATGACACGGCCAAAAGTCATTATCCTCTCAATGGTCCCGGTTTGATTGCAAACGAGACTCAACTCTAATTCATGTTCTCCGGTTTGCGTGAACTGTGCCTCATCGCCGGGTTTCAGGTTCCGCTCTCTCACAATGGCCGCGGGGATGGTAATCCAGAGGCCGTTCCCTCGTTTTCTGAGCTTCAATGTCTTCGTCAGCATAAACTCCTCGTACTGTAGATCGGCTACGATTGGAATTACGTGAGGTTTTGCTTCCGTTTCCGCGCATTTCGCGCTACGATTTCGGCAGTCTTCTTTGGAGGCTATTTGTGGCTCTGCGCCGGATGGGATGGGTCGTGCTTCTTGCTGCGCTTTCGCCCGCGCTGGTTTTAGCGGGCAAGCCCAAGCCTTGCGTTACAGCCGATGAGGCCACCAAGCTGGTGAACAAGGACGTGTGCATCACGGCGCACATCTACGATGTGGTCGAGTTGCCGGATGGGACGCGCTTCCTGGACGTGTGCACGCCGCAGACGCCGGACGAGCAATGCCGCTTTACCCTCGTGAGCCTGTGGGAGGACCGCGAGGATGTGGGCGAGCTGCGCAAGTACCGCGACATGGACGTGCAGGTTCGCGGGATTGTGCGGCCGATGCATGGGCGGGCGGGGATGGTGGTGAGCCATGCGCGACAGTTCTACGGCGGGCCGCCCAAATTCAAGCCCAACCCCAAGCTGGCGCGCGGCTTCACTGCCGACGAGAGCCGCCCGCCGATCCACGATCCCAACCTGCGCTCGCAGGGCGGCCGGCGCTCCTTCATGAATACGCGGGAGCGGGAGACGCTGCCGGCGAAGAAATGAAGACCTACGCCTTCTGGGCAAACTTTCCGCTCACGTAATCCCAGTTGATCACCTGGAAGAATGCCTTGACGTACTCGGCGCGGCGGTTCTGATACTTCAGGTAGTAGGCGTGCTCCCACACATCCACGGTCAGCAGCGGCTTGAGGCCCACGGTGAGCGGACTGTCCTGGTTGGCGGTGCTCTGGATGGCCACCGAGCCGTCGGGCAGCTTGACCAGCCAGGCCCATCCGCTGCCGAAAACGCCCATGGCCGCGGCGGTCAGCTTGTCCTGGAAGCTGGGGAGCGAGCCGAACCTCAGGTCGATGGCCTTGGCCAGCTCGCCGGTGGGCGCCGCGCCGCCTTTACCCAGCGTCGGCCACCAGAAGGAGTGGTTGGCGTGGCCTCCGCCCTGGTTGCGCA
>CAZQRX010000027.1:0-31294 GCA_964595845.1 uncultured Occallatibacter sp. | reverse complement strand
CGGGCGAGTGCTTCGGCCTGCTGGGACCGAATGGCGCGGGCAAGACGACCACCATAGAAATCTGCGAGGGGCTGACCGAGGCCGACGCCGGGAGCGTGGAGTTGCTCGGGCTCGACTGGCGCACGGACGCCGGCGAGCTGCGGCAGCGGATCGGCGTGCAATTGCAGGAGACGCAGTTTCCCGACAAGCTGACCGTGGAGGAGACGCTGCGGCTCTTTCGCAGTTTTTACCGCAAGGGAATTCCGGTAGACGAGTCGATTCAGAGAGCGCAACTGGAGGAGAAGCGCGGGGCGCGCATAGGCACGCTGAGCGGCGGGCAGAAGCAGCGGCTCGCCATGGCCTGCGCGCTGGTGGGCGATCCGGAGCTGCTGTTTCTGGACGAGCCGACGACCGGGCTCGATCCGCAGGCGCGGCGTCATCTGTGGGATCTGGTGGACCAGTTGAAGCAGTCGGGACGGACAATCATCCTGACGACTCATTACATGGAAGAGGCGGAGCGGCTCAGCGACCGCGTGGCGATCATGGACCATGGGCGGGTGATCGCGCAGGGAACGACGCAGCAGTTAATTGCGTCGCTGGGCGCGGAGCACGTGGTGGAGTTCGCCGTGGCGGAGCGCGAGACGAACGAGGTGAATGTTTTGCCGCTGTTGGCGATTCCGGGCGTGCAATCGTCCCGCGTGGATGCCGGGCTGCATCAGCTTTCGGTCGTCGAGCTGCACACCGCCGTGCCGGCGATCTTTGCCGCGCTCGACGGACAGGGTCTGGTATTGAGCGAGTTTCGCACCCATTCGGCGACGCTGGAAGATGTGTTTGTCCACCTGACGGGGAGGACGTTGCGCGATGAATAGATGGGAAAGCAGCTCTCTCTTTCAACTGACATCAATGCGCTTCCGGCTGTTTTTGCGCGAGCCGGAGGCGATTTTCTGGACTTTTCTCTTCCCGATTCTGCTGGCGATAGGGCTGGGGATTGCCTTTAGGAACCGGCCGGCGGATGTGTTGCAGGTGGGCGCAACGACGGCGCAACTGACGCAGGCCTTGTCCGGCGACAAAGGGCTGACGGCTGCGACGATGGAAGAGGCCGCGGGGACGCGCGCGCTGGCCACGGGCAACATTCTGCTGCTGGCGATTCAGAGGCCGGAGGGCGTCGAGTACAAATTCGACGACTCCAACCCGGATGCGCGGACGGCAAGGCTGCTGGCGGACCGGGCGATTCAAACGGCGGCGGGGCGGCAGGAGGCGGTTCGTGCCGATGACCTGCTGGTGCATGAAAAAGGCGCGCGTTACATCGACTTTGTGGTGCCGGGCCTTTTGGGAATGAACCTGATGGGCTCGGCGATGTGGGGGCTGGGCTTTTCCATCGTCGATGCGAGGCAGAAGAAGCTGCTCAAACGGATGGTAGCTTCTCCGATGCCGCGCTGGCAGTTTCTGGCGTCGTTTCTGCTCTCGCGGCTGATGCTGTTGATCATCGAGGTTGCGGTCTTTCTTGGTTTTTCGCGGCTGGCCTTCGGCGTGCCTTTTCGCGGAGCGCTGTGGGAGCTGGCGTTGCTGTGCGTGCTGACTTCGCTGGCCTTTTCAGCAATAGGGCTGCTGGTCAGCTCGCGCGCCAGAACGATGGAGGCGGTGTCGGGGCTGATGAATCTGGTGATGCTGCCCATGTGGATTCTCTCCGGCATCTTCTTTTCCGCCACACGCTTTCCGGCGGCGATTCAGCCGCTGGTGCGGGCGCTGCCGCTGACCGCGGCCATCGACGCGCTGCGCGGGAATATGCTGCAAGGGATGAGCTTGGGTCAGTTGGCTGCGCCGGTGGCGATTTTGATGGCGTGGGCGGCGGCCGCGTTTGCCGTCTCGCTGCGAATCTTTCGCTGGCGGTGAGGACGGACGAGTGAGAAAGAAGGTAGGGCCGAACCGATTACAGCGAATGCCAGGTTAGCTCCACCTTCACGGGCATTTCGTTCCTGAGGGCAACTGTGAAGAATGAGGGCGGAGTGATCTTGAAGTCCGTCAGTGTGGAAGGAATGGTTCCGGTAATGCGATGCACATTTCCCTGCACGGTCTGCTGAAAGGCAAGATGCTGGTAGTGCGCGGTCTGGCCGGCGAACTGTATCTCCAGGTCGCAATCAATAGTCGGGGATGAGAGCGCCGCTTCGGGCAGGTGAAGACGCACGCTTACGATGGGAAACTGCGCGCCTTGAGTAACTTGAATCATATGCAGATCGCGATTGCTGTCTCCGGAAGAAAAAGATTTGACCTGCGCGGCTATCAGAAAATTGCATTGTCCTGCATGGCAGACACCCTTGCCCAGCGCCGCATGGCTGATGCCATCGACTTCATGTAACGGGTGGGAGACGTGATAGCTGAGCGTGGAAGAATCGAGGACCCACTGACTATCTGATTGAGCTATACAGGGAAGCGTGCTGAGCGCGAGGATGACGAACAATCTTTTCATTAGTGCTCCCAGAATTTGATTTTGATGGGCCATGAAACTGCTATGATGGACACTCCATAGGCGGTAGCAGTAGTGAGCGCAACGGCGGAATGTGCGGCGGCGATGCCATGCACTTTCTCACCAGCATTCTGCTGCTTCAAAGCCATGACTCCCAGGATCGGAGTCAGTACCATTCCGGGACCATGAATGAAGGCCAGCGCCTCGTGCCATCGAATGGCGCCTTTCTTCTCAATGCCGGGAATCTTTGGCGCAGCAATGGCGAAGTAGGCTGTCGCTGCATACATACCAACCGTGACTGAGCCCAATGCGGCATGAAGGTCTGCCCCGGTAGAGGGTCCGCAATTATGGTTGCAGGGCGCGCCTGCCGATGCGAATAACGTCGCGGCCAGGGGAATGGTGGTCAACAGGCCGAGCCGCTGGTGATCCTTCAGCATGCGTGTCCGCTTGTCCAGCAGCGCCTGGGCCTTGGCGTTTCCCTTGATCTGATCGGGAGTCAGCCCAAGATCGCCGAGCGATAGTGGCGTCTGGCTGTCAGAGGATGGCAGAGGTGGATTCGCCGAGGTTGCCGGTGGTGGAGCTTGATTTTGCTGAGCCTGGTCTGTGGTGGATGCAAGCAGTTTGAGAGCAGGTGCGTCGGGTAGCGAGGCATCCACACTTTGAGCGGACGACGATACAGTGCAGGCCATCACAATCAGCAGGGTTGCAATTGCGATGACTATTGTTGATGTTCTTTGTTCTTTCCTGAAACTCATGATCTTTCTGTCCTCTCTCTGCATGGGTCTTAACGGCGCGGCACAGGCCGTACCCTTTCAAAATGCCGGCATATTCAGAGATTCCTCAGCCGGTTTGCTTGGATGAAAAACGATCTCAGTCCGTTAAGAAGTTGCAGATGGGCAATTCAGAGACCGCAAAAAGCTCTTCGCTGCGGTTAGGGAAGCGAATTGCGTAACTGGGTTGCATCGCACGATTTCGCAGACTCAATCGTACTATGATGGACGCCTTCTCCGCTGATTGGCTAGCACACATTTTTTATCTGAGATAGAGGTTCTTCATTGGCATGGATCGATCATCCGGAAGTTCCATAAGAGTCGCAGGCTGAGCTTTGGCAAGTCCCCGCCGTGTAGCTTAGCATGAAACCATGACAACGACGATTCGCCCGGCAACGCGCGCGGATGTGCCGCGGATTCTCGACTTCATTCGCGCGCTGGCCGAATACGAGCGCGCGTCGGAGGCGGTGACGGCGACCGAAGCGAGCCTGGAGCGGGAGGGATTCGGCGACCATCCCTTTTATTCCTGCCTGATTGCCGAGCACGACGGCCGGACGGCGGGCTATGCGTTGTTCTTCTACAACTACTCGACCTGGGTGGGGCCGGGAATCTACCTGGAAGACATCTTCGTTGAGCCGGAGATGCGCGGGCTGGGGATCGGCAAATTGCTGCTGGAACGGGTGGCGGCGATTGCGGTGGAACAAGGCTGCGCGCGGTTGCAGTGGGCGGTGCTGGACTGGAATACGCAGGCGATTGAGTTCTACCGCGCGATGGGCGGCGAGTTTCTGGACGAGTGGCGGAATGTGCGGGTGACGGGCGAGGCGCTCAAGCGGCTGGCTGGAGTGCCTGCGCAATGAAAATACGTATCATCGGCGGAGGGCTGGCCGGGCCGGAAGCGGCGTTGACTGCGGCGCGGCTGGGCTGCCTGGTGGACCTCTACGAGATGCGCGCGATGGTGGATGGGAAGCCGAGGCTGACTCCGGCCCACCAGACGGCGGAGTTCGGCGAACTGGTCTGCTCCAACTCGCTCAAGAGCGAATCGCCCAACACGGCCCCCTGGCTGCTGAAGCAGGAGATGCGGCGCGTGGGCTCGGCGCTGATGCTCATCGCCGACGAGTCGGCTGTGCCGGCCGGCCACGCGCTGGCCGTGGATCGCGTGGAGTTTTCCCGGCGGATTGCTGAGGCGATTGCCGCCGAGCCGCGAATTCGCGTGATCCGCGAAGAGGTGACGCGGCTGGAGGCGGAGAGCGATTACGCGCTCACGATTCTGGCGACCGGCCCGCTGACTTCGGATGCGCTGAGCGCGGAGATTGAACGCATCACCGGCTCCGGCCATCTGGCTTTCTATGACTCGATCTCGCCGATTGTCGAGGCGGACTCGATTGACATGGAGCGGGTTTACTTTGCCGCGCGCTGGGAGAAGGGGACGGCGGATTACATCAACTGCCCGATGGACCGCGCGGAGTTCGACCGCTTTCTGGATGCGCTGCTCGGGGCTGAGCCGGCAGAGACAAAGGAGTGGGAAACGGCAGATTACTTTGAGGGCTGTCTCCCGATTGAAGTGCTGGCCAGGCGAGGGCGCGATACGTTGCGCTTTGGCCCGATGAAGCCGGTCGGCCTGCGCGATCCGCGCACCGGCAAGACGCCCTGGGCCGTAGTGCAGTTGCGCAAGGAGAATCTGCGCGCTGATAGCTATAACCTGGTCGGCTTCCAGAACCATTTGAAGTTTGGCGAGCAGTCGCGGGTGCTGCGGCTGATTCCCGGCCTCGAAAACGCGCGCTTCCTGCGCTATGGGCAGATTCATCGCAATACTTACGTTTGCGCGCCGGTTCTGTTGGATGAAACGCTGCGGCTGAAATGCGCGCCGCGGATTCTGATTGCCGGGCAGTTATCGGGCGTAGAGGGCTACACCGAGTCGATTGCCACTGGCTTGCTGGCGGGAATTTATGCTGCGGCGCTGACGCGCGGAGTCGAACCCACGCCCGCGCCCCGTGCATCCGCCCTCGGCTCGCTCGTCCACTACATCACCCACGCCGACGCCAAAAACTTTCAGCCGGCGAATATGACTTTCGACCTGCTGGAGCCGCTGGAAGAAGAGTTGCGCAAGAAGGTGCGCGACAAGAAAGAACGCCACCGGCTGCAATGCGAGCGCTCGCTGGCGGCCTTTGATGCGTGGTGGGCGGCGCAAAGCCGGGCGGCGCTTCCGGATTGAGGCAGTCCACGCCTAGTTGGGGAACTTCGCACCACGGTTTGTCGTAACTCTGTGGTACGCTGTGACTGTCTCGGAGGGTCTCCTATGCGCCCTATTTCTGCCGTAGATTCCGTTTCGCTTGCCATTGAACGCACCAGGGATTTCCTCTTCAGGCCATTCCGCTGGGGAACCTATCTGAAGCTCGGCCTGGTCGCGATCATCACCGAAGGAATCGGGAGCAACTCCGGATTCTCAAAGCACGGCGGTCCCCCTCCGGGACATGGGCCAATAATCAATTCGCCGTTCGACATCCCACCGGTGTGGATCGCGGCGATCGTGGCGGCCGTGCTGCTCGCGATTCTGATCTCCCTTGTGGTCTTTTATCTGGTCACGCGCTTGCGTTTTGCCTTCTTTCATTGCCTGATTCACAACAGCAGTGAGATCCGCCCCGGATGGCGGCTCTATCGGCAGCAGGCGACGCGCTTCTTCTGGCTGAATCTGGGCGTGGCATTCTGCTATCTGCTGTTGTTGGGGTTGGTCGCGCTTCCGTTCGTTGCCGGATTTGTACGGCTCTTTCATGAGACTCCGCCCGGTGGCACACCCGATATTTGGCAAATGCTAGCTCTTGTATTGCCTTTGATTCCGGTCCTCATCCTGCTGGTGCTGATTGGTGTTGCGCTTGACCTGATCTTGCGCGATTGGATGCTGCCGCATTACGCGCTGGAAGACGCCTCCGCTGGCGAAGCATGGGAAGAGGTGTGGGATCGTATTACGGCGGAAAAGAGCCAGTTCGCGGTCTACGTGCTGCTGCGCTTGATCCTGCCGGCGATTGCCATGGCCGGCTTGTTCATCGTGCTGCTGATTCCGGGACTCATGGTGGCCGGCTCGGTTGCGGCAATTGTCTATGCGATTCATTCGGCCTTCGCGGATGCGACCGGCGTCTCCGCGCTGATCGGCATTCTTCTCCAGGTCTTTTTCGGAGTCGTTGCATTCGGCTACGCGCTATTGGCCGGCATCTGCCTTGGAGGGCCCTTGAGCACAGGAGTGCGCGAGTATGCGCTGATCTTCTACGGCGGCCGCTACCAGACGCTCGGGGATTTGCTTTATCCACCGCCTCCGCCGTCCGTTCCAGGAACATACTAGAGCATTTGCCTGTTGGTATAGAGTGGATCTCCTGCTTGGCTGAAGGTTGCCGGTCGCTGCAAGACCAGGTAGCGCCGGCCTCCCGGCCGGCTGTAGCGTGGACCTCCCGGTCCACGCACGTTTCTTCCTAGGTTTCGTCAGTGTCCAACAGGAGAGGGATACTCAGTGGTGAATTCCCGGCCCTGGGATGCGCCCGCGACGAAGCTGTGGGATGATGGGGTGACAGGCTACGGTGACGGATATGATCATATTTGCGCGCATCCTCTCTCATCCCTTTATTGCCTTGGCGTTGCGCGTTACCTTGGGCGGCTATTTGATCTATTTGGGTCGCGTCTATTATGCGGATCCTTTGGCCTCTTTCCGCGGATCGGCGCGGCCGCTTCCCTTCGATCCATGGGTGAGGCAGGTTCTTCGCGCCGTCGCCGGCTTCTGTCTCTGGGGCGGATGCTTCATTCTCGGCGCGGCAATTGCAACGCGGGTTCTTGACTTGCATGGCACACTTTTAGCGCTTGCGCTGATGGTGATCGCCTCCATCGCCACCTGGCTCCTGCTTCCCAATCCTCCATCCACGGGCAACCGATTCAGGATAGGTAAGATGCGCGCGCCAAGATGAATGTGCATTACAGGTTGCGGAAAAACTCGATAGCAGACCTGTTTGTAAAAGGCACGGCTTTAGTCGGGCCACAAGTGTAACAAAACAAATGTTGGGCTTTAGCCCCTGAGGGACGCTTTGCGCGGACTGAACGGCATTTGTGAGATGTCTTCCAGTGATTCCATTCGATGGACTCAATACGGCCGAGCTGAGAGGGATGCAGAAAATCTGGTGAATTCTGTCAGCCTCGCATACTCCAATGGAGTTGTGGTCGAGTGGGTTGTCGTCAGTCGCGGCCTGCCGCGGCGCCGGCGTGCTGCCGCGCTTTGGTATCCCGCATGGGAGGCTGGCCGAAGAATCGGCTGTACTCGCGATTGAACTGGCTGGCGCTTTCATAGCCGACCTCGAAGGCGGCGCTGGCGGCATCCTTGCCCTCCGTCATCATGCGCAAGCGCGCTACGTGCAGGCGCAGCCGCTTCTGGTATTGCAGCGGGCTCATCGCGGTCAGCGAGCGGAAATGATGGTGGAAGGTAGAAACGCCCATCTGCGCCACCGATGCCAGCTCTTCCACGCGCAGGGGCTTTTCGTAATTCGCCTTGAGCCAGGCGACGGCCTTCGCTGTGCGGTTGCTCTGCTCGCCTAGTGTGGCGATGGCGCGCAGATGCCGGCCCAGCGGCCCGCGCAGCACACGGTAGATAATCTCCCGCTGCATCAGGCCGCCGAGAAAGGGAATGTCCTGGGGTGTGTCCAGAAGATCCAGCAAGCGGTAGCAGGCGCTGAGCAACTCGACCGGGGTCTTGCCGACCGCCATGCCGCGCGCTCCGAAAGATACCTCGGGAACGAGGAACTCATCCTGGCTGAGGATCTCGCGCACCACGGGCATCTCCAATTTGAGGACCATGGCCAGGTACGGCTCATCCTTTGAAGCCTTGGTGATCTGGCTCTCCACCGGCAGATCCACCGAAGTCAGCACAAAGTTGGAGCCGTCGCAGAAGTGGGTCGTGCCGCCGACGGTAATGCGCTTTTCTCCCTGCGCAAAGACCACCAGTTCGGGCTCATAGGTGGTGCAAAGGAACTCTGAAGGCGCGGTTCTGCGAGAGAGTCGCAGGCCGGGCACGGCGGTGTCAAACGGACCCTCGGTGGGGACATGGGCGGCGATCGTGCGCGCCAGCTCCGCCCTCAATGCCTCGATCTCCGCCCGCGATTCCGCGCCGGTAACCAAATCTGCCGCCATGTGAACCTCCAATTGCTTCTACAAATCCAGCCTAGCGCCGATTCGCTCCTCTTTGCATAAAAAAACATAATTCGACAGGAATAGGCAATCAATGGGAAGGATCAGGATACCATGCGAAGCGACTTTCGATGTACTCTCTGAATGGTGAATGGGAGGTTTGGCAATGCAAAAGCGCAAATTGGGCAAAAGCAATCTGGAAGTATCGGCCATCGGATTGGGCTGCATGAGGATGAGCGAAGGCCATGGCCCGGTAGCAGGTACCAAGGAAGAGATGATCGCGGTGATGCGAGGCGCGGTTGAGCGCGGCGTAACCCTCTTCGATACTGCCCAGGTTTATGGTCCGTTCGTCAATGAAGAGGTAGTTGGCGAAGGGCTTGCTCCGGTGCGCGATCAGGTGGTCATCGCCACGAAATTCGGCTTTTCTCGCACTCCGCACGGCAGGCCCGATCCCGGTGTCGACAGTCGCCCCGCCTACATCAAGGAGAGCGTCGAGGGTTCGCTGAGAAGGCTCCGTGTCGACACCATCGATCTTCTCTATCAGCACCGCGTCGACCCAGACGTGCCGATTGAAGACGTCGCTGGAGCGGTGAAGGATCTGATCCAGCAGGGCAAGGTCCGCCACTTCGGCCTCTCAGAAGCTGCGGCAAGCACCATCCGCCGCGCTCACGCCGTCCAGCCGGTCACTGCTGTCCAGAATGAGTATTCAATCTGGTGGAGGCGCCCAGAAGAAGAAGTGCTGCCCACTCTCGAAGAACTCGGCATCGGCCTCGTTTCCTACAGCCCGCTCGGCAGGGGATTTCTCGCCGGCTCAATCAACGAAAACACTCAGTTTCATAAGGAAGACAACCGTGGCAGTCTCCCGCGCTTTGCCCCGGAAGCGCTCAAAGCAAATCTTGCTCTGGTCGAACTCCTTCAAGTCCTCGCGGCCGGCAAGGGTGCAACCATCGCTCAGCTCGCCCTTGCCTGGGTGCTTGCGCAGAAGCCCTGGATCGTTCCCATCCCTGGCACCACCAAACTGAAGCGGGTCGAAGAGAACATTGGCGCGCTTGCCCTTGATCTTTCCTCTGACGACCTTCACGAAATCGACCGCCTTGTCGCGCAAGTGACGGTGCTGGGAGGGCGGTATCCCGAGCAGGTCGAGCAGATGACCAATCGTTGACCCACAGGCCACACTCAAAGTGTCGCCAACCACCTTTCAAAAGGAGAAACGATGCAAAAACGCAAATTGGGCAACAGCAATCTGGAAGTATCGGCCATCGGCCTGGGCTGTATGGGAATGAGCTCAGCTTATGGCCCGGCAGCCGACAAGGGAACAATGATCCAGTTAATTCGCGCCGCCCATGATCTTGGTGTCACCCATTTCGATACGGCTGAAGCCTATGGGCCGTTCGTGAATGAAGAACTGGTGGGCGAGGCGCTCCTGCCGATACGCGACAAGGTGACGATTGCCACCAAGTTCGGCTTCGACATTGATCCAGATACGGGCGCGCGCCGTGGTGGAACCAACAGCCGCCCCGAGCACATCAAGCAGGTCGCCAATGCCAGCCTCAAGCGTTTGAGAACGGATACCATCGATCTCTTCTATCAGCACCGCGTCGATCCAGCGGTACCGATTGAAGAGGTGGCAGGAGCGGTCAAGGAGTTGATTGCCGAGGGCAAGGTCAGACACTTCGGCATGTCCGAGGCCGGCGTTCAGACGATCCGCCGTGCGCACGCGGTCCAGCCTGTCACGGCGGTGCAGAGCGAGTATTCGCTCTTCTGGCGTGGTCCGGAGGCCGAGCTCTTGCCGGCTCTGGAGGAGCTTGGTATCGGCTTCGTGCCGTTCAGCCCACTGGGTGCCGGCTTCCTCACCGGCAAGATAGACGAGAATACGAAGTTTGATCCGACCGACTTCCGAAACATCGTGCCCCGCTTCTCGCCCGAAGCGCGCAAGGCCAACATGGTTCTGGTTGACTTGGTCAAAACCGTCGCAGTGACCAAAGGCGCGACGCCCGCACAAGTCGCACTCGCCTGGCTGCTGGCGCAGAAGCCGTGGATTGTGCCTATCCCCGGAACCACCAAGTTGCATCGGCTCCAGGAAAACCTCGGCGCGGTTAACGTCGAAATGACAGCGGACGACCTGAAGCAGATCGGCGAAGCGGCCTCCAGTCTGAATCTCGAAGGAACCCGCCTTCCTGAAGCCATGTTGAAGATGACCGGACTGTGAATGTGAACTTGCAGTGAGAGAAGGAAGGAAAACCATGAAAATCATCGGAACAGATTCAATAAGCCGGAAACGTTGGGGATCACTCCTCTTATTCTCCTTGACGGCAGCCTTTCTTCTGACCGCAGCCGGCGCTCAGGAGACGAACAACAGCAAGCCTCAAGAGACAGCAGCGTCAAAAGTCATCAATATCTGGCCGGGTGTCGCACCAGGCTCTGAGCAGTGGAAGCAGAAGGAGGCGACGCTTCATATGGGTCAGATGGAGAGCATCGTCAACGTGACGACGCCAACTCTGACAGCCTACCTGCCCGATCCGGCCAAGGCGACAGGCACCGCCGTCATTATTGCCCCCGGCGGAGGCTTTCTTTTTCTTGGTCCAGATAAAGATGTTGCGGAGTGGCTGACAGCCCGAGGCATCGCAGTATTCGACCTGAAGTACCGGACGGCTCAGATCGAGGGCGAGAACGAAGCACAGTTAGGCCAAGCTGGCCGCGCGCGCTTCGGAGCTCAGATTCGCAACTACGCCTTGATCGCTGAGGATGGAAAGTATGCTCTGGAGGACGGCGTTCAGGCCATCAAAGTCGTGCGTGTCCACGCCGCTGAGTTTGGCATTTCTCCGGACCGAATCGTCTTCATGGGATTCTCGGCCGGCGGAATGATCACGGAGTATACGGCAATCCAGCCGGATGAGAGCGCCCGTCCGAACTATGCCGCTCCGATTTACGGCGCCTATTTTCCTACTGTGCCTCCGATGCCAAAAAAAGTGCCGCCCTTCTTCATGGAGTTGGCGCAGGACGACACGCTCGCCGGCCCCCAAATCGTCCTTTTCTATGACGCACTCAAGGCGGCCGGATACAAGCCGGAACTTCACATCTATGAACACGGCGGTCATGGCTGGAGTATGCGCAAGCAGGGCACCACCAGCGATCACTGGCTCGACGAGTTCTACTGGTGGCTGGAAGCGCACGGGTTGACGAAGCCGAACAAGTAGCCTTAACCGAAACTTGCTGAGATATTTCCGTAATATCGGATTGGCAGCGCACGCCGAATAAAAAAGCAAAGGAGAGACTGAGCACATGAGAACAAAACTTTACGTCATCGCTTTCGCAATAAGTCTTGTATTCGCCTTTCGGCTTCAGGCGCAAACGGTGCAGCCGACTTTCCCTAAGGGCGAACTGTCCACTGCAAAGAATCACACGGGGGATATCTGGCTGAGTGAGCTCAATATTGGAGACAGCACCTTCGATCCCAGCATTGCTCAAGCAGTTTATGGCCCCGGTGCAAGGCTGGATTGGCACATTCATCCCGGTGGTCAGGTCCTGCTGATCACCGAAGGCACCGGCTATTACCAGGAGCGGGGAAAGCCGATACGAATCGTCCACAAGGGAGATGTCATCAAATGTGCTCCGGGTGTCGAGCATTGGCACGGAGCTGCGCCGGGAAGCAGCTTTGCTTACATCGCCGTTACACCGACCCAAAAAGGCAAGACAATCTGGCTGGAGCCTGTCGGCGATAAGGACTATCCCAGCGTGAAATGAAATATCTCCGAGCTAACCAAGACCGAGGAACAACACAATCCGCATCATCAAAAGGAGAATCAATGCAAAAACGCAAATTGGGAAACAGCAATCTGGGAGTATCGGCACTCGGCCTGGGCTGCATGGGAATGACCTTCTCCTACGCCCCCTTTCCGGAAAAGAAGGATTCGATCGCGCTGATCCGCGCTGCCGTCGAGCGCGGCGTCACCTTCTTCGACACCGCCGAGGTCTACGGCCCCTTCAACAACGAAGAGCTGGTGGGCGAGGCTCTCGAACCCTTCCACGGACAGGTCGCCATCGCCACCAAATTCGGCTTCGATATCAACCCCGACGGAACGCACGGCCCCAAGGGCATGGACAGCAGTCCCGCGCGCATCCGCATGGTCGCCGAGGCCTCGCTGAAGCGCCTCCGCGTGGACGCCATCGATCTTTTTTATCAGCATCGCGTCGATCTTGAAGTGCCCATCGAAGACGTCGCCGGAGCGGTCAAGGATCTGATCCAGCAGGGCAAGGTCAAGCACTTCGGAATGTCGGAGGCCGGCGTGAAGACGATCCGCCGCGCTCACGCCGTTCAGCCCGTCACAGCTCTGCAGAGCGAGTACTCGCTCTGGTATCGCGCCCCGGAGGCTGAGATCATCCCCACCCTTGAAGAGCTCGGCATTGGCTTTGTGCCCTTCAGCCCGCTCGGCAAAGGCTTTCTGACGGGCAAGATGGACGAAAACACCCAGTTTGCCTCGACCGACATTCGCAACAAGATTCCGCGCTTTACGCCGGAGGCCCGCATTGCCAATCAGAAGCTCGTCGATCTGCTGGGCAATATCGGAGCGGAGAAGAATGCCACGCCGGCGCAGATCGCGCTGGCCTGGCTGCTGGCCCAGAAGCCGTGGATTGTGCCGATCCCGGGAACGACCAAACTGCACCGGCTGGAGGAAAACATTGGAGCCGCCACCGTCGAGCTCTCCGCCGAAGACCTGCGACAGATAGAAACAGCTCTCTCACAGATCCAGGTGGAAGGCGCGCGCTACCCGGAGGCGCTGGAAAAGACGACCGGCCGCTAATACCATGAGTATGAATAAACAACATCTCGACTGTCATCCTGAGCGGAGCAGGTCGCGTGTTTAACGACTTGCGCAGTCGAAGGACCTGCGGTTGCTTTTAGGTAAGATCGCAATGTGACTTTGCCGGATCGATAAACCGGAGAAAATGAAATGAGTAAACGAGTTTTAATCCTCTCATCGAGTCCACGAAAACTTGGCAACTCGAATGCTTTATGCGACCGCTTCATGGAAGGCGCAATCGCGGCCAATCATCAAGTTGAAAAAGTGGTGTTGGCGGAAAAGAAAATCAACTACTGCACCGCTTGTTCTGTCTGCCAGAAGACCGGGCGATGCGCGCAGAAAGATGATATGGCGCCGATTCTCGACAGTATGACGGCGGCTGACGTGATCGTCCTGGCGTCGCCTGTCTACTTCTACACGATGTGCGCCCAGATGAAGACGGTGATCGACCGGAGCTATGCTCGCTACACCGGGATCGCCAACAAGGAGTTCTATATCATCGTGACCGCGGCGGACAGCAACAAGGCGGCCCTGGAGCGCACCATTGAGGGTTTCCGGGGATTCACATCCTGCCTGCGAGGGGCAAAGGAAAAAGGCATCGTCTACGGCGCGGGAGCATGGGAGATCGGCGCTATCCAGGGCAGCCGCGCGATGAAGCAGGCCTACGAAATGGGTAAGGCGCTGTAATAGCAAAGGAGAGAAAAATGGAGATCAAGCGAATCGGTTCTCAACCTTCCTACAAGGGACCGGTGGATTACTTCACCGGCACAGTGCGAGTGGACCCGCTCTTTGATTCACCCGATCCCGCGCGCGTCGTCGGCGCCAGCGTCACCTTCGAGCCCGGCGCCCGCACGGCATGGCATACGCACCCGCTCGGACAGACTCTTGTCGTCACCTCCGGCTGTGGCCGCGCGCGGCGCTGGGGCGGACCCATCGAGGAGATTCGGCCCGGCGATGTCATCTGGTTTGCGCCGGGAGAGAAGCATTGGCACGGGGCAGCGCCAACAACGGCGATGACCCATCTTGCCATTCAGGAAAAGCTCGATGGCAAAACCGTCGATTGGATGGAGCAGGTGAACGGCGAGCAATACGGAGAGAACTAAATCCCTTCGCCCATCGACACGTACTGCCGCATCCGCTCCAGCTTTTCGCGGTAGGCTTCGCGTTCGGCGGCCTCGGCGGTGAACTGCTCTGCCGGACGGGGCTTTCCGCCCTGGCGCTCTTCCAGCTCTTCCACGCGCGCCGAGAGCGCGATCAGCGAATCCGAGAGCGGGTCCTTGATGTCGTGCGGGTCGGTAATCAGCACCCGCTGCCCGTTGCGGTAGACGATGTGCGCCGGAACGCCGACTACCGTCGAGTCGGGCGGTACGTCGGAGAGCACCACCGACCCCGCGCCCACGCGCGAGTTCTCGCCGATGGTGATATTGCCCAGCAGGTTGGCGTTGTTGCCGATGAAGACGCCGTCGCAGACTGTCGGATGGCGCTTGCCGTGGCCCTTGCCGGTGCCGCCCAGCGTCACACCCTGGTACATCGTCACATCGTCGCCCACGATCGAGGTCTCGCCGATCACCACCCCGGTTGCGTGGTCGATAAACAGACGCCGGCCCAGCAGCGCGCCGGGATGAATATCGACGCCGGTATAAAAGCGGCCCACCTGCGAGAGCAGCCTTGCCGGCAGACGCAGCCGCCAGCCCCACAGAGCGTGCGAGACGCGGTGAATCCACACCGCCCACAGCCCCGGATAGCAGAGAAAAACCTCCAGCCGCGAGCGCGCAGCCGGATCGCGCTCCAGCACGGAGTCAATATCTTCGCGGATGCGGGTGTACAAGGACATAGTGGCTAACACCAACCAGGTCACAGTAACAAAGGAAGACGATGCTTTGAAAGGGCACGACTTTAATCGTGCCGAAAATGCCGCAAAACAACGTGGGCTTTAACCCCTGAGGGAATGCTGGTTATTCAAATCATATTCCCTAAGACTCGGGTGCCCCAGGTCTCGCATTTGAGACCTGGGAAACCACAAAAGCCCATGCGAGCGAATAGCGAGCGTCTAGCCCCACCGCAGGTGGTTATACGGCAATCGCTTCCACCGGCAGAGCCAGCGCCTGCTGGCGCAGCGACTCGAACAAAATGCTCGACAGGTAGCGCTCGCCGAAGTCCGGCAGCACTACGACGATCAGCTTGCCCGCATTCTCCGGCCGCGCGGCCACCTTCAGCGCCACCGCCGCTGCGGCTCCCGAGCTGATGCCCACAAACAGGCCCTCTTCGAGCGGCAACCGACGGGCCAGCGCAATCGACTCCTCGTTGGTCACCTGGATGACCTCGTCCACGAGTCCGGTGTCCAGCACGCCCGGCACAAAGCCCGCGCCGAGGCCCTGAATCTTGTGCGGTCCAGGCTTGCCGCCGCTCAGCACCGGGCTGTCGGTCGGTTCCACGGCGATCGCCTTGAACTCCGGCTTGCGCTCCTTGATGTATTTGGCCACGCCGGTGATGGTGCCGCCGGTGCCCACCCCGCTGATCAGTATGTCCACCTTGCCGTCCGTGTCGTCCCAGATCTCGGGCCCGGTCGTCCAGTAGTGGATCGCCGGGTTGGCAGGGTTGTCAAACTGCTGCAGGATATAACCGTTCGGCGTCTTGGCCAGAATCTCGTTGGCCTTGGCGATGGCGCCCTTCATGCCGTTCGTCCCGGGCGTCAGCACAATCTCCGCGCCAAAGGCCAGCAGCAACACACGCCGCTCCAGGCTCATCGTCTCAGGGATGGTGAGGATGATCTTGTAGCCCTTGACCGCGGCCACAAAGGCCAGCGCGATGCCGGTGTTGCCGCTGGTCGGCTCAATCAGAACGGTCTTGCCGGGGG
The DNA here is from genome assembly GCA_964595845.1 of uncultured Occallatibacter sp. Classification (GTDB taxonomy): domain Bacteria; phylum Acidobacteriota; class Terriglobia; order Terriglobales; family Acidobacteriaceae; genus Telmatobacter. Next base: position 15,265 of record CAZQRX010000027.1, on the reverse strand, counting down.
TAATCTTGCCACGCCTCTCGGCATCGTCGATCATCGCGAAGCCGATGCGGTCCTTGACGCTTGAGACCGGGTTCTGGCTCTCCAGCTTGGCTACCACGGTTGCGGGCAAGCCGGCCGCCACTTTGTTCAGCCGGACTAAGGGGGTTTTACCAATGAGTTCCGTTACATTCGCGGCAATGCGCGCCATGATGATCTCCTTTTCCGGGATGCGATCCCAGACGGTTCTGTTTTGTGGGGTGATGGTCGAACTGTCAGGCGGAATATACTGCGCGCGAACAAGGCGCACACCCGCATCGTGTCTGGCACCAGGGCGGTGTTAGCGACATCGACGCATACAAACAGCATAGTACCAGGACGCCGTTCATGGCAAGAGAAACTATAGATAAAGGCGAATCATGTGACTGTGTCTTACCCTTCCAGCAGTATCATCAGCTCTTCCCACTCGGCTGTGAAGGCGGCTAACTGCGCGCGCAACTCCTCGGCCAGCGCAATCAGCCGCTCGGTCTCGGCGGCAGAGACATAAACCCCCAACTGCTCCTCGGTGTGCACAATCGAGGCCTCAATGCGCGGGACTTCCTCCTCCAGGAACGCGCAGCGCTCCTCCATCTGCTTCTGCTTGATCGGATTCAGCCGGCGTGGGCGCTCCTTCGCCGCGTAGGCCTCACCTCCAGTCCCATTGCCGTTCTTCGCGGCAGACTCCGGCGGCTTTTCTGTTGCCGTGCTCTCAACCGAAAGGCTGCCGGCTGCGAGTCCCTTCCAGCGCAGGTAGTCTTCGTAGTTGCCCTCGTGGCTGGTCACGTTGCCGCCTTCCACCTCCAGCACGCGCGTGGCCAGCCGGTCAATGAAATCACGGTCATGGGAGACAAAAACCACCGTGCCCGTGAAGGCCGCGAGTGCTTCTAGCAACACGTCTTTGGCGCGCATATCGAGGTGGTTGGTCGGCTCGTCGAGCAGTAGAAAATTCGACGGCGAAACCAGAATCCGCGCCAGGGCATAGCGGTTGCGTTCGCCACCACTGAGCACGCCCAGCGGCTTGAAGACATCGTCGCCGCTGAAGAGAAAGCAGCCCAGCAGCGAACGCAGCGCAGACTCCGGCACCTTCACCGCGGCACGGCTGAGGTCGTCCAGTATGCGCGCTTCCCCGTCTAGCACCTTGTACTGGTCCTGCGCAAAGTACTCGCTCACCACGTTGTGGCCCAGCTTGACCATGCCGCCGGTCGGCGCTTCGTCGCCGGTCAGCAATCGAATCAGCGTGGACTTGCCCGCGCCGTTGACACCCACCAGCGCCACCCGGTCGCCGCGCTCGATTCTGAAGCGCACATTGTTCAGCACTGACTTCGCGCCATAACTCTTCGATAACTCCTCCGCCTCCGCCACCATGCGCCCCGAAGGCGGCGGCTGGGGAAACGAGAAGTGAATCGTCGATTCCTCTTCGGGTATTTCGATGCGCTCGATCTTTTCCAATTCTTTAATGCGGCTCTGCACCTGCTTGGCTTTCGTGGCCTGCGCGCGGAAGCGGTTGATGAAGGCCTCCAGGTGCTCGATCTGCTGGCGCTGGTTGTTATAGGCTGCTTGTAACTGCGTCCGCCGCTCGTCTTTCTGGCTGAGGTATTTTGTGTAATTTCCTTGGTAGATATTCAGCCTTTTATTCCATATCTCCACCGTTCTATCGATCGTCACATCCAGAAAATAACGGTCGTGGGAGATCAGAATATAGCCGAAGGGATAACTCTTCAGATAGTCTTCCAGCCAGTTGCGCGTCTCCAGATCCAAATGGTTGGTCGGCTCATCCAATAACAGCAAGTTAGGCTTGGCCAGCAGCAGCTTGGCCAGCGCGATGCGCATCTGCCAGCCGCCGCTGAACTCATCGGTCTGCCGCGTCCAATCCTCCTTGCCAAAGCCCAAGCCAGTCAGCACGCCGCCCACCTGCGCGTCCAGCGCGTAGCCGTCCAACGCATGAAATCGCTCCTGCAACATCGAATAGCGCTCCGCCGTTGCCTCGTACTCCGCGCCTTCGTGGTCCAGCACAGCCAGTTGCCCGCCCAGCCGCTCCACCTCTCGGGTTATATCTCTAAGCTCGTCGAAGACGGTCAGGCACTCCTCGAAGACCGTTCGCCCGGCCAGCGCCAACCCCTCCTGCGGCAGGTAGCCGATGCTCATGCCGCGCGTTTGCTGCAAGCCGCCGTAGTCCAGCGTCTCCAACCCGGCCAGCACCTTCATAATCGTTGATTTGCCGGTGCCGTTGGCCCCCACGAGCGCAGTTCTTTCCTTGCTTCGGATCAGCCAGTTGGCCTCCAGAAACAGGACTCGCGGCCCAAACCGCTTGCCGGCATTTTGCAGGGAGAGCATTCACTACTATCTTCGCAGAACGATGCGTGGCAACAATACATCCGCAAAAAAAGCGGGGACCGCAAGCGATCCCCGCCGCATTGAGGAGTGGATACTCCCCAAATGTTCTACTTGCCGTCCAGCTTGACCGGCGCACTGAGCGGCAGGTCGCGCGAAGAGCCGCCTGCCCAGACCGTATATTCGCCGGGAACCACCTCCCAGGCGCTCTTGTCCTCGTTGTAAATGGAGAGGAAGAGCGGCTCGACCTTGACAGTAACGTTCTTCTCTTCGCCGGCAGCCAGGGCAACCTTGCTCCAACCCACCAGGCGCCGGGGCGGCTCCTGGGCGGAGGCGGGCAGGGTGAGATAGACCTGCGCAATCTCCTCGCCGGCGCGCTTCCCGGTGTTCTTGACCTTGAAGCTCACCTCAAGCCCATTGACGGCTTTCGCCTGCAAACCGGAATAGGCATATGTCGTGTAGGAGAGTCCGTAGCCGAACGGGAACAGGGGCGTCTTGTTCTCGGCGTCGTACCATTTGTAGCCCACCTTCAGGCCTTCGTCGTACACGGCATCGAAGAAAGGGCCGTTCACCATCAGCATGGCAACAAAGCCGGGGAATCCGGGCAGCTTGGGCATGGGGTGCGTTGCGTCCGGCTTGGGCGGATCGTTGTGCACCGGGTGCGGAATATCCGCCTCGCTCTTGGGGAAGGTCAGCGCCAGCTTGCCCGACGGATTCACATCGCCGAAGAGAATATTCGCAATCGCTTCAGAGCCGCGAATTCCCGGATACCACGCCTCTACGACCGCGCTCACCTTGTCGATCCACGGCATCAGCACGGCGCCGCCGGTCTCCAGAACCACTATCGTATGTGGGTTGGCTGCTGCAACCGCTTCAATCAGCGCGTCCTGATTGCCGGGCAGCGACAGGTTTTTCAGGTCAAGCCCTTCCGACTCGTGCTGCACCGCGAAGACAATCGCCACTTGGGACTTGCTGGCCAGCGCCGCGGCTGCGGCCGGGTCTGTCCCTGGATCGAACTTCACCTCCGCGCCCCGAGCCTTGTCCTCGATGCCTTTGAGCGGAACCGAGCGTTGATACACCTCAGTCAGCCAGATCGCTGCCAGCGGATTCATCAACAACTCGGGCGGAGGAGGAACTGGATTTCCACCCGCCGGAGAGACCTGTGAAGAACCTCCTCCCGACATCACACCTGCGTCCGCATGACCTCCGATCACGGCAATCGACTTGATTGCAGCCGTGTGCAACGGCAATTGCCCGTGGTCGTTCTTCAACAGAACCGCGCCTCTCTCCTCGACCTTCTGCGCCACTTCAAATCCACGCATCACATTCGGCGATTCAGGCTGCGGCGGATCGTCCACGATTCCCGAATCCAACTCCGTCCGCAGAATCCGGTGCACCATGTCGTTCAGCCTCTCCATCGGCACATCCCCGCTCTCCACGGCCTTCTTGAGCGGTTCGCCGAATGAGTCGTTGCCGGGCATCTCCACGTCCAGGCCCGCCATCGCCGCCTTCACCGTGCTCTGGGTCGCGCCCCAATCCGAGATCACAAACCCTTTGAATCCCAGCTCCTTCTTCAGCACATCGGTCAACGTGTAAGGGTTCTCGCAGGCGTACGTGCCGTTGATTCGGTTATACGAGCACATCACCGCGCCGGCGCCGGAATTCTTCAGTGCGATCTGAAACGCCAGCAGATCGCTCTCCCGCAGGGCACGCTTGCCGATCACCGAGTTCACGGTTGTCCGCCCCATGTCCTGGTCGTTCACCACAAAATGCTTTACGTCTGTGATCAGGTGCAGCGCCTTCTCCGCCTTCAACTCCTGCCCCGCCAGCGTTCCGGCCAGCAGCGGATCCTCACCCTTGTACTCGAATGTCCGTCCGTCGCGCGGCTCGCGGATCATGTTGATTCCCGAACCCAGCGACATATTGAAGCCAAGCGACCGCATCTCGTGGCCGATCATCGTCCCGATCTCATACGACAGCACAGGGTCCCACGCCGCCGCCATCGCTTCGCCCGAGGGCAGCGCCGTCGCATACCGGCCCTTCGTTCCCGCACCCGAGATGCCCTCAACGCAATCCGACATCTGCAGATCGGGAATCCCCAGCCGCGGCACTCCAGGAATGAATCCAAGCGTCGTAATGGCGCGCGTCGCCGGCCCCGATTCCGGCTGCACCATGATCGTCTGCCAGCCCATCCCGTGCAGAAGCTGAATCTTCTCGTCCAGCGTCATCTGCGCAATCGCCAGTTCGGCCCGCTCGTCCGGCGACAGACTCTTGTTCGCCCACGGTCCCTTCGGCCCTTGACTCTGGAAAAAGCCTGACTGACCGAACATCCCCGCCGCCGGCAGCAAAATCAGAGCTGCTGCCGCAGTCAGAGCCATCCTTCCCGCAAAACCAACGAATTTCATACTGCAACCTCTTTCGTGAACAGGCGTTCGTCTGCCGGCGCGCCCGGTTGGCGCGCGTTTCTCTCTCCGGATCATACCGCTTCCGTTACTAGGGCGAACAGCAAGTCTGACTAACGGACGGTGAGTCGCCGCCTGAAGCCGCACAATTGAGAGGAAAAAATGCGGTGCAACGCTGGAAATACATTGCCGTTTGCGGGGATGTGAAGCGATAGCCTGTCTACGGCCGAATCTCCACCGGCGTGCACACCGGAACCAGCTTGAAGATCTCGTCGATCTCCTCGCCGGTAACGGAGATGCAGCCCAGCGTCCAGTCGTAGAACCGGTGCGCCGCGCCAATCCATCCCTGGCCGTTGGGCAGTCCGTGATTCATGATCGACACGCCGCGTAAAACTCCCTGCTTCGCCGCTCGAACGCGGTCCTTTCCTTGCATCGGATCAGCCAATTGGCCTCCAGAAACAAGACTAGCGGCCCAAAGCGCTTGCCGGCATTTTGCAGAGAGAGCGTCTGCTCCTCTTTTCGCAGACCATCTGAGGCGGGCCAGCTTGCTCAGGGCTGCGCCGCCGCAAGCCGGCCCCTCTCAACCAACAACAAGAACCCACCGCCCTGAGGAATAAGATTCAACGGAAGATTCAGGACTTGATTCGCCATGCCAGTTGCAAGGGGATCATTTATTGCAAGGGGAGCATTTATAATGAGTTTAACGATCCGGGATGTCCACTATTGGAGAGTGATCGAAGCAATGAGCATGGCTTGGCAGACAGGCGCGCCGAAATGTCTACACCAGGCTTGAATCGCGCCTATGCGAGTAGTATATTAAATGTTTGCGGCAGACAGGGCCGCTCGTGGGAGTCCTGTGTTTGATGAAATTGGCTTTCAAACCGTTTTTATCCCTAACAGTTTGCGGCCGCGAATCATGGAGAGGTTAACGACATGAACCACCTAGAGTTGCGTAGTTTCTCGCTTGGGATGAGAATGAAACCCGCACCCTGCTGGTATTCGCTGCTGCTGGCAGCCACATTTGCTTGCGTCGCGCACAGTCAAGCAGTTGTGGGAGCCGCGCCCGCAGCCGTAACCGGCTCACAGGTGACCACCCTGAGCGCCACAGTCGACGAGGTTCCTCTGGAACTGACGGTGCATAATAAAAAGCACAAGCCCATCCTCGATCTCAAGCCCGAGGAGATCACCGTCACCGACAACGATACTCCGGTCAAGCTTTCCGGCTTTCATCTGGTCGAGAACGATGCGAGCATGGACCATGTCGTAACGATGGTCTTCGATCATTTCGATGGTGGGATGGCCAAGAGCGCGCAGAATGCCGCCACAAAAGTACTCCAGTTGTTCCCCGACAAGGGGTATAGCTTCGCGGTGCTGGATTTCGGTCAGCGTATGCGCTTGCTTCAGGGATTCACGGCGGATCGGAAGGACGTCGGGCAGGCCATCATCGCGGAAACTGAGAAAGCGGAAACCGGCAGAACCACGGCAATCGAGCAAGCCGAGAAGGATCTGATCGCGGTGGCGCAGACAGGCGCCGATGCCTCCGGAAGACATCTGGACCTCAAAGACAGAGCCCTCGATCAGACCCTGCTGGCAGCGCTCGAAGATACGCGGCACATCATCCAGGATCAGCACGCCCGCCTCAATCTCGCCGGCCTGATGGCGCTGGTCCGTTCCCAGCAGCGGCTCTCCCAGCGAAAGACGCTGATCTATTTCACCCACAACGGGGTGATGGATTCGGCCGCCAGGGAGATGATTCACTCCATCGCGGGAGCGGCGACCCGCGCCGGCGTCAGCGTGTATACCTTCGACATGGATACCCTCAATTCCCAGGGGTACCAGTCCGCGAACGCTCAGATTCTTGGGGTAACGCACTTCAATCCGAATACGTCGACCATAAGTGCCGGCCCCGCCAACACCATGGCGAACCATCCTACCGGGCCGCCGCCCGTACGCGATGAGGGCGCCATTGACAGTTCTACGGAAGGTTACAACTCGACTTCGACTGCCAAGAACCCCATCGCGGATTTGTCTCGTGATACGGACGGCCTCTACATCGATGCCCAGGAAAGCTTGAAGAAGCCCCTGCAACAGATGTTGGAAGAGATGACGACGTACTATCTGGCCAACTACGTTCCGCCCATCAAGGAATACGACGGCTCATTCCGTGCCATCGCCATCAAAACGACGCGTCCGGGCATTCAAATCCACACCCGTTCCGGCTATTTCGCGCTGCCTCCCGGCGCCGAAGCCGGCATCCGCCCCTTTGAAGTTCCGCTCCTGAAGCTCTTCGCGCAGGCGCAACTACCCGACGAATTCAGCTACCATGCCTCCATCCTGCGCTTCGGCGCCACGCCCAATGGCAACGCCAACGCGCTGGCGGTCGAGGTGCCGCTTTCCGAACTGGCGATCAGGGAAGACACCCGCAGCAACCTCACCACCGCGCACGTGGCCATCGTAGCTGAGATCAAGGACAGCACTGGCGCCGTCATCGAGCACTTTGGCGAGGAAATCAGCCAGCAAGGCACGGTGGAAAAGGACAGCAAGGACAGATTCGGGGTTATTTCCATGCAGCGCCACTTCTTTGCCCTCCCCGGCAAGTACACACTGCTGGTCGCGGTCGGCGACATGAACAGCGAGAAGAACAGCGCGCAACGAATCAACTTCGAGATTCCTCCTGATCCTCCCGCTCCTTCGCTGAACGAAGTGATCCTGGTTCGCAAGTTGGATTCCATCCACGATGATACCGACCCCTTGGATCCGCTGCACTTCGAAAACGCCCGGGTGACGGCCAATCTCTCCAGCCTCGCCCTGCAGGACGGTAAGCCCCTCTCCCTCTTCATGATGCTGCATCCCGACCCGCACGCTTCCGAGGCGCCCACGCTGCAAATGGAGATCAGCCTCAACGGCAAGCCAGGCCACAGCGTCACGCTGCCTATGCGGAAAGACGCCAAGGGCGAGGCCGTTCCCTATTTGGCCACGCTCGGCGCCGGTAACCTCCCTATGGGTTTCTATCAGGTGAAGGCCATCCTGACACAGGGCGGAAAATCGGCCTCGCAAACAATCTCGTTTTCGGTGCCCGGCAGCAATGCCAATGCCGCCGCAAATTCCGGTGTTCCGGTAACGGAAGAAAATCTGAAAGCGACGGCAATCGATCCTTATAAAGCCGGCCTGCTGACCATTACCGTCCCAACTGATCCCGTTCCCCCGCCCTCGCAGCAGGAGATCGACTCCATCCTTGCCGACGCCACTGTACGCGCCGTCAACTATACGGATTCCCTGCCCAATTTCATCTGCATCCAGATCACCAACCGCTCCGTCGACCCAACCGCTTCGGGAAGATGGAGGCTGCGCGACAGCATCACCGAAATGCTCCGGTATGTGAACAAGGCTGAAACCCGCACGACTCTGGAAGTGAATGGAAGCACCAGCAACGTGGACCGTGATGCCATGCCGGGAACTTTTTCCACCGGTGAATTTGGCGGCATCCTCAGGAACGTCTTTCTCAATGCCTCCAAGACCCAGTTCCACTGGAAGGAAACGGATGTGCTGGGCTCTGGCACGGTGCAGGTCTTCGAGTACAAAGTCGCCAAGGCCGATTCTTCCTTCAGCATCGTGGACATGAGCAACCGGCAGATCACGGTCGGCTTCCATGGTCTGGTCTTCATCGACACCGCCACCCGCGGCATTCGCCGCGTCACCCTGATCGCCGACGATATCCCGGCGACTTTCCTCACTCACGCCTCTTCCATGGCGGTGGACTACGACAATGTGGTGATCGCCACGCACGACTATTTGGTGCCGGTTAGCGCCGAGCTCAGCATTCTACAGGGCAAGCATGAGGCGGTTCTGAACAACATTGTCTTCCGGGACTACCGGCGTTTCAGCTCCACGTCGAGGATCATACCGGTCCCACCTGAGCAGAAAGAATAATCGGCTTTCCCTTCCAGGGCGGAGGCAAGGTGTTGACTCACCTTGCCTTCAGAATATATATCCAATAACCGGCTGGGTTCTGAGACTGCGCGCGGTTATAGCAAAACCACAATAGGTGTACCCAAGGCTATGACTCTAAAGTGTTGATTTCCTTAAGAAATAAACACCATTGATGAGGCTGTTATGGGCATGGGAATTGTGGTTTTGCTCTAATACTACAGTTGTAGATAGGACGCTGGCAGCAGTGATCCGCGCTTTCGATAGTGGCAGCTCATGGCTTGGAATTGATGTCGTCTTCGCCACCGGGACCAATGCAGCAGATGTTCAAGTCCGTGCCATCCCCGCCACAGCATTCCGGTGAGCAGGTGGCGCAGTTCGGGTACGCTGAGCCGCACTTGCACATCGGGAGTTTTTTTCTCCACGTGCTCGCAACACGGATAACACCGCATGGGCCAGCATAGACAGCGTGATATGCCGATACCAGCCCTGCCAGTGGCGCACCTCGTAGTGATCCAGTCCGCATTCGCCTTTCGCGGTCTCAAAGCACTGTTCGATCTTCCAGCGTTGGCCAGCCACGCGGACAAATGCTTCAATCGTGTCCTTCCCGTCCGGGGCATAACAGAGATAGTAAGCGCACTCGGGCTTCTCTTCGATGCCGCGCCGCACCAGAAGCGCCCGCGTCCAACCATCCTGCCTCGATAACTCCATCAATGCCCAGTCATAGAGCCGTTCGCCCTTGCTGCCGAAACCGGCGGAAAGACGCGTCCATCGCGAGGGGGGCAAACTCCGCGCAATCTCATCTACGCGATGCCGCATAAAATCCGATTGCCACAGGCGCTGGTCAGAGGCCACGGCCAGCACGTAGGCCATTTGCCGACTTTCCAGAAATCGGCGCAGCTTGCTGTCATGGCCATACACCTCGTCGGCTGCAACCCAAGCTGCTGTCGCACCAGCATCCAGTGCGCACCCAATCATGCGCCGCGCCAGCTCTGGTTTGGTGGCAAACTCGACGGTGTCCGGAATTCCAGCCGCGCGGCGACGCTCGCGATCCGCAGCCCACTCCCGCGGAATGTAAAGTTCGCGGTCCACCAGCGCCGCGCCTTTGTCGCTGCCATAGCAGAGAAACACGCCGACCTGGCTGTTCTCGATGCGTCCGGCCGTGCCGGTGTACTGGCGCTTGACACCCGCCGAGTGAAGGCCCTTCTTCAGAAAACCCGTCTCATCGACGATCAGGACAGCATCCGGGCCGCTCAACTCTTCCAGCACGTAATCGCGAAGCTGATCCCGCGCAGCATTTGCATCCCAACGCGCACGGTCCAACAGATGCTGCACGCGATAAGGAGCTGCTTCCTCCATCCACTCAGCCAACTGCCAGCCGTTTTTGCGCTCGCAACCGCTCAACAATCCTTGTAAATAGGCCAAACTTCGCGCGCGAGGCTCTGAGCGCGCAAACAAATCCGCGATCAGGCCATGTGCCCGCTGCAACTCTCGCTTCCAACCCCATAATCGCTTCTCCATGGCAAAGAACGGAGAACCAAAGTCCAGAGCAGTTTCAGATTATCACGATCTACAACTGTAGTACTAAAAAGCTTAGTTACCGGAAAAAGCCCTCCGCCTTGAGGGAAGCAACGATCTGCGCGGCGGGATCGAGTGCAGGCGAAGTTCCTGACGAGCCGTTGGCCGGCGGCCGTAGCTCAACCTTCATGACCATGCGCTTGTTTGCCAGAAACTCTGCGCTCACAATATTCGAGGCTTTTTGCACGCTGCCGCTGCGGACCGTGACTCGGAATTCATGCACTCCCGGCGGAACAAACAGGTTTTCATACTCCGCCTTGTTGCCCGCGGAGCCTTTGAAATAGGTCTTCCCATTCATTGCGATGGTGAAGGCCAGGCCAGCCGGAAAGTGATCCAATTCCAGCTTCAAGCGGGTGTTCTGCTTAGGATCAAGAGCCTTTGGATCGAAGGCCACGGAGGAAGTTTGGGCGCGCGGCGCGGGTGAGGCAGCCGGTGTCTCCGGGGGAGCCGGCTCCGGCTCGACCGCGGATGCCAGGAGCGGCGACATCGCTTGCTGCGCGGAAGCCGTTGCCGCCGGGTTCGCCGGTTGCGCGGCAGGCTGCTTGTGATGCAGCAGCAGATATCCGCCCCCCGCGGCCGCTGCAGCGAGAAGAACGGCCGCCGCAACCAGCAGCGCCCCATGCTTTCCTGCCGGCCGAGGCGGCATTTCCATTGCCGTGATCTCGGTCATCGGAAGTGGTTTCGACGGCTGGCCGGGATTCAGATCGAAGGTCTCCTCCGATGCTTTTCCCGTACCTGTGGCCAGCGGCGCAGTCGACTGCAAGCTCAAAGCCTTGGAATCGGCGCACAGCAGCGCCAGGTCCTGCGCAAGCTCCTCGCCGGTTTGATAGCGGTTCGCGGGGCTTTTGGCCAGGCATTTGAGAATCACGCTCTCCAGCTTGGCAGGAATGGCGGGATTCAGTTTTGCGGGCGGAACCGGTTCCGTGTGGACAATCTTGTAGGAGACCGCGGTCATTGTTTCGCCGGGGAAGGGCTGCTCGCCGGTTGCCATCCAATAAAGGATGATGCCCAGCGAGAACAGGTCGGCGCGGCCGTCGATGGGCGCGCCGGTGAACTGCTCCGGCGCCATGAATGCCGGGGTTCCCAGAAGCTGGCCGGTGGTGGTAATCCCTCCGCCGATGAGCTTGGCGACGCCAAAATCCGTGATCTTCGGCCGTTCGCTCCCATAAGCCTCGACCGAGGTGAGCAGAATATTCGCCGGCTTGATGTCGCGGTGAATCACGCCATTGTGGTGGGCGTATCCCAGGGCTTCGGCGATCTGCTCCCCGATCTCGCAGACCCGCTCCAGCGAGAACCGCTCGCCATTCTTCATGGCAAATTCGAGGTTCTGCCCCTTGACGAACTCCATCACCAGGAACGGCACGCCCTCGTGTTCGCCGACGTCGAAGACCGGCACAATTCCGGGATGAGCCAGAGCGCCGGCGGCGTGCGCCTCGCGGTAGAAGCGCTGGCGGTACTCGCCACCCTGCTCGCTGGCCAGCGCCACAGTCAGAATGGTCTTCAGCGCGACAACGCGGCCCATGGCAGGATCGTGCGCGCGGAAGACGCTGCCCATGGCGCCGTGGCCAAGCTCATCGAGGATCTCGTACCGCCCAATGGTCTTTGGTGTACTCATAATTCAATGCGTACCACTCTAGCACAGCGTCGTCTGGTATAGGAACTGCTGTACTCACACTGTCGCGGAATCTTCATGAGCAGACGCGCGATAACGCACAAGAAGCAAGGTCATGTCATCCGACTGGTATTCGCCGTGAGAAAATGCGTTGACCGCAACAAGAATGATCTTCTTGAGAGACTCGAGCGATGCCTCCTGCCGGCCGGCCAAAACCTCGTAAAGCCGGGGAAAGCCGAAGAGTTCCCGGTCTGGGCCTTCGGCCTCGGTGATGCCATCGCTGAAAAGGACCAGCGTATCCCCGTCCTCCAGCTTCAGGGTTTCAGCGGTGAATTCGGCCTGCGCAACCAGGCCGACCGGGAACGAGCCTTCCGTATACAGGTCGCTGACTTCTCCGCGCCGCAGCAGCAGCGGCGACGGATGCCCGGCACGAATGAATTCCAGTGTGCCGTCGCTGCCGAGGATGGCGAAGAATATAGTTGCGTACCGGCCCACTTCGGAGTGTTCGCATAGGAATCGGTTGATGTGGTTGAAGACCCGGACAGGATCGGTGCCTAGGGTCATGGCGGAGAGCGCGCCTTGCAGCATGGTGGTCAGAAGTGCCGCGCCCAGGCCCTTGCCGGAAACGTCGGCGATCAAAAACGCGGTGCGTTCCGGGCCGGTGGGAAAGACATCGTAGTAGTCGCCGCCGACGGCGTGGCAGGGCAAGTGCGTTCCGGTCACGGCCAGATGAGGGAAGTCGTGCAAGCCCTGGGGAAGGAGAGCCTGCTGGATCTGGCGGGCGATGGAGAGTTCCTGCTCCAGGCGTTGTCGCTCTCGCTCCCGTTCCACCAGACGCGCGTTGTCCAGAATGCTGGCGGCTTCCACTCCCAGCGCGTCCAGAATCTGCCGGTCGAGGTCGGAAAATGCCGCCGGGCGCTTGGAGTCGAGGTAAACGGCGCCCAGAAGCTCGCCCCGTTTGAGCACAATGGACTCCGCGGAATTGGCGCGAGGCATCGCGTACAGCGGAATGGCGACGACAGAGCGAAGTTGTTGCCCCAGAATGCTCTGCGCGCTCTTCAGGTCCAGATCGGCCAGACTCATATCCTCGGTGATGACGGAAGATTGTCGGTCGATGGCCTGGCGCAACGCAGTCTGGCTGGGAGCAATGCTCTCCGGCGGCAGGGTTTCGCCGCCTCTGCCGCGCGCCAGCCGCACCTTGAAGTTCCCCGAGGACAGCGAGTCGGAGGAGCTGGGCTCAATCAGCAGGCCGCGATCGGCGTGGGTGATGGCGATGGTGTGATCGAGCATCGCGCCCAGCACTGCCTCCAGGGGGAGTTGCGAATGCAGCAGCGAAGTGGCTTCCAGCAGCAGATTCAGCTTGCTCAAGCCCCCGCTCAAGCCCGCCGTCGGCAGCGCTTCCGCAAGGCCGTGAATGCTGCCGATCCGCGTCAGCATTGCCTCCAGCGGAGGCGGAGCGGAGGTGGAATGGAAGATGATCTCGCAACCATCTTCGATGCCGAACTGAATCACGTCGCCGTCCTCGAGCGTCTTGCCTTCCACCTTTTCGCCATTGACAAAAATCCCCTGGCGATGACCCCGGTCTTCCAGCCGGTAGCCGGCTTCTCCGGCCACGATGGCGGCGCAGCGGCGCGAGATGCGGCGGTCCTCAAGCTGCAAATGGTTGCCGGTCTCGCTGCCGCGGCCGATCAGGAACGGCGATTGCGTCACCGGAACAAACTGGTGGGCAAGGCCGGGAATGACGACCTCCAGGACGGTTTCATATTGTGTGGAATCTTCCAGCATAGGAGCCTGGGTGGGGCAATTGTATCATTCACCGCGCCGCCAAATAGTCAATGAAAAACGAATCTGCCTTCGCGCATGGGGCTGGATCGCGCGCGAATTCAGGGCTTGGCGCTGGGTGGAATTAAAAGCGTGATGGCATCGGGCACAATCTCGATGCGGACCGGCAGATGCCCCAGAAGCTCTCCATCGGCCTCAGCGTAGATGCGCGCCGAAGATCCGTTGCAGGGACGGCACTCAACCGAAACGGCATCCAGAATTTCAATCAGGCGCGTCGACCGGGTACGGCCAAAGAGGGCGGAGATCAGGAAACAGAAATAGCGCAGGCGGCTGCGCGTCTTGAACACCACCAGGCGCAGGAGTTGGTTGTGCAGGGTTGCGCCGGGGATGAAGTTGTTGATGGCGCCGCCGAAGTTGCGAATGCGCACCACCAGAAGCTCAGAGATTTCTTCCACGCGCGGCTGGGCGCTCGCGCCTTCGATAAAGGCCGCTTCAAAAAGAGGGAAAGAGTGCGTAGCCCAGACGCGGAAGGCCTCGATAACGTAGAGGATGTAACCGAAGCGGCGCTTGAGGGCGGGGTCTAGCCGGGAGAAAAAGTGTGCGTCCGTGCCCACTCCGGCGGCTACGGTGAAGTAGCGCGAGCAGGTTTCTCCGGCCGCGTCCTGATAAAAGATTTGGCCCACAGGGAAGCGCTCCGGGAGTGCAGTGAGCAGCTTGCGGACCGCCTTGGCGGGAGAGGTTTGCAGACCCAGGTTCGCGGCCAGTGCGTTGGCGGTGCCCAGCGGCACCACGCCCAACGCCACCTGGGTTCCGGCCAGGTTCTGTAAGACTTCATGGACGGTGCCATCGCCGCCGCAGGCAATAATTGTGTCGCAACCGCGGCGCACGGCCTCCTCGGCCAAAATTCCGGCGCGGCCGGCCGCGAGGGTTTCCAGCGCTTCGGCTTCTACGCCCGCTTCGCGCAGGACGGCGAGCGCTTTGTCGATGGCCGCGCGGTGGCCGTGCGAGTGCTGGCCGGAGGCCGGATTGTAAATCAGCGCGACACGACGCATGGCGTTTCCCCTGGTATTCGCGCCGCACGCGGGAGTGAGAGCGGGAGTACTGTTCTTATCATCGCATCCGGGGGCAGGCCGGGCACGCGGCTGCGGCTCAAGGATCATAGATGACCCCATCGACCTTGATCTTTGAGCACCAAAAGCAAAACCGCACTTCTTTCTCCGGGTGCAATTCACTCAAATCCAGCGACCGCCACCTGTGCATGCCAACAGAGCAAAACAGATTCTTGACTGCGTTCGACTCGTGCTCTCTGTGCGGCCATAACTTGGCGAGTGAAGCTACAACTTCCGCATCGGCCGGGTGAGCCGTTGTCGCTGGCTGCAACATTTCCTTACCCCCTGTCCTTTTTGACACCGGGAGGCCGCAAATGGTTCCCGTCCGCGGACCGCTCTTCATCGCGCGCAAAAACAGCAACAGCCGGGAGATTGTCCCGGCTGCTGCCGTCTGTCGCGGATTCGATGAATTCTGCGCTACGCCTTGGCCAGAACCAGTGCCTTCAGCCGCGCATTCAGGCGGCTCTTGTAGCGGGAGACGGTGTTGTCGTGCAAAATGCCCTTCTGCA
>CAZQRX010000026.1:0-33954 GCA_964595845.1 uncultured Occallatibacter sp. | reverse complement strand
GGTTGCCGTAGCCCAGTTCCTTGCCGATCTGGCTGGCCGCCTGCCATTGCGGATCACCTCTGCCGAACATATCGGTCAGATCGGTTCCGGTGCGCAGGTTGTGAATGTTGGCGAAGAGAAACAGGGTCATGACGAACATCGATCCCGCCACCAACCCCGGATGGCCGATGACCAGCCTTCCCAGCCCGCGCATGAAGCGAACCATCATGAGGCACTCTCCGTTGCCGGACGGCGCGCGAGGAAAAGGATGTGAGCCAGGGGAAGACGATTGCGGAAGTGGCGCTCCTCGACCGCCATGCCGGCCTCCTGAAGCACGGCCCGGTATTGCGCGGCGGAGAGGATCGTGGGGCGGACGCCGGCGCGCTCGGAGGAAAAGATCAGCCGGTCGAGGCCCAGCGTGAGAACGGTCCGCAGCCCGCGCTCGCGATCATGCACCCGGAAGATCAGCCGGCCGCTTGGTTCCAGCGCCGCGCAGCAGCGCTTCAGCAGCGCCAATTGCTCCTCAGCGGAGAGATATTGCAGTATATCCATAATGAGAATCAGACCGGCCGGAGGCAGCGCGAAGTCGCGTACGTCCCGCACGCTCACCTCCGCGTTGAAGGCGCGCAGAGCCTGTTGAGCCACTGCAATCCGGTGAGCATTCAGATCGCACCCGGCCAGGCGGCGGCCGCGGTCGCCGTAGGCCGCAAAGATGAGCGCCATGCCGTAGCCGCAGCCCAGGTCCACCACCGTTCCCGACCCCAGATCCTCGGCGGCCAGGAGGGAAAAAATCCGGTCCAGGCGCATCTTCCAGCGAACAAAACCGCGGTCGAATTGCGCGCTTCCGGCAAAGCTCCGATTGACGAAGCGAATGCGCTCGCGCAAGCCGCGCTGCGCAGGCGCGGTCCAATAGACCACCGCTGCGGTGACGATGGCCGCCGCGCCGCCCGCCAGCAGGCCTAGCAGTAGGCTGCCCACCACCCACGAGAAGAGCTGCTCTTTCAGTTGCGCGCCGGAGAGCGCCGTCAGATGCCAGGGACGGAACGATCCATGGCATACGAAGCTGCCCAACTCGACTGAGGCGGCCACAGTCGGCGGCAGCAGTAGCGGATTGTTGATAAAAGTGCAGGCCAGGGTCAGAGGCTTATTCAGCCGCAACAGCAATGCCACGCCGATGGCCGCCAGCGTTTGCAAGCCATAGATCGGCACGATGCCGATGAAGATTCCCCAGAAAACGGCGGCCGCGGCCGGAGCAGGGTCAAGCCCTTCGGTCAGCAGGGTGGTCGCGGCCTTTCGAATCGATGCTTTCAGTCCTTGCAGCACAGTTTGACCTTTTCCTGAGGATGCGCCTTACCGTCCCGATACCACCGACAACTCGCCGCTCGCCACCTTTTCCCCCAGCATGCTGACCGTGCCTTCGATGCACGCCATGGTTCCGGCCTGGGTCAGCTTCGTAGTTTCGATGCGCAACTCCGCACCGGGAGCCACCGGCTTGAAGAACTTGAAGCGATGGACCGCGGCCAGCAGAGCCGAGTCTATGATTGCATCGGCGGTGGCCGAGCCCATCATCACCGCCGCCGTCTGCGCCACCGCCTCGATCATCAGCACCCCCGGCAAAATCGGCCGCGTGGGAAAATGCCCGGCAAAGATGGGATTCTCCGCATCCACCGAGAGCCATGCAACGCAACGAATGCCCGGCTCCAGCTCCTCCACCCGGTCGATCCACAGAAAAGGAGGACGATGCGGGATGATCTTCTCGATTTCGTTTCGCTCCATCATTTCGGTTTATATACCTCGAAGGTCTCCGCGGGCAGCTTGGCGTTCAGCGTGGTGAAGTCGATGAGAAAGACGCTGTTGACTCCGCTCTTGCCGTCCACCTCCAGCGAGCGCGGCAGAAAATCGCGCTTGTTGAGCTTCACCGCCAGATAATTCAGGCGGCGGCGAAAGGCATCGCTGCGAGGAACGAATTTCAACTCGTACCCCCGGCCGTTCTCCTCGGCGGTGATGGTGAAGTTCTTCTTCAGTCCCTCGATGGAAGTATCGCGGCTAAAGGCCGACTGAGCGCGGCGAACCGCACTGCCGATCGCCAGGACCTCGGTCTTCCCATCGCCGCCGGTCACGTTGAGATAGTCGGTGTTGAAGCGGATGCGCAACTCGTTGGGCGCGAAGTACTCCAGCGAGAAGCGCGTCATGCCTTCGGCGCAGAAGTTGCCGCGCAGCACCATGGGCTTGACCATCAGCCTGGAGGTGCGGGTCTCGACCACGCTGCCGCAGCCGGTCGTAAACTTGCCCTGCGCCTGCTGCACGCCGTTCCAGATGCGCATCAGAAGATCGTCGGATTGCGCGGCGAGCAGAGACGGCGCCAGCAACAGCGCGACCATGCAACCGATGCGGCGGCTTCGGCTCATCTCAAGCTCCCAGAAAGCGAAATGCAAGCGACCACAGGCAGATGCGCACCGTATCGCGCACCGGCTTCATCTTGGACCGTGACTGGCCGTTGTCGTAGACCATGTGAATGGGCGCGTGGGCGATGGTGCAGCCCGCGCGGCCCAGCTTGATGAGCGCTTCCATCTCGAATTCGTAGCGTTGGCTGCGCAATTTGACGCGGTTCAGAGCCTCCAGGCGAAAGAGCCGGAAGCCGCACTGGCTGTCTTTGATCTCGCGGCCCACCAGCGCTGAGGCCCAGCGGCTGCCGATGGTGTTGGAGTAATAGCGGGCGCGCGGCATCAGCGCGCGGTCAAAGCTACGAGCGCCAATCACCAGGTCCGCATCCGTCTCCCGGGCGACCCGCAGCAGGGCGGGAATATCTTGCGGCAGATGCTGGCCGTCGCCGTCCAGTGTGATGGCATGGGAGAAATTCTGCGCGCGGGCATGAGTGAAGCCGCGACGCAGAGCGGCAGCCTTGCCGCGGTTGGCGGGCGATTCGATGCAGAACGCCCCGGCATTCCGGGCCGTTTCCGAGGTGCCGTCGCTGGACCCGTCGTCGATGACGATCACCGATTCAACGTACTGCCGAGCGCCTTCCACCACACCGGCGATGTGCGAGGCTTCATTGAATGCGGGAATCAGCGCGCATACCCTCATGATTCAGCACCGTCACCGGCGGTCTCGCGGGAGCCTGCCAGAACGAACTCGAAACCGCGCTTCCTCAATTCGTCGATCACGCCGGGCAGAGCCTCCAGCATCACTTGCGCGCCGTTCGGCAAACGATCATGCATCAGGATAATGTCGCGGCTGGCCACTTTGCTCAAAATGTGGCGAGCGAGATAATGGGAATCCCGGATCATCGTATCGCAGCTCCGGATGCGCCATGAAATGTACTCCAACCCCGCTTCTTTGAGCGCGGAACGCAGCAGGGGATGACGCAAACCCACAGGAGAACGGAAATAACGCGTCTTTGTCCCGCAGATGCGCCCGATGCACTCCGCGCCGCGCTCGATCTCCGAGCGCAGCCGCCGCGGAGTGAGAAAACAGAAGAGCGGCGGATGCGACCAGGTGTGATTGCCGATCAGGTGTCCTTCCTCCCAGGCCCGGCGCACGATCTCCGGATGCCGCTCGGCGCGCTGGCCCACCACAAAGAAGGTTGCTTTCACGTTCTTTTCCCGCAGCAGCTCGAGCAGCCGGGGCGTATCCACCGGGTCCGGTCCATCGTCGAAGGTCAGGGCCACACAGCCATTCCTTTCCACTTGCGAACGGTTGTCCACCAGCCACTGATTGCGGGGATGAAAGAGCAGATAAAGCATCACACCCGTGCCCAGCGCATAAAGAACGGTCACCAGCAGAAGGCGCGCCAGGGAAAAAGGATAGAGCAGCGCCAGCAAGGCGTTGGTCGCGCAAAATAACAGCAAAAAGAACGCCGGCCGCGCCATCTCGATCCTTCCGCAACCGCAAATGAACCACGGCTGTAGCGCCTTCATTCTAGCACTGGCGCAGACCGCAAGGAACCCGTCAAGCGCCTGCCTTGCCGGTCAGGAAGATGGCCTCATTTCAAGAGAATGCGCTTTACCTTCCCGCGAACCGCACTCTAAGATGACACCAGGCCTTGCGTGTCGCTCTGACTGCCTTCCGCCTGAGAGAATTGAGAGAATTCATATTGAGAGTTCTGCTCGTCAAGCCGCGTCACCTGGCCGCCCATTTTGGCCTCGCTCCGTTCTTTCGCACTGAGCCGCTCGGCCTGGAATACATCGCCTCGGCTCTTAGCGCGCATGGACACCAGGTCCGCATCGTCGATATGTGCTTTGAACGCCGGAGCATGGCCAAGATTATCCGCTCGTTTCGCCCGGAACTGGCGGGCATCTCCTGTCTACACATTCTGGATGTGGCCGCGACCCTGCGTCATGCCGAGGAGATCAAGCGCGCCGATTCGCCCATCTTTGTCGCCGTGGGCGGCCACTCCGTGGCTGCGTATCCACAGGCTCTGGAGGAGTCCCAGGCCGGCAACATCGATGCCATTTGCATGGGCGAAGGCGAAAGCATCATGGTTGCACTCTGCGATGCTTTGCAGAATCGCCGCCCGCTCGACGAAGTTCCATCTCTGCTGCTGCCCGCCGGCGATGGGCGCTTCGCCTCCACCGGCGAGGCTTGCGAGTGGCTGGAGATGGATCGCGTTCACCCGCCGGACCGCGCCGCGGTCGAAGCCTATCGCAAGCACTACGTCTGCCTCAATTACATGCCGGTATGGACCATGGAGACCACGCGCGGCTGCCACCACCGCTGCAAATTCTGTTCCGTCTGGCAGTTCTACAAGGGCACCTGTCGCTATCAGTCCGCGCCGAATGTGCGCGCGGACTTCCAGCGAATCGGCAGGAATCTCTTCATCATCGACGATCTCTTCTGGGCCCACCCGCAGCGCAGCGAGGAGCTGTGCCGCGAGCTGCTGGCCTCGGGCGAACGCAAGAACTGGATACTGGTGCAATCGCGCGTGGATCTGGTCAGCCGCAGCGCCGACCTGCTGCGCCTGTGGCGACCCCTGGCAAAGAACTTCGACATCTTCTTCGGCTTCGAATCGCCCACCCGCAAAGGGCTGGACTCCCTGCACAAGGGAAGCGACATCGCCAAGACCCTGGAAGCCATTCGCGTGGCCCGGGAATGCGGCTTCGGCGTAACCGGAAACTTCATTATCGACCCCGATTTCAGCGAGGAAAACTTCTTCGAGCTTTGGGATTTCATCGAAACCCATCAACTCTTCCGCGTCGGCTTTACCATTCTTACGCCGTTGCCCGGAACCCAATACTTTGAACAAAGCCTGGGCCAGCTCAAGGTGATGGACTGGAGCCAATACGATCTGCATCATCTTCTCTGGGAACCGCGCCTGCCGGTGGAGCGTTTCTTTGAACTCTACTGCGAGACCTGGCGCCGCACCGTGCTGAACGCCGCCGGACGCAAGAAGTGGTGGCAGTGGCTGCCGCAGGTCGATCCGCGCCAGATCGGCCACATGGCCAGAATCCTCATGCGCTCGCAGCAGTTGATGAATCCGCGCGCTTATCTGGCCGAGTACAGCGTTCCCCGGATGCGGGATAGGAAACGCGATGAAGCTCTCCTGGTGGGATGAGGCGCACGCGGCGCTGTGGCGAATCGCCAATCGCGCGGAGCTGTTGAGGCTGCGCGACAAAGCCCGCCTCACTGCATCGGAGACGCTGGCGACCCTGCTCGCCCAGGCGCACGACGCCAGCGGATGGACGGAGAAGAAAGCTCGCGTGCTGGGCGCATTGGATGCCCAGGGGCTGACGGGCATTCTCGCCTCCCCGCGCCACGGACTCACCCTGCCGCTGGCGCTGGCGGTTTGGGAATTGGCTAGCGTGGACGCAGGCGTTGCCACATGCAGCCTTTCGGGAAGCCTGGCGCAGATGCCCATCCGAGACTTTGGAACGGAGCCGCAGCGCGATCGCTATTTGAGCCAGGCCGGCATGAGCCACGGCGCTCTTTGCCTCACCGAGCCGCTACCCGGCGCGGGCGCGGACGCGATCTTTCTCACCGGCCGCATGATTCTGGCCGGCGCGCGCGCGGATGGCGAACCGCGGCTGGAGATTCAGAAGCGCGGACGCTTCATCAGCCACATGGACTTTGCGGAGTTTGTGGTGGCCGCTGTCGAGGGCGACTGCGTAGGCGTGCGCGGCAGCGCGCTCGTGATTCTCGAACCGGGGGACGAAGGCGGCTTCGAGCGCGGCTCTCCAGTACGCAAGCTGGGACACCGCCAGGCCTCGACCACTGATCCGGTCTTTCGCGTCAGCGTGCCGGCCTCGCGTATCGTCGGAGGCTACACGATGGAAGAGGGCGCGATCGTTCCATGCTTCAGCCACCGTGTCCTGCTGGAACCGGCCCTGCGCAGGATGCGCGCCCTGCTCGCCCTCATGACCGCCTCCAAGGCGCTCTCCACCGTGCAAGATGGGTTCAATTCAAACCCGCAAACGAGCGGCGTAGAATTTTGCCTCTGCCTGGCCGACCTTTGGGCTACCGGCGAAGCCGCGGCCTCGCTGGGCTTTTGCGCGGCGCGCCTCTGCGATGAACTTGATCGGGCAAAGAATCCTTCCAGCGCCGATGCCAAGCTGGCCGCACTCTTCTCTCCGGCCGCAAAGCTCTTCAGCAGCAGCCGCGTCCCGGAGTCTCTGAGCCAAACAGCCGCCTGGGGCGAATTCGGCGCGGCCGGTTTCGATCTGCGCGCCCGACTGGCCGATGCACAAGTTGAAGATATGTACATGGGGCCCGCGGCCCTGCAACGCCGCCTGGTCTCAGCCGCCATGACCGGCGCGCGCTTCCTCGCTGACTTCCAGCAGTGGACCGAGGAGATGGATGCGCTGGCCAAACGCCTGCCACGGCCGGGCCTGCGCAGCCTTGCCGAGGGCATGAGGCTCTGGCAGTGGACCCTGGAGCGGCTGCGGCAGCAAGCCGATGCGCGCGGCGCAAGGCTCTATTGCGATGCCCGCCAAGGCGTCACCTTCGCCATGGCGGATGCGCTTTGCGGGCTGCTGGCGGCGCGCTCGCTGGCTTTGGATGTTATGGAAATGGAGTCCGCTCGCCGCTCGATGAGCAGCGAATGCGTCTCCATCTTCCTGGACTTGAGCATCCTTGCGGCAGGCCGCGCGGCTTCGCGCACAGCGCAAACATGCACCGATCTGCTCTTCGGCTACGCGGAGCGGTTTCCCTTCTCCGGCGTCGAGCGCAGAACCTTTGCGGAACTGCGGACGAATCTCTGTATCAGCCTGCGCGGCACGATGGATGCGCGGGAACGAATTGCGGAGTTTCTGCGCGACGGCGTCTACACAGCTCTCTGAACTGCGCCTCAAGATTTCCGCGAATCAAGCTCAGCGCTCAGTGCCCCATCCTTGCGCTTTTTTTCTGGCGCAAGGGTGGGAAATCTCAACGCACCAAGCCCAGCGCCGAAGTTGCCCTCAGGAACCCGCGCGAGGCAAATCCAACCGGGTCCAGAAGCACCGTTCTTCCGCGCAGCAACTCGCCCACCGGCTGGCCGCGGAAGTGGCCGATGCTCCGGTAATGGCCCATGAAATAGAGCACGCGCAAAAACAGCTTCCAGCCCAGCGGCGCAAAGAACGTCGGCAGAACCAGCGGCACGGCGCGGCCCTCCTTGACCTCTTCGGCAAACTCCTTGTAGCTCGCGGCTTGCGTCAGAGAGAGCACTGAACTGGCCAGCAGCAGATGGCTGTCGCCACCGCCCACGACCGGCTTGCCCGCGTGCCTGGCCAGCTCCAGCACGCGGTCGTTCTCCTCCCGGCTGCGCATTCCGTTGTACTCCAGGGCATGAATCGCCCACCCGTAGCGGCTCAGCAGCTTCTCGGCGGGAATCTTACGGCCCACATCCTTGCCCCAGGGAACCAGGGGATGATTGAAGACCACCAGGGAGCCGCTCGTGCGCAGCATTTCAAAGAGATCGTCCAGGCGGCGTTCTCTGGCCGCCGCCTGCAAGCCGTCATGAAGCTGTTCAATTCCTGCAGGGGACATTCCCGTAACTCCCAGGTGAAAGAGATAGTCGTCGAAGTAGATGGAAATCTCCTCGCCGAGCGGATTGCGATGCGCCTCTTCCGGATGCGCGCGCAGAAGTTCTAGGCATCCCGCCACTTCGTCGTGGTCGGTAATCCCCAGATGGACACCCGCGAAGCCCAGCTCCGCCGCGCTGGCGGACTCGGTCAGAAAGACATCCTCGACCGTCAACGGAGAGCGGTAGGAAATCTCGGCGTAGTTCAGATCCGCGATGCTCGCCAATCCGAAGGCGCCTTGCAGCAGGCCGCGAAAGGGACGCATGAAGCGCAGCTTCACCACCTGGTTGAGAAAGCCCATATTCTCAATCGAGTGTTGGGAGTGGTTGTGCGGCGAGACAGCGCAGGCAAACTCCCGCGCCGGATGCGGGCAGCGGCGGTAGGTGTAGTTCTCGATGACCCAGCAATCTGCCGGCATGGCGCGTATTCCTCGTTATGCAGGATCATTCCTATTGCTATTTCATGAATTTTACAATTTTCTTGGCACAATCCTCAGCAGCTGCCTTGAAGTTATAATTCTTGGATGTCGATGCAGCAAACACGATCTGGGAAGATTGTGTATCTATCAGGCTAAAAGTTGCTTCGACATATGTGTATGGTGTGCTCCAACTTGGTATTTGACTCTGATGATTTGTGCTCCGGATGATGTAATCTGCTTGATTCTTGTCGATTACTACTTTTAGAGGGACATTATATTCAATCATTGCTCCAGCCAGAAATACTTCAAATCCGTCTGCCGGTTCGAAAAATATGGTAGCCCCCTTTTTGATTTGATGCGATTGTATGAATGCAAGAGAGTAGGATTTTGCTTGCTTCTTCGTTGGCTCCATTAGCTCCGCAAGTTGCGAAACGCAACCCTCAGCAGCAGACTTGAGGTTATAGTTTTTGGATGATGAACCGGCAAATACGACCTGGGATGATTCTTTTTCTATCAAACTAAAAATAGCGCTGATATAGGTGTATGGTGTACTCCAACTTGGGGTTTGATCTTCATGAGTTGTACTCCTGACGATATAATCAGCATTATCCTTATCAGCTACAACAACTAGAGGAATTTTGTACTCTATCATCGCAGCAGCCAAGAAATCTCCGAATCCCGCTGCCGGTTCGATGAAGACTTTAGCTCCACTCTTGATCTGAGGCGTCTGAGAAAACGCTAGTGCGGAAAATATGAGAAAAACAAAAGCCAATGCGCTTTTCATGGGGATTTCCTTTCACCTCGTCGCGGGAGTCTCAAATCGCGTTCAGGGAGACGAATACATGGTAATTCCTGCACCCCGTATGTCAACAAAGATCTGAATTCGCTCTATGAACATGAAAATCACATTAATGAAATGGCGAATCCGTTCCTCCCGGAAGGAGGAGTCGAAAATAGCCCAGGGTGAAACCCTGGGAGAGCGTTTAGTCCAGAAATTCCCGCCCCGGCGGGGCGGGGTGATGCGCGAATTGGATGATGAGATTCAGCGATAGGATAACGAACATTCGATTCGCCCCTACAGGGCGAGTTCTGATCTCTCTGCATTCTACCCAGGGTTCCGCTTCGCTCCACCCTGGGCTATTTTCGCCGCCTCCCTCCGGGAGGTGTGCGGAAACTGGCATACTCAGAAGACAGAAAGAACCCGGCTCGGCAACAAAATCAATTCATGCGATTGCCCTGACACGATGAAGAGCGTTCTCACCGAATATATAGCCGTGCATTACACTAGAAAGGCTAGCAGATGTGAGTCTACGCGCGAACGATGGAAACAGCTCAGTTCTGCCGTCGAGAGATTCATTATCCATGGGACTCGGTCACAACTTCGCCGGTTCGGCCCTTTCTTCGCTACACGGGACGGCTCCGTCCGTCCCGGCGGAGCAAGGGCGGCTGATCGATCTTTCTGCCCTGCACCGCAAGACCGGCCATTACCACCGTCCCGCGGAGCGGCCCTTCACCGCCGAGGAGCGGAATCAGGTGACGGTCCTCTTCGGCGGCTTCACCTGGAAGCATGAGCGCTTCATCGAGGCCATTTTGCGCGCCAGCGGCTATCGCTGCCAGATGCTGCCCACTCCCGATGTGGAAGCCTTCACCTTTGGCCGGGAGTTCGGCAACAACGGCCAGTGCAATCCCACCTATTTCACGATTGGCAACCTCATCAAATTTCTGCGTTCGCTGGAAGATCAGGGCTATTCTCGCCGGGAGATCGAGGAAAAGTACATCTTCTTCACCGCCGGCTCCTGCGGACCCTGCCGCTTTGGAATGTATGAATCGGAGTACCGGCTGGCGTTGCAGAATGCCGGCTATGAGCGATTCCGCATTGTGCTCTACCAGGCCGAAGAGGCCATCAAGGCCGCCAAAGACAACCCCGGCCTGCACTTCTCGCTGGACTTCAACCTGGGCGCGCTCAACATGCTCAACCTGGGCGATGTCCTCAACGACCTAAGCTATCGCATCCGCCCGTTTGAGGTTGTTCCGGGAAGCACGGATCGAGCCCTTGAAGAAGTGGTTGACCGGTTGAGCCATTTCCTCGAGACCCGCCGGCGATTCGAGATTCTGGAACGCGCGCCGCGCTGGCTGGCCGCGCCGCTGCGCAGCACGCCGAAGCTCACGGGCTTTCTCAACGCAACGGGCAAGATTCTGGATCATCTCTACAGCGCGGAGTTTGTCGGCCAGATGCGGGAGGCGCGCCGACGCCTGGGTGAAATCGAGGTTGATCACACCCGCGTCAAGCCTGTGGTCAAGATCGTCGGCGAGTTTTGGGCGCAGCTCACCGAAGGCGACGGCAACTTCAATATGTTCAGCTTCCTCGAAGGCGAAGGCGCGCAGGTGCATGTGGATTCGATCGGCGGCTGGATCAGCTATTTGCTACGTCAGTCTCGCATCGGCATGGAAGAGAAGAAAGGCCTCGACGATCCCTATCCCGAGGCCCGCTGGCGGGAGCCGGGCAAGCGGCTGGCCAACGCCTGGGCCTACCGCCGCAAGTGGTCGCTGTTGCGCCTGAGTGAAGCGCTGTGGAGCTATCTGTATGCCCGCACCGCGCGCCATCTGGGCGGCATCACGCCTCGCCTGCTCTCGCAGCGCGAGCTGGCGCGCCTGGCGCATCCCTTCTATCACTCCCAGGCGCGCGGCGGCGAGGGCCATCTCGAAGTGGGCAAGAACGTCTACTACACCACGCGCGGGCTCTGTCACATGGTGTTGGCGCTCAAGCCCTTCGGCTGCATGCCTTCCTCGCAATCCGACGGCGTGCAGTCGTCCGTGGTCAATCGTTTTCCGGAGATGATCTTCCTGCCGGTTGAAACCTCGGGTGAGGGCGAGATCAACGCTCATAGCCGCGTGCAGATGGCCCTGGGCGAAGCCCGCGTCAAGGCGCGCGCGGAGTTCGATGCGGCGCTTGCTTCCACCGGAAAATCGCTGGCCGGGATCAGGGACTATGCCCTCCGGCATCCATCTCTGCGCAGTCCGTTTTATCCGATTCCGCGCCGCCGGGGCATCGCCGGCCCGGCCGCCAACTTCGCCTTGCACGTCGCCGATCTGATGGACGGCCGCGCCGCGCTGGCCCGGCTGCCCGGAGAGCATTGAGGGACGATGCCCGATAAGCCTCATCCAAGCGAGCGCGCGTCCCCCAGCATTCAATTCCTGGCGGGAGTAGACGTCGGTTCTACGACGGTCAAGGCGGTGGTGGCCGCGGCGGACGATGGGCGCATTCTATGGCGCGACTATCGCCGCCACGACACGCGCCAGGCTGGGATGCTGCGCGATTTCCTGCTGCGCATGGAGAGCGAGGCCGGTATTGCCCCCGGCAACTGCCGCATTTTCATCACCGGCTCCGGCGGCCAGGCGCTCGCCGCGCCGATTGGCGCCCGCTTCGTGCAGGAGGTCAATGCCGTCGCGCTGGCTGTCGAGAAGCTGCATCCCCAGGCCCAGTCGGTCATCGAACTCGGCGGCCAGGACGCCAAGATCATCGTCTTCAAGACCGAGTCCGGCAGCGGACGCCGCAGGAAGATCGCTTCGATGAACGATAAGTGCGCGGGCGGCACCGGCGCGGTCATCGACAAGATTCAGGCCAAGCTGAAGATTCCCGCCGATCAAATGCCGGAGCTGGCCTACCGCGGTGTGCGCATCCATCCCGTCGCGGGCAAGTGCGGCGTCTTTGCCGAAACCGACATCAACGGCCTGCAGAAGCAGGGACTTCCGCCCGCCGAGTTGATGGCTTCGCTCTTTGACGCCATTGTGCTGCAGAACCTGACCGTGCTGACCCGCGGCCATACGCTTCTGCCCCACGTGCTGCTGCTGGGCGGCCCGAATGCCTTTCTGCGCGGAATGCGCGAAGCCTGGCAGCACAACATTCCCCTGCTCTGGAAGGAGCGCGGCGTCGAGATTCCCCCAGGCCAGGCTGCCGAAGATCTGATTCTGAGCCCTCCGGATGCGCTGTTCTTTGCGGCGCTGGGCGCAATCGAGTTCGGAATCGGCGAAGCCGAAGAGAGCGGCCGCTACCTGGGCCGCGCGGCTCTGGAGCGTACTCTCGACGCCACTCAGCAGCGCAGGTTTGCCGGCAAGCCGGGATTGTGCGCTTCAGCGGAGGAGTTGCAGGCCTTCAAAGCCCGCTACCAGCCCGCGCCCTTCATTCCAGCAACATTTCAGCGCGGCCAGCGAGTTGAGGCCTTCATCGGCCTTGACGGCGGTTCCACCTCCACCAAGGCGGTGCTCCTGTCGCCAAGTGGCGAGCTGCTGGCCAAGGCCTATCGCCTCTCCGAGGGCAACCCCATCGCCGACTCCATCGAGGTGCTGGGCGATTTGCGCCACCAGGTGGAAGAGAACGCCGGCGCAAGCCTGCATATCCTCGGCGCGGCAACAACCGGCTACGCCAAGGACATTCTTCAGCAGGTGCTGAGCGCCGACGCGGCCCTGGTGGAAACCGTGGCCCATGCCGAATCGGCCTTGCGCTGCTTTGTCGACCCGCAAGTCATCGTCGATGTAGGCGGGCAGGACATCAAGCTCATCCTGCTGCGCCAGGGCCACGTCCGGGATTTCAGGCTCAACGCGCAGTGCTCGGCCGGCAACGGCTATTTTCTGCAATCCACCGCGGAGGACTTCGGCATTTCTGTCGACCGCTACGCGGAGACCGCCTTTGCCGCCCAATCGATGCCGGCCTTCGGATATGGCTGCGCCGTCTTCCTGCAATCGGATATCGTCAATTTCCAGCGTCAGGGCTGGCGGCCCGAGGAGATTCTGGCCGGCTTGGCCACCGTGCTTCCGCGCAACGTCTTTCTGCATGTGGCCAAGGCCCCCAACCTCACCGCGCTGGGATCGCGCTTCGTCCTCCAAGGGGGCACGCAGAACAACCTGGCCGCGGTCAAGGCGCAAGTTGACTTCCTGCGCGCCGGTTTCCGGGGCACGGGCATCGAGCCGGAGATTATGGTTCACCCGCACTGCGGCGAGGCCGGCGCCATCGGCGCGGGTCTGGAGGCGATGCGCCTGTGGAGCAAGGGACACTCCACCAGCTTCATCGGCCTGGATGCCGTCAGCCGCATTCGCTACACCACCACATGCAATGAAGAGACGCGCTGCCGCTTTTGCAAGAACGCCTGCCTGCGCACCTTCCTCGACGTGCGAATCGCCGGTGGCAATGGAAGCAAAGCAGGCCGCGAACCGGATTTCGCCGCGGCGCATCCGCCGCATGAAGACGGCTCCCGGCGCATCATTCTAGCCGGCTGCGAAAAAGGCGCGGTGGACGATCTCGATTCGCTGCGCTCCATTCAAGCCCGGCAGGATGCTACCAGGGCCTCCTGCCCCAACCTGGTCGAGCGCGCCGCCCGCGAAGTTTGGCATTCGCGCCATCCGGAGTGCGTCGCCGACCCGCTCCCCGCACGCGCCTGGCTTCCCGCCGCTCGCCGTCGCCTTGCGCTCACCAAACGGCGCGCCCAGCTGCGTATCGGCATTCCCCGCGTCCTCGCCATGTATGCCTATGCGCCGCTCTTCAGCGCCTATCTGGAAAGCCTCGGCGTGCGCGCGGAAAACGTTGTTTACTCGGACGTGACCACCGGCGAGATGTATCGCACCGGTTCCAGCCGCGGTTCCATCGATCCCTGTTTTCCGTCGAAGATCGCCATCGCCCACTTTCATAACCTGCTCTTCAAGCAGCATGGCCGCCGGCCGCTCGACGCCATCTTCTTCCCCATGTTCGACGTGCTGGCCTCGCCGCTGGTCAATACCCGCGCCAACAACGCCTGCCCCACCGCCTCGATCACGCCGGAGACCGTCGAGGCGGCCTTTACCAAAGAGACCGATCTCATCGCCGAGCGCGGCATCAGCTACATCCATCCCCTGGTCAACCTCTCCCATCGCAAACTCTTCGCGCGCCAGATGCATCAGGCCTGGAAGCCGATATTGGGCCTCAGTAAACAAGAAAACGATCGCGCTGTCGCCATTGCCTTCCGCGAACAGGAGCGCTTCGAATCCGGTCTCCGCCGCCACGCCCGCCAGGCCCTCGACCAGTTGGAGGCCGAAGACCGTCTGGGAATCGTGATGCTGGGCCGCCCCTATCATCACGACCCCGGCATCAACCACGAGATCATGGCGCAGTTTCAGAAGCTCGGCTACCCTGTCTTTTCTCAGAGCACCTTGCCCATGGATGAAGATCTGCTGGAACGGCTCTTCGGCGAGGAGATCCGCGCCGGCAGCATCAATCATGCGCTGGATATCTCCGACGTGTGGAAGACCGCTTTTTCTGCCAACTCCAATCACAAGCTTTGGGCCGCCAAGTTCACGGCGCGCCATCCCAACCTGGTCGCGGTCGAGTTCTCCAGCTTCAAGTGTGGCCATGACGCCCCCATCTACAGCGCTATCGAGCAGATCGTGGAGCGTTCCGGAACCCCCTTCTTTTCCTTCAAAGACATGGATGAGAACTGTCCCGCCCAATCCATTCGGCTGCGCGTCGAGACCATCGACTATTTTCTCAAGCGCTATCGGGAAGACTGTTTGCCCCGCAAACAATTGGGAAATTTACCGTAATCCCAGAAACCTCCAGGCTATTGAAGCGTCCCGATTATCCGATATAGGTGTAGAGTACAGATATGATTGGTACGGTTCGGCAGGATTCTGTCCTGTGAAGAGACTGATTTTAGCAGTTGCGATTGTCTTTGGCTGGGCCTCGGCCGCCTGGGCAGCGGAGCCCTCACCGCTGACCGATCTGCGCGCCATTACCGCCCTCAGCAACGCCCAGGCCAGCCAACATCCGCCGGTCGCCTTCGAGGCGACGGTGTCCTACTTCCCCGGCTATGAAAGCCTGCTCTTTGTGCAGGATGACGACGCGGGCATTTTTGTGCTAGCCCCCAAGAACGCGCATCTGGCTGCCGGGGATCGCGTCCTGGTGCGGGGAACGATGCGCGAGAGCTTCCGCCCCCTTGTCATTCCCGACAGTGTGACCGTGCTCCGCCACGGCAACCTGCCCAAAGCCGTGCCGGCCACCTTCGACGAATTGGTCCGGGGCCAGTACGACTGCCGGCTGGTCACGGTCCACGCCGTGATCCGGACCGTCGACTTGAGGGTGAGCTCGTATGCGCGCACCACTTATATGCAGATGGTCACGGACGGGGGATACATCGACGCGACCGTGGACAGCGACGATGAGAATGCGCTCAAAGGCTTGCTCGACGCCGAAGTGGAAGTGACCGGGATTGCCGGGGGAAAATTTGACGGCAAGATGCAGTTGACGGGGGTATTGCTTCATGTCCCCACACTTGAGGACGTGAAGCTTCTCAAGCCCGCGGGCGCCAATCCATGGTCCCTCCCGGCCACGCCCATGGACAAGATTCTGTCCGTCTATCATGTGCAGGAGCAGATGCAAAGGGTCCGGGTTCATGGAACCATCACTTACTTCGAACCCGACTCATTCGCCGTCTTACAGGACGGCACAAAAAGCTTGTGGATCGCGACCCCGGTTCACAGCCCCTTGCAGATCGGCGACCTGGCGGACGCAACCGGCTTTCCGGATACCCGTAACGGGTCTTTGGTCCTGAGCCACGGCGAAATCCGGGATAGCCACATACCGGCGCCCATTACGCCACTACCGGCGACCTGGCGGCAATTGGCCTTCTGGAGCGCTAACAGCCCCGATGGGCATATGTTCGACCTTGTCTCCATTGAAGGCCAAGTGGTGACGGAAGTCCGGGAGGCCTCGCAGGACGAGTATGTCCTGATCGCCGATGGCCAGATCTTCTCCGCCATCTTCAGGCACGCGGAGGGAGGCGGCCCGATTCAGCTTCCTCCCATGAAGAAAGTTCCCGTAGGTTCCAAAATCCGTGTGACCGGCATTTGCATGATCGATGCCACCAATCCGTTTAACACCACCAAGGAAGCTCCTTTCAGCATCCTGCTGCGTTCTTTCAACGACATTACGCTCGTCGCACAGCCTTCCCCGGTCAATACACGCAACCTGCTTATCGCCCTCGGCGTGCTGCTGATCGTGGTGTTCATCGTGATTGCCAGGGGCTGGGCTCTGGAACATAAGGTGCAGCGCCAAACCGCCATGATGTCGGCTCGCACCGAGGCCGAGGCCGAAGTGGAGCGGCAGCGCAGCCGCATTCTCGAGGACATCAACGAATCGCGGCCCCTCGCCGAGATCCTTGTGAAGATTGCGGCAATGGTATCCTCCTCGTTGCAGGGCGCTCCATGCTGGTGTGAAATCGCCGATGGAGAGAGGCTTGGCGATTGCCCGCGGGAGCAAGGCAGCCTGCGCATCGTTTGTGCGAGCATCGATGCCCGCGTCGGTCCGGCGCTCGGCTCGCTCTTTGCCGGACTCGATCCGAAGACTCCGCCGATCGACCGTGAAATCGTAGCTCTCAACAACGGGGCGCGGCTGGCCACGCTGGCCATCGAGACCCGGCGGCTTTACTCCGATCTGCGCCGACGCTCGGAGTTCGACCTGCTTACCGATATTCCCAACCGCTTCGCGATAGAAAAGTTCATCGAATCGCAGATCGAAGATGCGCGCCAGTCCGGAAGAATCCTCGGATTGATCTACATCGACCTCGACAAGTTCAAGCCAATCAATGACATATTCGGCCACCATGTGGGAGACCTTTACCTCCAGGAAGTTGCGCTGCGCATGAGCCGCCAGTTGCTGGGCCGCGATATGCTGGCCCGGCTGGGCGGCGATGAATTCGCCGCGCTGGTCGCGCTCCACCATGGGATCAACGACCTGGACATAATCGTTGCCAGGCTGGCAAACTGCTTCGACGCACCCTTTTTCATCGAGGGGCATGTCATCAAGGGTTCAGCCAGCATCGGCGTTGCTCTTTATCCTGAGGATGGCGACACAAAAGACGCCCTGCTGAACGCTGCCGACGCCGCTATGTACGAGGTGAAGAAGAGCAAGCTGCAAGTCGAAGACAGCCCTGCTAAGAACCTGTAGTGTGGCTCTCCAATTCACATGCCCTTATTGGCAATGTAAGAGTTGCTTTTACTTCCACACTCGCGACCGAGACCTGTCGCCGAGGATCCTGGGCGGTGGGTCGCGTCAACTTGAGTGCATTGGTTCCGGCCAGGGCAATCGCATTTCAAATTAGCTCCAGTTGCCGGTAGAGTTAGCCATCGTCCCAACCGCCGCGTTTGAGTGTTCCGCGCACGGAGCCTATAGATCCCTCGTTTGCATGAAGTTGAGGACCATTTGCCTGAGCATGGCGAGATGGTGCGGTTCGTGCCCCATTCGCGTGCGACCCTGATCCTCGTTCATCACCACGTTCAGCCGCCAGTGCAGACTGTTTTCGATTCCCTTTGCTGTCGAACCACTTGGTTGAGCCGCTCCGGCGATCGCGCTAACACCAGCCGCTGCTCCGAGCCCCAGGCACTAACCGTGTGCAGGGCCGACTTGCCGCCGGCGTGATCGAACGAGCGGCGCAATCCCTTGCCGTCGATGGCCGCCACGCCTTGCAACTGCTCGGAAAACTGCGCCGTAAACCGCTGAAACGAATCGCGAAACTGATCCGGTTCGAGATTGCGGAACAGGCGGCTGAAGGTGTCGTGACTGGGAAGGCCGTTCGCCAGGGTGAGAAAGCTGCATAGAAAAGGCTCTTTGGCCTCGGCAAACAGTGCCATATCCACCGCCCTCTGGCCGCCGCACAACACGCAGCATAAAGCGATCCATCGGCAGTTCGTGAAAGTCATGGAGGGCGACATTGCCGCGGCGCGGGTCCTCAAGCCCTTCCCAACAGGAACCAAAATGCTCCAGGGTTTCTTTGCGGGACATCAAATCCTCCTGCTGGAAACCTCAGGCCTTCCAATGACGAATGTATGTACCAACCGTGGTTCAACTGAAGTTCAAATGCGATTGCCCTGCTGTTTGACCCCCATGCAAGCAGTTGGTAGACTGTATATGCGGGGTGGAGCAGCCCGGTAGCTCGTTGGGCTCATAACCCAAAGGTCGCTGGTTCAAATCCAGCCCCCGCAACCAAGAACCTGAAGAAAACTCAGAATTTAGGATGGGGTCGCGAGAAGCGGCCCCATTTCATTTTCGATGAATGTCCGTGAAAGGTCCGTTTTTTCGGTTGAGGGGCGGTTCCGGAGTAGCCAACCATGTATCAAGAAGACCCCTAAAGCTGGCGTCTCTCAGGTCGGCCTCGTTCACGATGTTGTACTGGTCGAAGATGGAGCGGCTTTGGTGTCCGCTCAGAGCAAAACCACAATTCCCATGCACATAACAGCCTCATCAATGGTGTTGATTTCTTAAGGAAATCAACACTTTAGAGTCGTAGCCTTGGGTACACCTATTGTGGTTTTGCTATAGCCTCCTTTGGTGTTGAGGTTGGGTTGCAGGCTCCGAAGCCCTGAGGGATCTCGGATCCCTGGTATTCTCTAGCTGCAACCGCTGGTCGATCCGCAGCTCATGCAGCGGTAGCAACTGCCGTTGCGAACCATGATGGCGCCGCAGACCGAGCAACTGGGCGCGTCGCCCATCTCGTACATCTCTTTCATCGCGTCGGCGGCGTGAAAGATGCCGCGTTCGGCGAGGCTGGGCGCGGGCATACCGCTCGCAGCAATCTTTTCAGGCATGAGGCCCGGAAGTTCGCCATACTGGCCAGAAGCCATAGCTGCCGCGATACCGCTTCCAATCGATCCTTTGCCGGTAGATTGTGTTTCGCCGGAGCCGCGGGCTGGTGTGCCGATCTGGCTTAGCCTGCGGGCGACCTCCTCGGCCAGCCGTGCCATTTGACCCTGCGAGATGGCTTCGTCCTCCTCCTCTTCGGTCTCCGGAATCATGGTGGGCGGGGCGGGCAGTTGCTCGGCATGGGGAGTCAGGCTGGCAAAGAGCGAGAGCTGCGTGCCGGAGAGGAAGCGCAGATTGAGCCAGCGGAAGATGTAGTCCATGAGGCTCTTGGCGTAGCCGATCTGCTCGTTGCCGGTCCAGCCGGAGGGCTCGAAGCGGGTGTGGGCGAACTTCTCGCAGAGCACCTTGAGCGGCACGCCGTGCTGCAGCGAAATCGAGATCGCCGTGGCGAAGGCATCCATCAGGCCGGAGACGGTAGATCCTTCCTTGGCCATCTTGATGAAGATTTCGCCCACCTGGCCGTTGGGGTAGAGGCCGACGGTGACGTAACCCTCGTGGCCGGCGATGGAGAACTTGTGGGTGATGGAGGCGCGCTCGTCCTGCAAGCGGTGGCGGACGGCGCGAGGCGGGCCGTTGAGGTCCTGCGCGACGGCCTCGCTGGCGGAGTCGAGGGCTGTGGAGGGCTGAAGCGTGGGCACCGCGGCGGCCTTGGCGATCTCATGCAAGGCGCGCTGGAAGGCGGCCTCGGCGAGGAGGACCGACTTGGCGGTGACTTCCAGCTTTTCACTGGCCTTGGCTTCCAGGGCCTTGAGGTCGGCTGCGTCAGCAGGCTCTCCGGCGGCCAGTTGGGCCAGCACGCGGCTTCCGGCGGCGTCCAGCGGCGAGGGTTCGCGCTTAGCGTCGTCCATGCTCGTGTTGAGGGGCTGGGTGCCCTTGGAGCCGTCGCGATAGATGGCCACGGCCTTGATGCCCTGACGCCAGCTCTCGGCGTAGGCCTCGGCCACGTCCTCGACGGTGGCCTCCTGGGGCAGGTTGACGGTCTTGGAGATGGCGCCGGAGAGGAAGGGCTGCGCGGCGGCCATCATCTTGATGTGGCCCATGTAATGGATGGAGCGGGTGCCCTTGGAGGGCTTGAAGCTGCAATCGAAGACGGCCAGATGCTCGGGCTTGATGCCGGGCGCGCCCTCGATGGTGCCGGTAGCGTCGATGTAGCTGACGATGGCGTTGACGTCGTCGCTGGAGTAGCCGAGCTTGAAGAGGGCCGCGGGAACGGTATTGTTGACGATCTTGATCATGCCGCCGCCGACCAGCTTCTTGTACTTGACCAGGGCCAGGTCAGGCTCGATGCCGGTGGTGTCGCAGTCCATCATGAAGCCAATGGTGCCGGTGGGTGCGAGGACCGTGGTCTGGGAGTTGCGGAAGCCGTGGCGCTCGCCGTAAACCAGGGCCATATCCCAGCACTCGCGGCTGGCGTCGATGAGGGCGTCGAGCTGGGGCACGTTGAAGGGCTCGCCGCTCTGGCGCGATGCGCCAATGTTGTTGACCTCGGCGCGGTGCATGCGGATCACGTCGAGGAAGGGCTCGCGGTTGACGTAGAAGCCGGGGCATGCGCCGCCCTGGCGATCGACATTGGCGGTCAGCGGCGTGGCCGAGGTGATGGACGGGCAGTTGGCGGCCACGATGGAGGATTGCAGGTAGGCCTGGCCGCTGAGGATGGCGGTGAAGGCGGCGGCCAGATCGCGGCCGGCGGCCGAGTCGTAAGGCAGGCCAAAGGCCATCAGCAGAGCGCCCAGGTTGGCGTAACCCAGTCCCAGTGGACGATAGTCGTGGGAGTTGCGGGCGATCTTCTCGGTGGGATAGCCGGAGTTGTCCACCAGAATCTCCATCGCGGTGATGACCACCGAAATGGAGTGCCGGTAGGCGGGAATGTCGAAGTTGCCGGCCGGCGTGACGTACTTCATCAGGTTGAAGCTGGCCAGATTGCAGGCCGAGTTGTCTAGGAACATGTACTCGGAGCAGGGGTTCGACGCGTAAATGCGGGCGGTGTTCTTGCAGGTGTGCCAGCGGTTGATGGTGGTGTCGAACTGCATGCCGGGATCGCCGCAGAGCCAAGTAGCCTCGGCGATCTTGCGCATGATCTCGCGCGCTTTGTAGGTTGCAACCGGCTCATGGCCTCGGACCGTGTAGGTGGAGAAGTCGCCGTCGCTCTCGTAGGCGCGCATGAACTCATCGCTGACGCGGACGGAGTTGTTGGCGTTCTGGAAGAAGATCGACGAAAAGGCCTCGGAATCCGGCCCGCTGCCGTCGTATCCGGCCTTGATCAGCGTGTGCGCCTTGGCCTCTTCCTTCTCTTTGCACTCAATGAAATCAATAATATCCGGGTGATCCACGTTCAGGATCGCCATCTTGGCCGCGCGGCGCGTCTTGCCGCCGGACTTGATGACGCCGGCAAAGGCGTCCAGCCCGCGCATGAAGCTCAAGGGGCCGCTGGCAGTGCCGCCGCCCGAGACGGCTTCATGACTCGAACGCAGGGAACTGAAGTTGGTTCCCGTGCCGGAGCCGAATTTGAAGAGCATCGCTTCGGTCCGGGCCAGGTCCATGATGCCGCTCATCGAATCCTCGACGGAGTTGATGAAGCAGGCCGAGCATTGGGGATTGTGGTAGCCGGTGGCGGAGTAGCGCACGCCGCCGGTCGCCGGATCCCAGTGCCAGTTCTGCCCCTCCGCATCCGGCTCCAGGCGGTCGCAGCCCACGTTGAACCATACCGGCGAGTTGAAGGCCACCTTCTGAGTCAGCAGCATGTGCGCAAGTTCGTCGTGGAAGATGGCCGCATCCTCGCGTGTGGCGAAGTAGCCGTCGGCCAGGCCCCAGTCGCGGATGGTCTCGGCCACGCGGCCCACCAACTGGCGGACGCCGGTCTCCCGCTCAGGCGAGTCCAGCTTGCCGTGCAGGTACTTCGAGGCCACAATGTTGGTCGCGGTCATCGACCAGTCGAGCGGAACCTCGACATTCTTCTGCTCGAAGATGATGTTGCCCTTCTGGTCGGTGATGGACGCGGTGCGCTGCTCCCACTGGAGTTCGTCATAGGGGGAGACGCCCTCGGTGGTGAAGCGGCGGGTAAAGATCAGTCCCTGCTGGGTGTGGGAAGCCTGGGGGGCGGCGGTGGAACTCTGATACTGAAGCTCGTTCATGAAATCCTCTCTGTCGTCAAAATTGGTAAATCTCTGGCCTCGACCGGCATGAATCGGCCTGGAAGGGGTCAGGGCAAATCTCTTGCGAAGAACGGGAATCGGGGATTGAAAAGTACCGCGATCTCTCTTCTTTCAGCGGCCTTCCTGTGGGACGATCACACAGGGTTTCGAACTAAACCGTTTAGAGCCGCAGATGCAAAAATAGCGCTCTCTGTTGTGCTTGTCAACAAAAAACCACAATATCTTGTGTTTTGTTTACAATCCAAGCATCAACTTGCCAAACAAAGGGAATTGCCTGTGGAAAGCTGCAAACGCACTTGCGGGGCGCGGATTCCGGCTGCCCGAACTGCATCAAATCCGGTGCAGACGCGGGTTTGCCGGCCGACGCCTGCCATGAGGACAAGCGTAGTCTTCGCCGGAGCCATGCGCAAGACGCGGGAACGGTGCAGATTGGGGGCGAACTGTGCAGATGTGGAGATTCGGGGACGGATTTCGGCCGGAGAGATTTAATTCTCGAAGTGCGACTTGGCGGGGATCATCTGCTGGTGGAGAATGCGCGCTATAAGCACTTCGCCCGCCTGGGGAAGATAAAAAATGACTTGCTTGCCATGTTCAAAGCGGCGCAAACCGGGACGGATCGAATCGCAGGCCCGGCCGATGGATGGATTGTCAGCCAGAAGCTGAAAACAGTCCTGCAACCCCTGTTTGTATTTAATGGTTTGGGTTCTTCCCCAAGTCTTCATGGTGTAGCGAATGATGGACTTGAGGTCCGATTAAGCGAGCCTTGCTACGCTGTAAGCCGGCACTCTTCCTCCTCCTCCGCCAGTTCCTCAATGTAGGCATCCAGCCGTTCGAAGACCCCAGGCTCGGCATCCCCGCTGGCAAGCCCTTCCTCAATCGCCGCACGAAGAACCGCCATCTTCTCCTCGTACTCCCGCTCTTCTTTTTCCAGCAGGCGTAAGGCCGCGCGCATCACTTCGCTGGCGTTGGCGTAATCTCCAGACTCGACTTTGGCGGTAATAAACTGATCCAGCTTTTCAGGCAGACTGACATTGCGGGTTGGCATCAGGGCACCTCAGCTTGAGTTTAGTATTTTGGCCAACTTTGCCAAATTGCTAACGTAAAACATATTTCGGCAGCCTGTTCTGCTCTCACTGTTCTATAGAAAGCCCGGGATACTCAAGAAAACAGATGAGGCGGATTGGATGGTCCAGGGTTA
Organism: uncultured Occallatibacter sp.; assembly: GCA_964595845.1. Lineage (GTDB taxonomy): Bacteria > Acidobacteriota > Terriglobia > Terriglobales > Acidobacteriaceae > Telmatobacter. The sequence continues at coordinate 10,553 of CAZQRX010000026.1, read as the reverse complement.
ATTCCTGGCGCAATCAACCCGCCTCACTGATCGAAGTTTGGCTTACGAGGCGCTGCCGAAGCTCTTGCGCCGCTCGGCCAGTTCGTTCGAGATTTCCAGATTCAGCTTCTTGTCGATGCGGTAGAAGAGCAGGCAAACCGCGGCGGCCAGGAAGGCGGCGCCGGAGTAGACCGATGCTGTGAGGCGAATCCCCTCGAGAGCGCGTGCAGATTGGACCGCGGCTGTTGATGAATAGCCGTATAGATCAAGCAGCCAACTGGCGATTGCTCCGCCGATGGCTACGCCGACCCATAGCGCAAAGACTACCGCCGAAATGACCGTCCCAGTGGCGCGGCGTCCCGTCTTCCATTCGCCGTAGTCGGCCACGTCGGCCATCATCGCCCAAAGCACCGGGCCGGAGCAGCCGAAGAAGAACTGGCGCACAACTTCCAGGCCGATGATCGGCACAATGGCGGTGGGCGGGAAGAAGCACAATGCCGCTGCGAGAATGCCCGTCAGCAGCATGCTCCAGCGGAAGACCGAGCGCTTGCCCATGTGTTTGGTCAGGGCCGTCGAGCAGGTGACGCCCACCAACAGAGCGATTAATCCGAAGCCGTTGAACCAACTGAAGAACATCCTGTTGTGGGCGCAGTTCTCAAAGTAGGGCAGCATTACATTGCCGCGAATGAGCAGTGCGGTGAAATAAAAGACCGTCGCCAGGAAGAGCGCGATCCAGGGGCCGTTGTGGATCAGATCGCCGAGATCGCGGAGCACGGAAGTTTCTTGCCGCGCATCGGGCTGAATCCTCTCCTTCGAAACGGCGAAGGCGATCAGGAAAAAGATCACCGAGAGCACCAGGAAGCTGCCCATCGTCAACTGATAGCCCAGGGCATTGTTTCCATGGCCCAGAAAAGCGACCATGGGAACAGCCAGGCTGCCCACGATAAATCCCGCGCTGTTGGCGAAGAATTGACGATACGAAGTGATGCTGTTGCGCTCGTTCGGGTCGTCGGTCATCACGCCGGTCAGCGAGGCATAAGGAACGTTGTTGGCGGCATAGATGAGGCGCAGCAGCAGGTAGGTGACCCAGGCATAGATCAGCTTGGCGACAGGATTGAGGTTTGGCGTCGTGAAGGTCAGAATGCCGATGACGCCAAAGGGCACCGAGGTCCACAGGAGCCAGGGACGGAACCTGCCCCAGCGCGAGTGGGTGCGGTCGGCGATCACGCCCATGATGGGATTGAATGCGGCCGAGCTGAGACCGACCACGAGAAACATCGTGCCCGCCTGGGCCGCCGTCAATCCATAGGTCTTGGTGTAAAAGTCCAACTGCAGGGCCATGACGGCCTGAAAGACAAAGTTGGCGGCCAGGTCGCCCAGGCCGTATCCGAACTTTTCTCCGAAGGAGAGTTTCATGCTTGTAGCACTCATCGACTTTTACTCGCTTTCACCGCGAATTTCTGAGATACTTAGGAAGAATGCTTTTCCCTCAATCGCTTCTGCACGTCCTCCAGCGTTCCCTTGAAGGGGCCGGGGGTTTCCATTTTGATTGAAACCAGCGCGGCGGCGAACTTCAGGGACTCCCGGACATCGTGATCCAACCGCCAGGACATGTACGCCGCGTAGGTCGTGTCGCCCCGGCCGGTCCGGCCGGAGATGTTGCTGTTGGAGAACTTCTCGTAGTAGGTTACTCCTTTTACCCGGGCGAGGACGCCCGAGGAATGTGTGATCAGCGTCTCCGGGCAGCCCCACGACTCGATGATGATGGCGGCCTTCTCCAGATCGTCCGTGCCGGTCAGAATCCGCGCTTCCACAACGTCCAGCTTGAGCTTGTCCATCATCGCCGCAATTTCTTTCTTGTCGGCGACGTCGCTGAACTCGATTTCATGGGTGACCGGGGTGACGTGGCGGACGAAATTCTGCATGTCGGCCGAGAGGCTGTAGCCTCTGGATTTCAAGCCCTGCATCAGCGGCATATCGAATTCGGTGTCGGAGATCCCGGCCAGGTGAACGCACGTCGAACTCAACTCGGGAACGTCGTCAATGGAAATGAGGCCGGCGGATTTGACGAGCGTGAGTTTGCGTTCATCGACATTTGCACTCTCGTGCAAAACCCGCGAGTAGGTGGTCTCCGTGCTCTCGATGACGTAAGTGTCAACGCCGAGATCCTTCATCGGTTGCAGGATCTCTTCGTCCTTTTTGGCCATCTTCACCACCGCGGCAACCTGCTTTCCGATGCGCGCGGCGACCATAACGCCGCACAGCACGGCGCTGCCAGGGGCGATGTGGGGTGTTCCTCCGAAGGGGATAATCTCGTCGTAGCACATGTGGCCAACGAAGGTGATGTCGTACTTCTTGGGCATGTCGATAGATTCCTTAGTCAAGCGGTTCGAGTTTATTGGCCACGGATGGACATGGATCAAAAAAGGCGGGAAATCGAGTTCATGCCGGTTTCCCGGCTGATTCGCGATTTTCCCGCCCTCTCTTGTTCACCTCAGTTCATGCGCATCCGGGGGTTGACTTTCATTTTCCTTTGCCCGGCCCCTTGAGCAGATCGGGATAGAACGTAATCAGGTCCGGCGACTCGATGGTCTGGGTTTTCTTCTTCGCCTGCAAGTCCTTGATGTAGTTCATCACCAAATGTGTCCAGACAGCTCCCGGACGGGGATAGGCGGCGACGATGTAGTGCGGGCCGGGGGCCGTCTCGCCCCGCTCCGTTTCCAGCTCGGCGCGTAGATTGTCCGGAGTGATCATGGAGTTGGCGTAATCGAAGACGACCCGGTCCATGGCCTTGTAAACTTCCTTGCTCTCCCTGGCCATGCCGTAATAATCCAGCAGCTCGGCGAAGACGTAGTTGGAGGTCGTATAGACGTCTTTTCCCTGATCCGACTCCACCGGATCGCCGTCCTCGGTCTTGCACATGGCCCAGCCCATGAAGGAGCGGTTGTTGCGGTAGATCGTCTTGAGGATCTTCTTGGCGCGGTCCTCCGGGATGAACGGCTCTTCGCCGATGGAGATCAGGTACCAAAGGGCATCGAGCTGGTTGGTCCAGACATCGGTGTTGGTGTTTCCGGTGGCGGGATCGAAACAGGTGACGTAATACTGAAGTTTCTCGCCCTTCTTGTTCTTCGCATCCCGCCACAATTGCTCGAGGCTCTGCCAGCCCTTGTCGAAGACCTTCTGGATGTGCTTCTCGCCGGCCTTGTCGCCGAGCATACGAGCCATCTTGAGCATGGCCTGGCAGCCGCCGAGGAACTGCGTGGCGTCGTAGGCGTCGGCGCCGAAGAGAACCAGGTTGTCGAAGGTGTTCTTCACATCGTCGGGATAGCCTTCGGGGATGCCGTCGTTGTCGAAATCGAGTTTCAACGCCGCATCGAGCCCAAACTTGAGGGTCTTCCAGTTCTTCTTCAGGAAATCCATGTCGCCGGTGAACTTCACGTTGCGCAGCACGCGCATCATGAGTTTGGGGAAGAGGTCCACCCAGTAGTTGTTGTTGTACCAGGCGTAATCGCTTACGTTGCGCAGGGGATGGCCCTTAGGCATGGCGCCCAGATCGTGCGCCACGCTGCCCTTGGTTTTGAACTCGTCGAGGACTTGCGTCAGTCTCATGCCCTCATATTGTTCCGGGTGCTCCTTGAAATGCAGCCGCGCTTCAACGTTGGAAGCGTGATTGTGGTAGAAGCGCAGCTTGGGATCCACGGCCAGAATCGAATCGATGAAACCCTGGCAGAGATCTTTTTCCACCATCGGGAAGAGCATCAAGAGCACCATCGAATACCAGTCCACGTCTGACGGGTCGATATAGGCGTAATCAAAGCACTCCAGGAAGCGGGCGCGCTCTTTTCCCGTCTCGTCCTCGACCCAGACGATGGCGTTGGAGAGAGGGAAATGGAGTTCATTCAGGATCAGACGGGTCAGGCGCATGGCTCCGGCCCGGTCGCCCTTGTAGGAGGCGCTGGACTGGATCCGGTCGAAGATTCGTTTTTGAATCGCCATGGTCCGGTCCCACCACTGCGGATAGCTGTCCAGGGCGATCTTTGCCAGGTCGACTACCCGCGTCTCGGAGTTCTTGAAGCTCTTGAGGTATTTGCGCGGGAATGTCTTGCCGTCGATGTAGACCTGTTCCGGGAAATCCAACACAACAGCCACCGGAATCTTCATGGTGGCTTTCGCTTCCAGGGTGAAGGTGAGGCTGATGGCCGCGCCATAGTCGCTGCGCACCAGCGGTTCCCGTTTTTCGAAGAAGCTTCCGTCGGCGTTGAGCAGCAGATCGCCCGTATACTTGTTCAGGCAGAAGTAAGGCTGGATGTCCACCGCAACGCCAGGCAAATCGAGAACAGCCAGCGCCATGCGGTTGGCAGTTTTGTTGCTGCCCATGACCACGCCCCGGACGCCCGCCGACTCAAACTCCTCATGCTTCTGGCCATCGACCGCGGCGATGCCGACATAGACGCTGTCCTGGTCGGTCGGCTTCAACTCCTTCTCCTGGAGGTTGACGAGAGACGGGCGGGGCACCACGAGCGTGATTTCCTCAGCCTCATTCCCGGAGTTTTCCACCTCGAACTCTTCGACGCCGAAGGGCATCAGCACCTGGTCTCCTCCGGAGAGCAACTGCGAAATCAGTCTGCGGGTTACCTTCACCTTCCCCAGCTTGTAGGCAAGCTCCAGCGACGGCGTGGCCATGGTGACGGCGACGTTCTTTTCCGGGACCGCCGGGTGATAGTAGTTCTTGACCGCCGGAATGTCGTCGGGCAGTTCGGGAACACCCGGCTGCTTCTGGGTCAGCATGGCGAACTTATCGCCGATGCGGATGAAGGGCGCGGAGGCGAACTGGACCGCCGTTTGGTTGAGCATGATGAGCCGGCCAGCGTCGTTGAGGCGGTTGTAGAGCCCGTAAGGGGAGATGCCGATCGAGCACGTGGGCGCTCCTTGCAAGGCCACCGTTTGCGGAAATTGCAGGGTCTTGGACATACCCTGGAAGTGGACCGCCATTTTGTTGTGTTCATAGATGGAGGTAACTTTGGGTCCGGGGATGGTATAAACATCGCGCACGTCAAAGGCAGTGGATTTCGGCATTTTACTTTCCCTCATAATCGTTTGTGTTTCGCCCGCAGGCGCAGTACCCGATATGTTCCAGCGTCCTATGGCTCTTCCGAGCGCCGGCCCGGTATTTCAGATGTGCCGCCGGCGCCCGAAATTACGGTTAGAACGGTGTGAGAAGGGGGTTTACCCCTAGCACTTTCCCGCCCATGGATTGGAATCTTTTCCCGCCTTCTTTGCGGCCTTCTTCGGGAGAGCCACGGGCTTCTCGTCGGGCAGGTTCTTCTCGGCGCTCAAGTCGATCGGCATCTTCGTCGTCGGATAAGTCTTGATCGTGCCGAAGACCAGATCCGCGGCCGCCCGGATCGAATCGGGCGTGCCTGAGAAGTTGCAGATCACGGCATCGGCTTCCGTGGTCACGCCTTTGCGGTACGGGAAGTTGGTCACGACAATGACCTTATGTCCCGCCTTTTTCAAGGCCTGCACCAGATGCCGGTTGTTGCCGCGCTTTTCAATGCGCGCGTAGTAGTTTGTCATAACCACCAGGTCCGCACCCTTGGCCAGAGTCAGCGCCTCCTCCACTTCCTCGTCGCCGGCGAAGAAGGCCGTGTCATCGAGGATGAGGTTGGTGGAATGCTTGGTCATCTGCTCGCAGAACATGTGCGGATGGCTGTAAAGATCCTTGCCAAGGAAGGAGTAGGGAATGACCTGTTCGATGACCAGGATTTTCTTGTCCTTGCTCACCGGCAGCAGCTTTTTGTCGTCGCGCACCACCAGCAGGGCTTTGTGCGCTACTTCCCGGGAGAAGTCCTGGGTTTCCTTGCTGTGAACGTGGGCCGCGGTCTTGGCCGGATCATTCTTTCCGGCCTTCTCGAAGAGGCCCTGGTCGTACTTCATGCTGAGCAACCGGCGGCACGCGTCGTTGAGCCGCTCGATAGGAAGCTCCCCGCGCTCCACTGCGCCCTTGATCCCGAAGAAGCACTGGGAGCGGGATTCGTCGTCCGCCTTGAGCAGAATCGTGTCAACGCCGGCTTTGATAGCCATGGCGCACGCCAGGGGGAGCGGCCACTTTCTCAGAACGGCGGCCATGCCGATAGCGTCGGAAACCACGACTCCCTTGAATCCCATTTGCTTCCTGAGAAGATCGACGAGGATCTTCGAGGAGAGCGTTGCCGGGAATTCCTTGTCGAAGGCCGGGAAGATGGTATGCGCCGTCATCAGGGCCTTGGCGCCCGCATCAATGCCCGCCTGGAAGGTGACCAGCTCGACCGCGCGCATCCGCTTCAGGTCCCCGCGGCAGGTGTCCAGCACGTCGTGCGCGTCGGTTCCCGAATCGCCGCGGCCAGCGAAGTGCTTGACCGTGGCGACAATGCCGGCATCCTGATAGCCGCGCACCGTGGCATCGACAAACTTCGCGCAAATCTTGGGATCGTCGCCGAAGGAGCGCACGCCGATTTCGGGGTTCAACGGATTGATATTGACGTCGCAGACCGGGTGATAGAACTGGGTGATGCCGATGAGGGCCATCTGCTTGCCGAGCGTATACGCCACCTTATAGGCCAGATCGAGGTCGCCGATAGCGGTCATGCCCATCGGGGGCGGGAACTGCACGACATGACCGGAGGAGTAATCGTTTTTGAAATCGCCTTCCATGTCGATGGTGATGTGCAGGGGAATTCCCGAAGGCCGTTTCATGGCGATTTCCTGCAATTTGTTGAGCCTGTCGGTGAGCTCTGCCGGAGTCACGCTCACGCCGAAGCTGCGATCGTCGAAGTTGGTATGCGCGATGTCGAACCAGTCCTTCGGCTTCTTAAAGTTGGGATCGACCTGCGAACGCCCCCAATATTTGTTCTTGCATGTTTCCAGCGCATACGGTTCCAGACAAAGGCCGCCGGCGTGCAGCTTGGTGATCTGTTCGATCCCCGAAGGCGTCAGGTAAGCCCCGCGCCATGTAAAGGTGAGGACCTGGCCGCATTTTTCCTCCAGGGTCATTTTGGCCAATTTGGCCGCAACAAAACTGTCTCGTTCTTTCGACATCGCGTCTCTCCTGAGTATTATTTTCCGAATCCAAACATATCATGCCTCTGCCGATGAGCTGCGGAAAGCTCGTCCCGGCCGGCGCCGCGTGGCCGTGCAGGCGCTCCTCGTGGAAGATCACAGGTATGCCCAGATCGAGGAACCTATAGGACGTATCGCGGCCAATCACAACGATTGTGTCAACTGGCATGGTCGTTTGGCAAGGGCAACAGTCGCAGTGATACTCATCACGAATCTGCCTGAACGAGCGTTCAACTCATGATTGCTGAGTGAGTTGTGCTGATAAACTGATCGGGTGTCCGCGCCCGCCACAGAGCCGCTCGACTGGAAGCCCGTCCCACTGGCCGGCCCGGTCACGCTCCGCGGCCACGCCGTCACGCTGGAGCCGCTGAACGCCGAGCGCCACGCCGCTGCTCTCTGGCAGTCCTTGCGCGGCCACGATGAGCTCTGGAGCTGGCTACCCTTCGGTCCATTCGCCACCGAGTCCGATCTGCGCCGGCACATTGAAGAAAGACAGGCCGCAGCGGGCTTTGTCTTTCTCGCGATTGTGCCTGCCGCGACCGGGTTGGCCGAGGGCTGGGCCAGCTATATGAGGATGGAGCCGGCCCACGGAGTCATCGAAGTTGGCTACGTCCTCTTTGCGCCCTCCATGCAGCGCACCGCCGCCGCTACAGAGGCCATGTTCCTGATGGCAAGCCACGTCTTCGACCAGTTGGGATACCGCCGCTACGAGTGGAAGTGCAATGCGGAGAACCTGCCCTCGCGCCGCGCGGCGGAGCGCCTGGGGTTTACCTTCGAGGGCATCTTCCGCCAGCACATGATCGTCAAAGGCCGCAACCGGGAGACGGCATGGTTCTCCATGCTCGACCGCGAGTGGCCCGCCCGCAAGCGAGCGTTTGAATCCTGGCTGGCTCCGGAGAACTTCGATGGCGAGGACCGGCAGCGGCGGAGCCTGGAGCAGTTCAGAGCGGCCAGACCATAGCTCCTGATGTTGCCGGTCTAGTCCCTCAGTTCCCTGCCGCGCCCGGAGCTTTGATCAGCACCAACTGCTGCTGGTCGTTGGCGGCGATCTTCTGGTAATAGTCGCGCAGGGCCGGGTACTCCTTGGCTTCGAGCAGCACGAAAGCGCGCTGGAAGGTGTGGCGAATGTCGATAGTGCCTGCGCCGGGAGCTGTCTTGATCACCAGGACGGCGTGACCTTCCCAGGGCAACTGCACCGGCGTGGGGGCGCTCTCGACGGTGAATCCGGCTGGAAGGTGGTAGACAGCATCATCGATCACCTGCTCGGCGTAGTGCAGATCGACGGCGGCCTCGCGCTTCTCCTCGGCGACGAACTGCGGGCGCGCGCCGGTGGAAAAGAAGAAGCCGGGCAGCAGCAGGCGCTTGCCGATGGAGCTGCCCATCTGACCTGTGACTTTGGCGGAGACTGAAAGAAAGCCTTCCGCGGTCTCCAGCCCCTGAATCTTGTCCACCTCTCCGGTAATTCCCTGCGGCAGCAGATTGCTCAGGGATTCGTTGAGCTGCCTTCTGACCTCTTCCGGGTCGAAGGTGAGGTTAAACTGGCGATAATGGAGCGCGACGGGGCCATTCATCAGAATTTTGACGGTTCCGGTGATTCCGCCCTGCGCATCGACGGTCAGATCGGCGGCGTGCGCGGTAATGGCGTCCTTGGTGGCGTTGGGCGGCGTGTAGACCGGCGTTTTGGAGTTCTGCTGGATGCCGCCCGCCATCATGTGTTTCCACGACAACTGACCGTACGGGCAGAGCTTTTCGCCGGGATCGAGATAAATGTCCTTGCCATCGATGTGCAGCACCACCAGCAGCGAGTCGAGCTGATATAGAGAGAGATAAGACTGGTCGAAGATCCGCTTGTTGCGGTTGACTATCTTGAGCCCGTCGGCTTGAAGACCGGCAGCGCGGGCCAAGGCCAGATAGAGCGCCGCAATGTCATCGCCAGAACCGCTCTTCTCGCTCCACACATCCTGGGCACTCTTTACTTCCTTCTTGAGATGCAGCGCCTTGCGCTCCTCTTCGGTCCTGGCGCGCGTAAAATCGGTATTATCGAGGGTTTGCACAGCATCGTATAGCTTGCGCGCCTTGGCTTCGGGGGTTGCGGCTCCGGCCGTGATCTGATTGGCCGCATCTTTGATCGCATTACTCTGGCTGGCAAATTCATTCAACTGTTTTGACCAGCGCTGAATCTCGTTGTCCCAGTAATTCGCCGCGGAACTGGCGGGTGAATAGAAGAAGCGCACTTTGTAGCGCAAGGCGGCATCCGGAGGAGCATTGGCCTCGCGCACGAAAGCGGGCACATCGTGAATGTCCAGCGTGAAGTCGCCCCTGGGACTGCGGGTGGTCGTGAGTCCGGCGGGCAGGAGTTGCGTAAAAAGGAGATAGTGGGCCCTTTCTCCATTGACGTAATGGTCGAGCTCGCTGCCCAGGACACCCGTCTCCAGGTCATTGTAGGGATTCCAATAGAAATGCGCCTTGTGGACGTAGATCGGCTGCTGCACATCCCACACGGGATCGGATATGCCGGCCACCGCAGAGGCATAGTAACCGTCATCCGCCTGGTCCGCGATACCAGTCACATTACCACCGCCACCGGTCATGGGAAGGCTCCACTTATACTCCAGGATGCTGCCCACCTCGACGCTGGGCAGATTGAAGACCGCGGCGTGTACATGGTTGTTGTGATTCTTGTAGACCAACAGGTCTGAGGCTTTACCGGTCAGGGGAATGACGGTGCCGTCGGCATGGATAGTGCGGCCCTCGATGATGGGCGGATCCATATATCCGGGGACGTAGGGTACTTCGACCGTGGCCCACTCCTTTCCCAGCTCCGTGAGTATCTTGATGCGCGCATAGATGCTCTGATAGTGGTTGCGGTTGTCGGTCTCCGACTGGAGATAGAGAAAGACCGCCGGAGCGCCGGGCGCCTTGGGATCCGAGGTCATCTGCAGCTCTTCTTTTGTCGGTTCCTGAAACTTCTGCGCCCCACCCGCCAGCGGCAAAGACAAGGCCGCCAGCGTCAGAGCCGCGCCTGCACAGAGGAGAATACGCATGAAAAACCTTCCTTTTCAGCACGAGTGACCGCGCAAGAACCGCAAAAGAGTAAACCGTAAAAAAGGATATTGATGTCGCCAGCCATCATAGACCCAACCGGCCTTGCCTGACCAGCGTAAAACAAAGCGGCCCCACGCGAGAGTGCATGTGGCCGCTTTGTGGTTCTGTTGTCCGCCAGTCAGCAGCGGTTTACCAAGACGGAAATCAGTTGCCTTCCTTGGTCTCAATCCTCATGCCATAGAACGACTTGTGCACGAAGAAGACCGACACCAGGAAGAATGCGACTGCCAGCGAGGTTGCGAGCAGAGGGTTCTTCGCGCTGAGCGTTACGGCCAGTTCGACAGCGAGCAATCCAAACAAGGTCGTGAACTTGATCACCGGGTTCAATGCCACCGACGAGGTGTCTTTGAAGGGATCGCCGACGGTGTCGC
>CAZQRX010000025.1:0-34313 GCA_964595845.1 uncultured Occallatibacter sp. | reverse complement strand
ACAGGACGGGCGGTGCGCTCTTGCCGCACCATTTCACCCTTACCCCGGCGCTGGAGATTCCGCAACGGCGAGCGATCCCGGCAAGCCGGGCCAACTCGGGTCTTGCGTTTCCAGGGCGGCCCTCGGCATGGCTCCAAAGGAGACAGGCCGAGGGGTAGCCGGGGCGGTATCTTTTCTGTGGCACTGGCCGTCCGCGAGCCTTGAAGCCCGCGTCCCGGACGTTATCCGGCACACTGCCCTGCGGAGTTCGGACTTTCCTCCCCCGGTGAACCGTACTAGCGCACGCCCACCGGCAGCGACCGCCCGGTCCTCCTGCCAGTAGATAGTATACCGCGAGGTGATCGGACCTTTGCGATCCGCCCACAAAAGACAGGCAACGGATGGGCGAAGTATCATACCTTTGTCTCAGTGGCGACCCGAAGCTCACGGGCAGGTTCTGTTTGGATCAGCAATTTCGTGTTAGGCCGACCATGGCCGCTTTTTGACCGGGTCAGCTTAAACACAGGTTCGTCTGAGCGGAGGGCACTTCGGCGATAGCATGAGGAGGCACGAATGATTAATGAATCCCTATCAGTTAAGCATGTGCTGTATTCGCATTATGGTGCCTATGAAAGTGATGACGTAAAGGCATTTGCTGGTGGGACTCCTGTACACCAGCTGAAGGGAGTAATACACCTGCGCGATCACTTCCGTGGTCTGAAAGAACTGCTTTCCGCTCCGGGACATGAAGGGTTGCTTGTGCTCTTCTACGCTCCTGGTTTCGCAAGTTTTTTGGAAGGGGTTGCACATCAAAAAGATGAAGAGTCTATGCTAGAGAATTCGAGCGAACTTCGATTTGCCAACGAGTTTGCTAAATGCGTGCGAGGTTCCCTTCAAGATGCCGGCCTTGCGGGACGAATACGCTTTATTACTTCACTAGATTTGCAAGTCATCTTGGGTCGTGTGAACGCCCTCTTTTCGGAGAAATTCAAGACGTATTTCGTTGGAGCAGCGCAGGGCATTCGTTACGATACGCCAAAGATCGTTGAAGCCATTCTTAGGCTTCGATTACTCGGGAACGGAGTCCCAATCTTGCGTCTAGATCATGACGTAATCTTTCGTGGTAACAACAAGGACATTGGCGATCTCGGCCTTTTCAAAGCGGTCGCCTGCGCGCTGCGTGCGTATCATCTGAGGCTCGCAGAACCATCCGTCTCCACCTTCTTGTTTTCTGCTTCATATAATAGCCGTTCTCTTCTCCAAAAGCCTGTGGGCATGGATACTTTCGAGGCTTGGGGACGCGCATTTGCAACGAGGATATATCCCGCTCTCATCGCCGATCCCGAAGAAATAGGCAGAATTTGTGCAATGCCACAAGAGCGACAAAGTCAAGCATGGAACGACTATGTAAGGCAATTCTTAGACGATGGTTTTGCACGAAAATTCTACGGTCTTCGCGACATCCCTGGAATACTAGAGACCGACGGGACCACCGGCCTCACTGGGATTGGTGCGCATGCAATTTTCTCAGTCATTTCCGGAGCGATGCTGTGTCTTAGCGAGGGCGCGATTCTCGATCTTCCACCCTTCAGCAACTTTCGGCACAATGTAATGTGGATTGACGACCACCTCAAGTACTCCCTACATCGGGCTATGCAACACTTCACGAGTGGCGAGACCCTGGATCTTGAACGTGGGTTGAGTGATGCGCGTCTTGATGATGTAACAGTAACAAAGGCTCGCCCTGGGGTTGACAATTTGCCTATGTATGTCTTCCAAGTGTATTTGCCCACGCTTCTATGGGGGACGGTGATGGATCGTTGGATTAATGCTGACCCAATTCTAAAGTGCCGTGTGGGAACCCTGGATTCCGGCGAGAGAAAACTGTGGCGACACGCGAGAGATCGTCAGCAAGACGCTCCTCTCCCAAAGGCTTTGCTTGAAGCTCTACGCGTAGGTCACTTTGGTATGGACGCTCAAAATTCATTGCGTGATGAGTTGAAGGCAGCCGCAGTCGTGCGCATTGATGAAGTGCGCCAACTCTGGTCGAATCTAAGGAACGGAAATATACGAAGCTTTGCTAGCTATTGGGCCGAAGGAGAAGTCAAGAATATGATGCCGTCCGACTATTTCTCCAGCGCCAAAGTGCATCTTTGGGAGGGTATTGCGCCGGGTAAGTCTCTGTCCGCCCGCCTAACATCCATCGAGGAGCTTTCTCCCTCTTTAATGAAGACCGTCTTGGAACTTTGTGATGACGCTGTGACATATATCCATTGGACCCTCGAGTGGCCGAAATTTGTGCAAATTGTGCGCTCAATTCCACAAGGCACATTTGCAGGTGACATGACATGGCCCAATGCGAAACATCGTTCATAACAAGCTGAAGTTAACAATCCCATTGGAGAACCACGATCGAGTTCTGGGCAGAGTGTTGATACCGTAATCTGGTGTCGCAGTTACATACCACTGAGCTCTCATCGCGCTTATTCACAAAGATGCCACCTGAGTAAGAACCTTTCCGCGGAAGCGTTGATGAATCTCTTCTGGCGTGCGGAGATCGATCTTGACGCCGGTGGCCTTCTCCAGTTGGGCCTGGAGTTTCTCCATGGCGAGCAGGCTGGCGCGCGGCGCCGGGTCCACTAACAGGTCGAGATCGCTATCCTCCCGATCTTCGCCCCGCACCACGCTCCCGAAAACGCGCGGATTCGCCATGCCCGCCTGCATCACAAGCTGGCGGATCGTCTCCCGATGCTGCGGCAATGCCTCCGACGGCCTCATGGCGGCTTTCTCCCTCAACTACTCCCAGTTTACCGCTAACATCAAGAACCGGCGGATAAATCCTTTGAATCTACAGGCGCTATAAAACCATCCATTGACTGCGGAGAGAGTTCCTTCCCCACCGCAGTACCGCTCCGGCGCAGCCTGGACCGGTTCCCGACCGATATATCCCCGGATTCACCTCAATTCAAGGAGAACTCTATGAAGATTGCCGCGACGATCGCTCGCTATCTGCTGGGACTGATGTTTCTGGTCTTCGGCTCCAATGACTTCCTGCACTTCATCCCCATGGGACCGATGCCCCCGGGAACGGCCGGCGAGTTCGCAGGTATATTGACCGCCACGCATTACTATTACGTGGTGGGCGCGATCATGGTCGTGTCGGGGATTCTCTTCCTCGTGAACCGATTTGTGCCGCTGGCCCTCGTTCTACTGGCTCCAGTGCTCGTGAACATCCTTCTCTTTCACATCCTGATGCAGCCGAAGGGTGTGGCGATGGGCGCACTGGCGACGGTTCTATGGTTTCTGGTGGCGTATCGGGTCCGCTCCGCGTTTTATGGCCTCTTTCAGCAACGCGTTCAAGACTGAAGATGGCGACACGCCCGTTCCCGAACCTTACAATGGTGGGAACGATGATCCGGTACCTCTATCTCGGGCGCGTGGACTACGACGAGGGCCTGCGCTTGCAGGCGGAGATCGCCGCGCTGGTCGCCGCGGGTCGCGTGCAGAACGTGCTGCTGCTCTTGGAGCATCCGCCGGTGCTCACGCTGGGCCGCAACGCTGACCGCTCGAATATCCTGGCCACGGACGAGCTGCTCGCCCGGCGCGGCGTCACGGTCCACGAGATCAATCGCGGCGGCGATGTCACCTATCATGGGCCGGGTCAGTTGGTCGGCTACCCGATCTTCGATCTGCGCACCCTGCGCGCCCCCAGCGGCGGACGCATGGGCCCGGTAGATTTTGTGCGCGGCATGGAAGAGGCGCTGATCCGCCTCTGCGGCGGCTATGGCGTGCGCGCCGGACGCATCTGCGGCCTCACCGGCGTCTGGTGTCCTGCGGACAATGGCGCTGAACGCAAGATCGCCGCCATCGGCATTCATGTCGCGCGCGGCATCACCTCGCACGGCTTCGCCTTCAACGTCACCACCGACCTCAAAGACTTTACGCTCATCGTTCCCTGCGGCATTGCCGATCACGCAGTCACCAGCCTTCAGCAGGAAGTCGAGAACCCGGTGGGCCTGCCCACTCTGGAAGACCTTGCCCACCAGTCGGCGCGCTGCTTCGGGCAGGTCTTCGGCGAGCAGGTGCTGGCGGTCGAGAGCCTGGCGGCGTTGCGTGATCTGGCGGTCGAGAGCCTGGCGGCGTTGCGTGATCTGGCGGAGGCAGCCCCGCCGCAATTTCCGGCGGAAGACACGCCGCTCAAGATTCCCGCCGAGGTCGAGCGGCTGCTGGGCCGCGCCGAGCGGCCAACCCGCGCCTGAGATCACAATAATCGCATCTACGTCTATTGCAGAGGCTGCTCTTATTCGTTTCTTGATCAGGTCAATAACAGCGGTTCCTCCCGTAGGGAGGGGTGAAAATAGCCCAGGGTGAAACCCTGGGAATGTGTATCAGTTCGAATCCACCGCCCTGTAGGGGCGGTATGAACCCTGTTCTGCCCGCCGGGATGCTTAGCAATTTATAATCCCTCCAGAAGCGGGCGCGCCCGTAGCCTTCCCTGACCTTACCCTGGCGTTTTATATCGCGGAGAGACCATCATGCCAACCGACGTAGTCATGCCCCAGATGGGCGAATCGATCTTTGAAGGCACCATCACCAAATGGCTCAAACGAGTCGGCGACGCGGTCCAGATCGATGAGCCGCTCTTTGAAATCTCCACCGACAAAGTGGATGCGGAGATACCCTCGCCCGTGGCCGGCGTGCTCACCGCGATCAACTTCCCCGAAGGCGCCACAGTGGTCGTTGATACGGTAGTCGCGGTTATCGGCGGCACTGCTCTGTATCAAGACACGACTTCACAGGCCGCGGAAGGACTCATTACCAAGCCTGTTTTGTATCAGGGCACGGCTTCAGTCGTGCCGCAAACGCTGCAAACGAACGACCGGGCTTTAGCCCCTGAAGAAGAACTTTCCGCTCCTCCATCCGCCTCTCATGCTGTTGCATCGCCTCATCAGGAAGCTCACCCGTCGGAAACTTCAACCAGGCCGCACCGTTCCTCGCCGCTGGTGCGGCGCATGGCCAAAGACAACCACCTCGACCTCCGCCAGATTGCCGGCACTGGCTCAGAGGGCCGCATCACCAAGGAAGATGTGTTGCGCCATCTGAGCGAGCACGGCCCAGGAATTGAGGCGCCAAAGGCGCAGTTGGCCCCACCGCAGGTGGTGGCGCAGCCGCTCAGCAAGATGCGCGCCATCATCGCCCAGCGCATGGTGGAGAGCGTGCGCATCAGCCCGCACGTCCACACCGTTTACAAGGTGGACATGACGCGCATCGCCCGCCTGCGCGTGCGCGAAAAGGCCCGCTTCGAGCAGCAGCACGGCGTCAAGCTCACCTACATGCCGTTTATCGCTGCCGCCGCCGTCCAGGCGCTGGTCAAATTCCCCATCGTCAATGCCTCTCTCGTCGATGGCTACCTCCACTATCACCTGCAGATCAACCTGGGCATCGCCGTGGCGCTGGAGTGGGGGCTGATTGTGCCGGTGATCAGGCAGGCCGAGGGGCGGAGCTTTGTGGAGCTGACCCGCACTATCGCCGACCTGGCCGAGCGCGCCCG
Source organism: uncultured Occallatibacter sp. (assembly GCA_964595845.1). Taxonomy (GTDB): domain Bacteria; phylum Acidobacteriota; class Terriglobia; order Terriglobales; family Acidobacteriaceae; genus Telmatobacter. The sequence continues at coordinate 28,783 of CAZQRX010000025.1, read as the reverse complement.
CACCAAGAAGCTGTTGCCCGACGAAGTCCAGGGCGGCACCTTCACGCTGACCAACTCCGGCGTCTTCGGCGGCGAGTTCGGCACCCCAATCCTCAACCAGCCGGAGTCGGCGATTCTGGCCATCGGCGGCCTGCGCAAGGAGCCGGTGGTGCTGACCGACGCCGAGGGCAACGACACCATCGCCATCCGCTCGATGCAGCACTTCTGCCTGGGCTTCGACCACCGCCTCATCGACGGCGCCGACGCCGGCAGGTTCATGAGCGAGTTCAAACGCGCGCTGGAAGGCTGGGAGAAACCGATCGGGTAGGAGTACGACTACAAGAGCTTTCGAAACTGGTCCACACTGATTCCTGCGTCCCGTACGATGCCGCCCATCGTGAATGCATTCACCGGATTGTGGCGCGGAATCGTCAAGATTCGCGCTCCATCGGTCATCACGATGTGCACGCCCTGGCTCAGAATTCGGAAGCCTGCCTTTTCCAGTGCGGCTACGGCCCTCAGATGGTTGATCCCCGGTAGTTTGGACACAGATTACCTCAGCAGAACTGAAGCCTTTATCGCTCAGAAACAGCTTGCATGAAACAACGGTAAGGCCAAATTGATCGGATGGGAAGGGAAGATGCCCTTATTGATATGGAAAACTGCTTGGTTGCACCGTATATGGTGAAACACCGCCTTAGGGTGTAGAAGCCGGACTATTAACCCGAGATTCCATTTCAGATCTGTCTGGAAAGCAGATGAACGAAATCAGCGGGTCACGCAACCGCTACCTCGACAACCCGGCTCTCATCTACGCGTGCTAACTCTTCAGCCGCCTCGACATACTCTCGAATGGCGACCTGGATATTGGCGAGAGCTTCTTCTTCCGTCTCACCCTGCGACCAGCAGCCAGGCAGTCCGGGGCACGACACGCTGAAGCCCTCTTCGGATTTACGAAGTACGACGCGATAATTTGCCATGCAATTTATCGTACACCTGTCCCAATTCGAATGTAAGCCAGTTGTGCGGCCTACTCGTGCTTCGCCCACGGGTCATACGTCCCTGCGCTCCATGAGTGGCCTTCGGGGTCTTTCACGGCGAACTCGCGGCTGCCATACGGCGTGTCCTGAAGCGGGCGGATGACCACGGCTCCGGCGGCCACGGCGCGGGCATAAGCCGCGTCGGCGTCTGGAACCACGAGATAAATGTGGCGCGTCTCCACGCCGCCCAGCTCGACTGGCGGCTTGAAACCGCGACCAATTTCGTCGTCCTTGCCCGAGCCGAGCATAATCATGCCATTGCCCAGGCTCAGCTCGGCGTGGGCGATGGTTCCATTATCGCCTTCATAGACGGCGTGGCGCTCGAAGCCGAAGACCTGGCAAAGCCAATCGATGGCGGCGGGTGCGTTGCGGTAGCGATGAGCGGGGATGACGGTGCAGCGAAATTCAGGCATTGGGGAAGCCTCCACAGCCAGATTAGCGCAAGAGCTGCGCCGCGATCAATAGAAATTGCGTGCGGAAATGCAAGGCGCCGCGCGCAACCGCAGCATGGGCGGTGTGAAAGTTGGCGAGAGCCTCGTCCTCGGGAACCCCCGCGGCCAGTAGCCGGGGCGGCCGGGTGACGAGAGGTGGTTACCTTCATCGAATTCATAGGGTACGCAGCAGCCGGTTGACCTGTGACTATCGATATACCCAACGAAAAATTCGTGGCGACGAGTGGCGGGGTAATCCGCTATGCTTGCCGAGATGCAATTACCGTCAGGCGATTCGTTTCTGGTGCAGATCATGGATTCGGCGATGGCCGATGCGGCGGCGCGCGCAGGCGAGCGGCTGGTCTGCAAGCAGGGTTGCACGCAGTGTTGCCATGGAGCCTTTGTCCTGAGCCCGCTGGACGCGCTGCGGCTGCATGCCGGCATGGAGAAGCTGCGGGAGACGGAGCCGGAGCTGGCGGCGGAGGTTGCGCATCGCGCCGGAATGTGGGTCGTCGAGCATGGAGCGGAGTTTCCCGGCGATGTGGAGACGGGCCTGCTGGGCAACTCCCCGGATGAGCGGGAGCGCTTTGAGGGCTTCGCCAGCGCGGCGGCCTGCCCGGCGCTCGACCCCGAAACCGGCCGCTGCGACGTCTACGCCTGGAGGCCGATGACCTGCCGCATCTTCGGTCCGCCGATCCGCATGGGAGACGGCGCGGCGCTGGCCCACTGCGAACTCTGTTTTGTGGGCGCCAGCGAGGAAGAGGTCGCGGACTGCGAGATGCCGCTGGCCTACGATCTGGAAGCCGAGCTGCTCGAAGAGATTCCGTCCAGGGACGAGACCGTGGTGGCCTTCGCGCTGCTCAACTGAGTGCGGAGTCCCACGCCCATCGTTCATCCGCGCTAAACTGATGCTTGGACCTCCCAATGCCAATGCGTCCCTGCTGGGTTGAGATTCACACCCGTTTCCTGGAAGACAACTACCGCTTTCTCTCGGCCCTGGCCGCGCCCCACGCGGAGCTGCTGGCCATCGTCAAGGCTGACGCCTATGGCCACTCGCTCAGCGTTTGCGCTCCTGCCGTGGCGCGTGCCGGCGCACGCTGGCTGGGCGTTTGCAGCGTCGAGGAGGGCGTGGCCGCCCGCGCGCTCTGCCCCGAGGCGCGGATTCTGGTCATCTGCGGCGTTTTTCCCGGCCAGGGCACCGATGTCGTGCGTCACAAGCTGACTGCCGTGGCCTGGGAGCCGTGGCAGTTGGACGAACTGGAAGGCGCGGCGCAAAAGGCGGGCCTTCGCGCCGGTTCGCTTCCGGTGCATCTGGAGATCGACACCGGCATGAGCCGCCAGGGGGTGAGTCTGGACGGGGTTGCGCCGGCATTGGCCCGCTTCCATCCCAGCTCGCCGCTTTGCCTTGAGGGCGTGATGACCCACTTCTATGCCGCCGACGAGGCCGACGGTGCGGTGACCCAAGCGCAACTGGTTCTGCTGGATGCGGCGCTGGCCATGGTCACGGATGCGGGCATCAATCCGGAGTGGCTCAATGTGGGCAGTTCCGCTACGCTGCTTGCTGGCCGCGCCGGCGAGATTGCCACGCTCGCTGCGCGCCATGGCATGAAGGCGATGCTGCGGCCGGGCCTGGCGCTCTACGGTCTGATCCCGCGCTTCGATCCTAACTTCGATCCTCCTGAGCCGCCCTCGCTGGCCGCGGCCCGCGCGCGGTTGCAACCGGTTTTGCAATGGAAGACCCGCGTGGTGGGCGTGCGCTCGATTCCCGCCGGCGCTGTGGTGGGCTACAACGGAACCTTTGTCGCCACCGAGCCGATGCGGCTGGCGCTCCTGGCCGTGGGCTACGCCGACGGCCTCGACCGCCGCCTCGGCAACCGCTTCAGCCTGCTGGTTCGTGGGGAACGCGCGCCGCTCGTGGGCCGCGTAAGCATGGATCAGTCCGTCGTGGACGTGACGGAAATCTCCGGAGTCACGGCGGGCGACGAGGTGGTCATTCTGGGCACGCAGGGCAGCGAAACCATCACCGCCTTCGAACACGCCCAGGCCTCGGGAACGATTCCCTGGGAGGTCTTCACCCGCATCGGGCAGCGCGTGCCGCGCCTCGCGGTCTAAGAACTTTCGCGGCATCCGGCACTGCCCTTATGGTTCCTACAAATAAATTGCGGCATACCTTGACAGTCTACACAACTTTGTTGTAGATAATCTAGGTATGGGAAAACCTGTCGATCTCGTTCAAGGCACACTCGATCTGCTCATCCTGAAAACTCTCTCGCTGGAGGCCATGCACGGATGGGCCATTGCCAAGCGCATTCAACAAGTCTCGCGCGAGGTTTTGCAGGTGCAGCAAGGTTCGCTCTATCCCGCGCTGCACCGGTTGGAGCAACAGGGATGGATCAAGGCCAAATGGGCCGAGAGCGAGACCGGCCGCCAGGCCAAGTTCTACTCGCTCACTGCCGCCGGGCGCAGGCAGCTTGAGGGAGAGACCGCCAATTGGAACCGGCTCTCGTCGGCCATCGACATGGTGATGAACGAGGCGTGAAAGGAAGATGACCATGCGCTGGTTTGTGCAGTTGCGGATGCGGATTCAGATGCTTTTCGGGCTTGGCAAGGCGGCCGCGCGCCTCGACGATGAATTGCAGTTTCATCTGGAGCAGCAGATCGCCGAGAACCTCGCCGCCGGCATGAGCGCGGACGAGGCTCGTTATGCGGCTCTTCGCAACTTCGGCAACCCAGCGTTGTTGCGCGAGCAGGCGCGCGCCACGTGGAGCTGGACCTGGCTGGAGTTGCTCCTGCGGGATCTTCGCTATGGCGTGCGCACGCTGGCCCGGACACCCGGCTTTGCGGCCATTGCGATTGTTGTGATCGCGCTCGGCATCGGCGCCAATGTGGCGCTCTTCACAATTGTGCGCAGTGTGCTGCTCAAGCCGTTGCCATACAAGGATCCGGACCAACTGGTTGCCCTCTACGAACACAGTGCCGACGACCAATATCCTTATAACATCATCGCTCCCGGCGTCTTTGCTGAGTGGAAAAAGCAGAATCGCAGTTTCTCGGACCTCGCGCTTCTGGGCGATGCGGAATTCAATCTCTCCGGAGTCAGCGGGCAATTGCCGGAAAAGGTGCGTGGTGCAGCGTGCACGTGGAATCTACTGCCCACGCTCGGTGTGCAGCCCGCACTGGGGCGCAACTTCACTGAGGCCGACGATCGGCACTCGGCAAACGCAACGGTGCTGATGAGTTGGGGGCTGTGGAAGCGGCGCTTCGGGGGCGACCCGGCTATCCTGAATCAAACCATTCATCTGGACGGGCAGCCGTACACCGTCATCGGCATTCTACCCGCGGGTTTTGCCTATCCCGATGCCTCGACGCAACTGTGGACGCCTGTATACCACTACAAGCCTGCTGAACAGATGGATAGTCTAGCTGCCCACCAGTTTCAGGCGATCGGCCGCTTGAAGCCGGGAATAACGGCGGCACAGGGCGTGGCCGACCTGTCGGTGATTACACGCCGGTTGCACGATCAGCATCTTGACAATCCTTTTGTCGGCAAGGCGGCAAATATCAAGCCACTGCTGGAGGACATGGTGGGCGATATCAAGCAGCCGCTTTATGTGCTGCTGGCAGCTACCTGCTGTGTGTTGCTTATTGCCTGCCTCAACGTGGCCAACTTGCTGGTGGCGCGCGCGGCGGCGCGGCGCAAGGAGCTGGCGATCCGCACGGCGCTGGGCGGCGGACGGCTGCGCCTGCTGCGCGAGCGGCTGATGGAGAGCTTTCTGCTCTCGGCGGCGGGCGGCGCAGCGGGGCTGTTGCTGGCCTACGGGGCCGTTCATTGGCTGTTGAGTACGCGAAAGGATATGAGCCGCGTGGAGGCCATTCATATCGATGGCGTCGTGGCCCTATTTACCGTGGGACTAATCGTCTTGTGCGCGCTCTTTGCCGGGCTAATCTCGTCGCTGAGTACAAAAAGCAATCAACTTCTTCTATCGCTGCAGGATTCGGCGCGCGGTTCGAGCACGGGCCGCGCTCACACCGCACTGCGCCGGTCGCTGCTGGCCGCGGAGGTGGGTTTGACGGTGGTTCTGCTGATCGGCGCCGGGCTGCTGCTGAAGAGTTACCAACGCTTGCGCTCCTCTGATCTGGGCTGCATCACGCAGAATGTGCTGACCATGCGCATCCAGCTTTTCGGCAACCGCTACCGGGAACCCGCGCAGCAGGTGAACTTCTACACGGCGCTGCTGGCGCGGGTGCGCGCGCTACCGGGAGTTGACGCGGCGGGCATTGCGGAGGCGGTTCCTGGGCAAGGCTATTGGCAAGATGAAGACTTCAGCGTCGTCGAGCATCCGCCACTGCCGCAAGGCACGGCGCAATACGCTATCTACCGCTTTGCCGATTCGGGCTTTTTTGCGGCCATGGATATTCCCCTGCTGCGAGGGCATACGTTCGACCCGAACCGTAAGCTGGACCAGGCCGACCAGGCAATCGTCAATGCGTCGTTTGTGAAACAGTACTTTCCCAACGAGGACCCGCTGGGGAAGCACCTGCACAACGAAAAAAGGGACTACGAGATCGTCGGCATCGTGGGCGACACACGCTACTCACTCGCGGAGGATCCCAAGCCAATCCAGTACTATCCGCTTTATGAGGGTAAAGAAAACGCCGGTACCCTTGTGCTACGTTCCAGCCGCGACGTGGAACAGTTGGCCATGCCGGTGCAGCGCATTATTCAGGAGATGGATCACGATTTGCCGGTCTCCGATGTGCTGACAATGGACCAGTTGCTGGGCAAATCCACAATGGACGAGAGCTTCAACGCCACCTTACTTGCAGTGTTTGCCGGGCTGTCTTTGCTGCTGGTGGCGGTGGGGCTGTTCGGCGTGCTCTCCTACATCGCGGCGCAGAGGACGAGCGAGATTGGGATTCGTATCGCGCTCGGGGCGCAGCGGGAACAGGTGTTGTGGCAGATGCTGATGGATGGCCTCCGTCCCGCGATTTTCGGCCTCGGGTTTGGCCTGGCGGCCAGTGTGGGAGCGGCGCGGCTCATGCGGTCGATCCTCTATGGAACGCAGCCGCTTGATCCGGTCGTCTTTGCCTCCGTCGCTGCCATGCTGCTGCTGGTGGCGGCGCTGGCCTGCATGGTTCCGGCCTGGCGTGCCTCGCGGCTGGACCCCATGCGGGCGCTCCGAACGGAATAGGCGCGAAAGGAATCTCCTTCCGCGCCTATTGTCATTCACAGTAACATCCGTTACAACATTTACTGCGTGACCGGCTGCGCGGGAAGCGCCTTGGAGGGCTTCAGGTGGGGCGCATTCGGCGCCGCTGGAGCTTTAGGTGAGGCGGGCGCGTTCGGAGCGGACGGGAAGGCCTCGCCTCTTTTAATGCTCACGTCGCCCACGTCGGTGCTCAGCGTGATCTTCGCTCCGCCGGAGCCGATCTTGCCGCTGGCTGTCTTGCTCTCATCGCCGCTGACGGTCAGGCCAAACTCCGTCATGATCTCGCCATTGCGGGTACGCGCGTCCACCGTGGCGGAGGCGTTGGGCGGCAGTGTTACCTCGATGTCGCCCTTGCTGTTCTTTGCGTCCACCGCGTAGTTGCCGGCCGGCTCAACCGCAATGCGCCCGTCGCGGTCTTCCACGGTGCTGTCACCGTAGATCTGGCTCAGGTCGATGTCCTTGGCGTGCGTCACCACGCTCACCCGTCCCTTGGCCTGGTTGACATGCAGGTCATCGGAGTTGAGCGTAAGGTCGCCGGGCAGCTCGGCCACTTGCAAGTCGGTCACCGAGGTGTGCAGGTGGATCGCGCCGGAGATGTTTTCCATGTGAACGTCGCCGAGAATCTCGCCGCTTTGTGTAACCTTGCCCTTGATCTCCGAGAAGGTAACGTCGTCCACATTCCCATCCACAGTCAGGTCGCCCTGGAGATCGTGGGTGGAAAAGTCGTGCTTGCCGTCCGGGAAGCGCGCCTGCACCGAGCCGGCCATCTCGCTGAGGTGAACATCGCCATGGGCGGTGACGTTGATGCCGGCGCCCAGGCCGGAAGCGGTCACGTCGCCCTTGCCGGAGTTGATGGTGACGCGAGCGCTCTTGGGAACAGTCACCGTAAGGTTGAGCCGCCCGTTGGAGTTGCCGTCCGACTTGACCAGCACGGCGCTGCCGCTGACCGTCATATGCGCGGCTTCGGCGTCGAAGATTTTCTTGGCCTCCGCGTCCGAGCTGGCGTAAGCCACTTCGCGGGCCATCACTTCAATGTTCGAGCCGTCGCCCGCCGTGATGCTCACGTCGCCGCGTGGATTCTGTATCTCGACAGCGGCATTGGCGGGAATCTGCGTGTTCAGCACCTGCGCGTCAAAGTCGTGTTCGGGCAGGCCGAAGGAGTTGAAGAAATCGTCATTAAAGCCGAAATTAACCCCTTCATTGTTAAACCATGGCCGCGCATGATTCCATCCGGCGGCGGCAAATCCCAGAATGGCCAGCAAGATGAGCAGGCCGACAAAGCTGCCGCCGCGGCGCACCGGGATCTCCCGGTGCAGATCCAGCATCCACTCGCCCAGCAGCAGCAAACCGGCGCCGATCAGCAGCAGCGGCCACCAGTGGCCGTACCAGGCCCAGAACTCGACAGCGGCGATGTGGCCAGTCACCAGCATCAGCGCAATCACGCCAATGGCGATCAGAATTATGGGGCCGACGAACGAAGGAACCCGCGGGGCGTAAGCGCCCACATAGTTGGCCTTCATCGCGTGGCGCTGGGCCTTCCAGGCCTCGCGCTGCGCGCGCCATGCGGCCTTTTGCTGTTCCCGGTAGACCCGCCACTGGGTCTTGGGATCATAGGGCGGAAACGGGGGCGGCGCGCCGCCCGGGGGCATATTCGGAGGTGTAGTGCTCATGATTTTCCTCCCTCGGAATCCTTATAGGGCTCCGGTTGTTGCGCCGGAGGAACATAGGGCTCCGGCTGGCCAGGATACGTTGGAATGTTTGCGGCCGCTCTGTAATCAGGCGCGCCGGGATAGGGTATGCCGGGGTAGGGCGGATAGCCGCCCTCGGAGGCCATCGCCGCGCGTTCAGCCAGCTTGAGCAAGCCGGCCAGAATCAGGAAGAACGGCCAACTCTGGCCCCAGCTAAGAATGTCAGCCTGGTTGAGCAGAGCAAGAGCGCCAACCAGCAGTAGGAATGCGGGGCCGCGCAGGCGGCGAATCATAATGTAACGGCTCATTTGGGTCCTCCTTGCGACTCTTCGATACGGCGTACGATCAGCCACACGCCCAGTGCAATCAGCATCAGCGGCCAGGCAAATTCCATAAAACGGCCGTGAAAGACATCCAACTGCCCCAGCAGAAACATGATCCCCAGGGCAATCAGCACAATGGCGCCGACCGGCGCCCTCTGCCCCCAGAAAACAGCCGGGGGCATCGGCGGCAACGGGGCCTGATATGGTCCCTGGTAAGGCGCTGGATTCGGCGGCTGCGGCGCTCCCGCAACCGGAGGCTGATAGCCCGCCGGCGCCGGTCCGGCCGGTATTTGTTCGGCGCCAGGCTGGACTTGAGGAGGCACCCGCGTGCCCAGATTCAGCCAGTTGCCCACCTCATTCAATCCGAAGGGATCGGGTACCGGCTGGCCGTCGCGCAGCGCCTTGGCGGTGTGATAAGCCTCAAACGACTGATAGAGAATCCAGGCTGCAATGAAGAGACCGAAGATCGGGTAGTGGTCGGTGATGCTGATCAGCACCGCGAAGACCACCACGTGGATGAATCCCTTGAAGAATTGGCCGTTGTACATGGCGCCCACGCCGGGAATCACTCCCAGCACGGCGGCCGTCGCCGGATTGGGTCCGCTGGGCGGCGGCGCGGCGAAGGGTGGCCGCACGCTCTGCCAGGCCGTGATGCACTCGCCGCAGAGAATCTGCCCGCGTGGACCATGCCGCATGACTCCGGCGGCCACGCAATCCCTGCACAAACCCTTACCGCAGTTCTGGCAATAGGCAATCGCATTGATTCCGCTGTGATTTACGCAGTCCATACTGTGCTCCTTTCCCGTTTTTCCTCAAGGGAGCCGCCGGAATGCGCGGGCTGTTGCTGAAACGTCAGAGAACTTTCCATAAAATCGGAATCGTAGAAAGTTGGGCTTACCGCCGGCTCAAAGACCGGTGTGCCCGACTGTTGCGGAGGGTCCAGCCGGGAGCCGCCGTCCTTGTGCCGGGGAGTCTGTTGCGATTCGCCGGGCGCGGCGTCTTGCGGCTTCCGCCGGTTCTCTTCGCCCTCGCCCTGCACTCCGCCCTCGCCCTCGGTCGTCCGGCGCAGCTCCCGCATTCGTGTCTGCACCTCGTAGACCAGCCGCATGTGGTCGTAGTAGCGGATGATCGGCGTCGAGGCCATCGTCAGCCGCCGCTCCATGAAGGAGCGAACAGCGGTGGGCCGCAGGTTGCTTAGCCGCAGATCGCTCAGGCGAACGCCGGTCAGGTTGAGCGTCATCGCGATGGAAAAGAAGGCCATCGCCGCCGTCATCATCAGCCGCGGCTCGGCAAAGCGCCGGATGTAACCCATGAAGCCCGGACGCTGCCAGGCTGGAATCATCGGGATTACGCTGCCGCCGCTGGCCGCCAGTACGTACTCCGCCGGATGCCCCGGTCCCGTCTTCGCCAAAATCTTTTCCAGCAGACCGGCCGGAACCTCTGGCTCGGTCGAAAGGAACTCCAGCCACTCGCGGCCCTGGCGCGCCTCTTCAAAGAGCGCCGCGCAGGCCGGGCAGGCGGCCATGTGAGCGCTAAAGGTCACCTCGTCGGCGGGCTTCAGCAGCCCGTCCAGCGCCTCCGCCAAAAGTGTCTCCCACTGCCCGCAGGCCGGAGAACTCGGAATGAATGTGCGCTCTGCCATTTACATCACCTCCCGTTTAGTACGTTCCAGCAGCCTCGCTAGTTCCGCGCGGCCTCTGCTGATGCGGGACTTGACCGTCCCTTCGGGAATGCCCAGCACCTGGGCGATCTCCTTGTAGTCCAAATCTTGCAAATCACGAAGGATGACGGCCTCGCGCAGATCCACCGAGACCCGCGCCAGCGCATCCTGCACCATCTTCGCCAGTTCCTTCTGCGCAGCCGACTCGTGCGGCGAAGGTCCGCGAGCCGTCAGCCGGTCTATCGGCTTCAGATCTTCCGCCGACTCCCAGCCGTCATCCAAGGAAGAAGTCGCCCGCTGGTTGCGCGTCCGGCGGAAGTTGTCCACCAGCAGATTGCGCGTCATGGTGGTGATCCACACGTGCAGGCTGCCGCGCGCCAGATCAAAGCTGGTCAGGTTGGAGTAAATCTTCAGGAAGACATCCTGGGTAAGGTCCTCGGCGTCGGTGGCGTTGCCGGTAAAGCGGTAGCAAAGCCCGTAGACGCGCCGGTGCTGCGCACGCACAAGTTCCGCCCACGCGCCGGAATCCCCGGCCATGCACTGCCGGACGATTTGGGACCAGTCGATCTCCAGAGAAGCTGCCTCCACGCGCGCCGGGCGGGCAACGGGCGCAAGCGCCGGAGCCGCCCCGGACAGGCCTTGGTCCGAGGGATGGGTCGCACGGCCATTGTGACCGGTGCCGTGCACAAGGGTTTCGCCGCCCGGAATCGGCTGCGGCATGGCAGCAGCGGTTGCTTCCCGCCGGACTTCCACGTCGCGCCGCGACGGCTTGGCCGGGCTCCTCAGCGGCAGGTTCTGGTCGCTGGGGCGTCTGGCCGGCCACGCCAACCCCACCTCGTTCCAGCTTAATGTACCCACGCATTGCATATTGCGCTAGTACGAAAGATTTTCAGAATTGGTTCCATCTGCTGAAATTGAAAGACCTGGCGGGAGCTGGCGGAGGCGAAGCGGCAGTTGGATTTAGAAATAGTATGTTCACGGCTTTTTTCGAGGTGTGTACTTGCTTTGGTGTATCTTTAGAGGTACACTACTTCTGAGAGGCCTGTGCGTTGAACGAAGACGCTAAGAGGTTGGCCGTCCATTTCTACCGCTCTCGCGCGGGAGCCGATCTGGTGCGGGATTGGCTGAAAAGCCTGCCAGCCGAGGATAGGCAAAGTCTTGGCCGTGATCTTCGTCTGGTGGAGCTTGGCTGGCCAATTGGAATGCCGCTCTGCCGGCCGCTTGGCGGCGGTCTTTGGGAGCTTCGCAGCAGCCTGTCCGGCAATCGCATCGCTCGCGTGATCTTCTGCGCCGCGCAAGGGAAGATGGTCCTGCTGCACGGATTCATCAAGAAGACTCAGATAACCCCGCAAAGCGAATTGGATTTGGCACGAACGCGGCAGAAAGAGGTCGATTTATGAACAACAATCCCCATATCGGTTCTACCCTGGATAACTTCCTGCGCGAAGAGGGGATCTTCGAGGATGCCACGAACTACGCCGTCAAGAGGGTTCTGGCCTGGCAGGTGGAAAAGGTCATGCGCGACCAGGGAATCACCAAAGTCGAGATGGCCCGCCGCATGGGAACCAGCCGCGCCCACCTGAATCGCCTCCTTGATCCAAACAACGATAAAGTCCAGCTCGACACCGTACAGAGAGCTGCCGCCGCTATCGGCCGCAAAGTGCGGATGGAGTTGGTCTAGCATTTTCTTCCGTTGTCAAGATCAATTAGAGTTGCTGCCTATTACGGCCTCTTGTCGTCCGATAGTGCAGTACATGCCTATTGATCTTCTTCGTCGCAATACTTCATTTCCGTCGGGCAGGCGCGAACTGCAGTAACCTTTCCCGTCCCCACGCATCACATAACTGCCGGACAGGAACGCACGCGGCCCAGGAGCTTCCCCATGCCTCGCACACTCGCTCTGCGCAGCGCTCTCTCTTCTCTGCTGATCGCCACGCTCTTCACCGCCGGATGCCGCGCCGCCGCAAAGATTCCCGTTCCCCCAGCTGCCCAGGACGCTCAGCTGGCCCAGTCGCCCGGCAAGCAGACGGCAGTCTTTGCCGGAGGCTGCTTCTGGGGCACGCAATCGGTCTTCGAGCGCGTCAAAGGCGTGCTCGCCACCACTGCCGGTTACGCCGGCGGCTCGGCCTGGACCGCGACCTACGATCAGGTCACCACCGAGACCACCGGCCACGCCGAGTCGGTGCGCGTCGTCTACGACCCGTCGAAGATCACCTACGGCCAACTGCTGCGCGTCTTCTTCTCCGTCGCCCACGACCCCACCCAGCTCAATCGTCAGGGACCGGATGTCGGCACATCCTATCGTTCCGCAATCTTCTACACGAGCGACGAGCAGCGGAAGATCAGCCTCGCCTATATTGCGCAATTGGACGCGGCCCACGTCTTTCCCAAGCCGATCGTGACCCAAGTCGTTCCGCTGAAAGGCTTCTACGACGCCGAGTCCTACCATCAGGACTACGCGCTGCACAATCCCAGCAACCCCTACATCCAGGTCTGCGACCGCCCCAAGATCGAGGCCCTCAAGCAGCAATTCCCTGAGCTCTTCCAGGATTACAAAGGCAAGTGAAGCTCATTCCTGCTTAAGAAATGGGTCAATTCCGGTTTGCCGGTTATACACGCAGAACTCAGGTCACATTCTTTTCGGCGACCGGCGTTCCGTTAGCGATCTCGATGATTGTCCCCAGGTCGCGGTCGGTCGGAAGGTATGCAACCTTGATACCGCTGAACTCGCCGCTGAGTACCAGGCTGTTTCCCCGTTCGGCTTGCGCAGCCACCGTGTCGTCAAAGCTCGGCGTGGCCACGGCGATGTGGTGGACGCCCTCGCCTTTCTCGGCAAGAAAGCGCGCGTAGACGCTCTCCTCGTCGAGCGGCTCAATCAGCTCCCACATCACCCGCCCGACCATGGTGAACGCCAGGCGCCAGGAGCGTTCCACCGGCTGGCCGTACTCTTGCAGGTTATTCGCGTCGCGGGGTGTGAACTCGTGGATCTCCCATGGGCCGATCCCGTAGTCGTCGACATACCTTCGCAGCGACGCGTCAAGGTTGCGCACGACAATCCCAATCTGCATCGTCTCAGTAAAGACCGGATCGCGCGTCGGCATATAAATGGACTTGTTCATGCTCATGTTTTCCATTCGCATCTCCACCGCTCATCCCAGCTTCACAAAGCGCATCGCCGCCGAGTTCATGCAGTAGCGCTGCCCGGTCGGGGGCGGCCCGTCCGGGAAGACATGGCCCAGATGCGCGTCGCAGCGGCGGCAGGAGACCGCGTCGCGCTCCATCCCCAGGCTTGTGTCGCTGGAAACCGCGATGTTCTCGCGCGCAATCGGCTGCCAGAAGCTCGGCCAGCCGGTGCCCGATTCGAACTTTGTCTCTGAGCTGAACAGCGCCGTATCGCAGCAGATGCAGCGGAAGATGCCGCGTTCGTGCAGGTTCCATGTGGCGCCGGTGTAGGCGCGCTCGGTGCCGGCGTGGCGCGTCACCTCGTAGGAGATCGGCGAGAGCTGGCTCTTCCATTCGGCATCGCTCTTGACGATGCGCGCCACCGTCACCTTGCCGGTCTTCGTACCGTTGGCGGCAAACTCGACAATCGTCACCGTCCCCGGCCCGCTCGCGGCCGTGACCGGCAGCAAATCAAAGTGCGCCGCGCGGCGCATGACCCACCAGGCCGCTCCGCCCGCCGCCGCAACAATCAACGCCCGCCGGTTCAAATCAGCAGTTCTGGATTCGTTCTGAGTTGATAACTGCTCTTGCATAGGATTCTTCATAAGTACCTTCCTTTCTGAAGGGGGAAAACTTCATCCAAAGGTAAACCCTGGGTGCCCCATCCTTTCGCTTTATTCTGGCGAAAGTGTGGGAAACCACGAACCACAAGGCGCGCAAGCGCCGGCTGCCGCACCGCAGGTGCCCGCAGGTGGTCAGCCGAAGGTAAACGCAAATGCCTGCACTCCCGACGCAAGAAACTCGATCCGGAAGAGCCGATCCTGCACGCCGTTTTTTTGCCGGATCAGCTGATACAGGCGGCTATCGGTTACCGTCCCCACCCCGTCCGCGCCGCAGTCTTCGCCGTGATCCGCGCCGGGTGGCTTGCCGTCCAGCGTGACGCGGAAACGAACCGGCTTTCCATCGCTCGACGGCCCAAGAACCAGATGCAGGTCGCGGGCATGAAAGCGGTAAACGATGCCGCCCCCGGTGGAGAGCAGCGTAGCGATCTGGCTCTCGTCCCGCCATCGGCCCTGGAGCGCCCACTCATTCAGATCCAGCCGCGCGGGTGCTCGATAGAGCTGGGGCGCGTCCTCGTTGAATCCGCCCGGCGAAGCAAAATTCTTTGCCCGGATATAGCCGATGTAAGTCTCCGGCGACTGCACGCTCTCAGCCTCCGAGGGGGCCTCCGCGCCCGTGGCGGACCTCTTCACCGCCAGATCCGGCGGCTTCTGGTGGTTCCTCTCTTCCAGCAGGCTGCGAATCCACGCCTCGGATTGCTCATAATCGCCTTCGCCGAAGTGGTGAAAGCGTACCCGCCCCGCCGCATCGATGAAGTAATGCGCGGGCCAGAAGCGGTTATGGAAGGCGCGCCAGATGCGATAGTCGTTGTCCATCGCAACGGGGTAATCGATGCCCAGCTCGCGCACCGCCTTGCGCACATTGGCCTCGTCCTTCTCGAAGGGAAACTCCGGGGTGTGCACGCCGATGATTACCAGGCCGCTATCCTTGTACTTGCCGTACCAGGCGTTGAGGTAGGGCAGCGAACGCAGGCAGTTGATGCAGGAGTAGGTCCAGAAGTCGATGACCACCACCTTGCCGCGCAGCGACGCCGGTGTCAGTGCGGACGAGTTGATCCAGGCCGTCGCGCCGCCAAGATCAGGCAGCGTCTGCGGAACGTCAGAAGCGTTGCCTCCCGCCGACATCATCATCATCGCCGGCTTGTCGTCGCTCTTCATCGCCTGATCTTGTTTCACTGGAACCGCAATCTCCACCAGCCGCTGCTCCAGATTCGACGTGCCGGCCAGCGAGAGCCGCGTCAGAATCCCGCGGTCCAGCCCGAAGGCGACAGCCGCCACGCCCGCCAGCACGGCCACTCCCAGAATCCGCCGCACCCAAACCTCCGCGCCCAGCGAGCGCTTCATCGCCTTGAAAAAGCGTCCTCCGGCCAGCAGCGCCAACGTCAAGGAGGTGGCTGCGCCGGCGGCGAATACCAGCAGCAGGATCGCCGTCCGCGCGCTCGCGCCGCTCAGCGCCGCTCCGGTCAGAATCAGACCCAGAATCGGTCCGGCGCAGGGCGTCCACAGCAGCCCGGTCGCAATGCCCAGCACAAAGGATCGGCCCGCGCCGCCGCCAGCCTCAGGAGTGCCGGAGAGCCTGCCGCCCAGCCGCACCAGTGGGCGCGCCAGCCGTTCGGCGAGCGAAGAAAAGAGCAGAGTCAACCCGAAGAGTGCGAAGAGGATCAGCGCGGCGATCCGGCCATACTGATTGGCGCGCACCGCCCATGCGCCGCCCACGGCCGCCAGGCTGGCCACCAGCACAAAGGTCGCCGCCATGCCCGCCAGCAGCGGCAGGCCGCTCCTGCGGAAGGGCTGGTCGGAGCGCGCAAAGACAAAGGGCAGCACGGGAAGTATGCACGGGCTCAGAATGGTCAGAATGCCGCCGAGGTACGCGAGAACAAGTAGAAAAATCAAGCCGAATCTCTCCATCAGCCCTGTGCTGGTCTGTCTTTGGATGAGGCGCAAGCGGGGGATGCGCCTCGTATCTTATGTGACTCAGCAGGTTCACAAAAGTTACAAATTCCGCAACGTTGCCCCCATCGTCGAGGCGTTATGCTGTTGTCAACAAGTCCTGGTTGCCAGATCGGGACCCACACTCTAGACTGATTCCGGTATTGATTTGCAAACAGCGAAAGGAGAGAACCATGTCAGACGATACAAAGTGCCCGTTCTCAGACGCCCGGAAACACACAGCGGCCGGAGCCCCTGCGAATGCAAACTGGTGGCCCAATCAACTGAATCTGAAGATACTGCACCAACATTCCCCCCTCTCCAATCCCATGGGCGAGGCCTTCAATTACGCCGAGGAGTTCAAGAGCCTCGACCTGGATGCCGTGATCAAGGATCTGCGCGCCTTGATGACGGACTCGCAGGACTGGTGGCCCGCGGATTACGGCCATTATGGGCCGTTCTTCATCCGTATGGCGTGGCATAGCGCAGGCACGTACCGTATCGCCGACGGTCGCGGCGGCGGCGGCTCCGGAGCGCAGCGATTTGCTCCCTTGAACAGTTGGCCTGACAACGTGAGCCTCGACAAGGCGCGCCGGTTGATTTGGCCTATCAAGCAGAAGTATGGCCGGAAACTCTCCTGGGCCGACCTGATCATTCTCGCCGGGAATGTCGCGCTGGATTCGATGGGATTGAAGACTTACGGTTTCGGCGGCGGGCGCGTCGACATCTGGGAGCCGCAGGAGGATGTTTACTGGGGCCCCGAGACCAAGTGGCTGGGAGACGAGCGCTACAAGGGAGAACGCCAGCTCGAGAATCCCCTCGGCGCTGTGCAAATGGGCCTGATCTATGTGAATCCGGAAGGGCCGAACGGCAAGCCGGATCCGATTGCCGCGGCAATCGATATTCGTGAGACCTTCGCGCGCATGGCGATGAATGACGAGGAGACCGTTGCCCTCATTGCCGGCGGACACACCTTCGGCAAGACTCATGGCGCTGCCGATCCGAATAAGTATGTCGGCCGGGAACCCGAGGGCGCGCCCATTGAAGAGCAGGGCTTGGGATGGAAGAACAGCTTTGGCAGCGGCAAAGGCGTCGATACGATTTCGAGCGGGCTGGAGGGTGCATGGACCACCAACCCGGTGAAGTGGGACAACGACTACCTGGAAATCCTCTTCAAGTATGAATGGGAGCTCACCAAGAGTCCCGCCGGCGCCCAGCAGTGGATACCCAAGGATGGAGCCGGGGCCGGCACCGTGCCGGATGCACACAACCCCAGGAAGAAGCACGCCCCCGTTATGTTGACGACGGACCTCTCGCTACGGATGGACCCGGTCTACGAGAAGATTTCCCGCCGCTTCCTCGAGAATCCGCAGGAGTTCGCGGACGCCTTTGCCAAGGCCTGGTTCAAGCTGACCCACCGCGACATGGGGCCAATCTCGCGGTATCTCGGCCCGCTGGTTCCCAAGAAGCCTTTGCTCTGGCAGGACCCCATTCCCGCCGTGGATCATGCTCTGATCGGGGAGAAGGATATTGCATCCCTGAAGGCAAAGATTCTAGCTTCGGGGCTTTCCATCTCCCAACTGGTCACGACGGCCTGGGCGTCGGCTGCAACCTTCCGCGGCACCGACAAGCGCGGCGGAGCCAACGGGGCGCGCATTCGCCTTGAGCCGCAGAAGGATTGGGAGGTCAACCAGCCGGCCGAATTGGCGAAGATCCTTCGCAAGCTGCAGGCCATCCAGAAGGATTTCAACGGCAAGCAAAAAGGGAAGAAGAAGAAGGTTTCGCTGGCTGACCTCATCGTTCTGGGCGGCTGCGCAGCCGTCGAGGAAGCTGCCAGAAAGGCCGGCCGCAACGTGAAGGTGCCCTTCGCGCCAGGCCGCATGGACGCCTCGCAACAGCAGACCGATGTGAACTCCTTTGCCGTACTGGAGCCAACCGCGGACGGCTTCCGCAACTACATTCGCAAGGGTCACGAGGGATTGGCGGCTGAGCTGCTGGTGGACAAGGCAAACCTGCTCACGCTGACGGCTCCCGAGATGACGGTTCTGATCGGCGGCCTGCGCGTCCTGAACGCAAACTACGGACACTCCGAACATGGCGTATTTACTAAGCGGCCCGGAACATTGACCAATGATTTCTTCGTGAATCTCCTCGACATGAAGACGAAGTGGCAGACATCCGTTGCCTCTGAAGGCGTGCTGGAGGGGAGGGATCGGGCGACCGGCGAACTCAAATGGACGGGCACAGCAGTCGATCTTGTCTTCGGTTCAAACTCTCAGCTTCGGGCCCTCGCGGAGGTCTATGCGTGCGGCGACGGGCAGCGGAAGTTCGTGCGTGACTTTGTGGCGGCCTGGAGCAAGGTGATGAACCTGGATCGCTTCGACCTCGCTTGATCGCATTAGGAATGGCAATCAAACCGGCCCGCCTCTCACCTCGAGAAGCGGGCCGGTTTTGTTGCTTTCGGAATTATGGACGAAAGGCTACTCGCTCAACTCCCCGGTCACGACGGCTCCTCCCATTGCTGCCACCACGGCGGAGGCTTTCACAACCTTGTGAGTATCTTTGGACACCCAGAGAGTCTTTTTGTCCGATCCTCCATCGGCCGAGGAGATTTCAACGCGATACGCATCGAATTTTCCCGCGGCCACAGTGACCGTTTCGACGCCGGCAACTCTCAGTTGCAGCAGCTTCACCTTTTGCGTCTGAACGTCGAAGTTGCGGAAGGTCGTCGTGTATCCCTCCGCCAACGGCAGAGACGCGATCACCTGATCCCCGCCTGCGCCGTCGGCAAAGAGCGCTCCGCCGAGATCGACGGAGACCGGCATCTCCTGCCCGTTCATGCTCATCTTGCCAACTGCCTTGTTGCCGCTGAAGTCCAGGTCAATCACCACGGGGCCTTGGACGATATTCCGCTTTTGCAAAATCAGAGTTGTCTTCTCGATGGTTGAGGTGTCGGTTGCCGTGCCACCCGGCGTCTCCATCTGATCGATGGCCGTCCAGGAGGCGCCGCCGTCTTGAATCGTGGATGTGAGCTTGAGGTTCATCTGCTGCCCGCCCATTTCAATCTTCACCGCATAGTGAAAAGTGCCAGGTTGCAGATCCATGGCCGGCTTGGGCATACCGACGGCTCCCGCATCCACTTTTTTCGCCAGCACAACCGTCTTGGGATCGACCGTGATCTCCTTCAGGCGCGCCACCGACTCCGCCGAACCGCCTTCCTGGTATCGTCCGCCCAGGTGCGCGGCCAGAAACTTCTCCGACTCCATGAACAGCGCCAGATTGTTGACCGGACGGGCAAAACCGTGGCCTTCATCGGGGGCGAGAATATACTCCACCGGGAAGCCGCGATCCCGCAGCGCAATGACAATCTGCTCTGCCTCGCGGCGGTTGACGCGCGGGTCATTGGCGCCCTGCGCCACCAGCAACGGAGTCTTGATCTTGTCCACAGAATTCAGCGGCGAGCGTTCCGCCAACTCCGCCTTGCCTTCCGGAGTACTCACGTCGCCCATGCGCACGGCAAAAGTCTTGCGGGCTGCTTCCCAGTAAGGAGGAATCGACTCCATCAGCGTAATCAGATTCGAAGGCCCAACAATGTCCACCGCCGCGGCATACAGGTCGGGAGTAAAGGCAACCCCAGCCAGCGTCGCATAGCCGCCATAAGACCCTCCCAGAATGCCCACCCGCTTGGGATCGGCAATCCCTTCGGCGATCAGGTACTTCACGCCCCAGGTCAAGTCGTCCTGCATCTTGCGGCCCCACTCCAGGTTGCCCGCATCCAGAAATTTTCTCCCATAGCCCGTCGAGCCGCGGAAGTTCGGCTGCAAGACAGCGTAGCCGCGATTGGCGAAAAACTGCGCCAGCGTGTCATAGCCCCATTCACCGCGTCCCCATGGACCGCCGTGCGGAATGATCAAAGTTGGCAGATTTTTCGCTTCGACGCCCTTGGGCAGCGTCAGATACGCCGGAATCTCCAGCCCGTCCGAGGATTTGTAGGTAACGGACTTCATCTCCGCCAGATCCTGGCGCGGCAGCTTCTCCCGGATTTTATACTGTGGCGTGATCACGCGGGTTTTGCGGTCGAAGAGCAGTGTCTGCCCCGGCTCAGTGTCGCTGTGTGCCGTAAACAGCCAGTATCTTTCGTCGCGCGTCCGCGAAACCAGCATAACTTCTTCGCCGGGGAACTTCTTCTCCAGCCAGTGGACATCCGCGCCGAAGGCCTTGTCTTTGTAATAGGTCTTTACGCGGGCGTCGACGTACCAGGTTTCGACCAATTCGTCGTTGTCTTCCCGGAAGAGCGCCCCGCCGAAATCCACCTTGCCCAGCGGATCCGATTCCACCTTCTCGGTCTTGCCCGTCGCCGGGTCGAGCAGCACCAGCGAGATTAGATCCAGGTCCTTGTTGGTCTCCATGTAGACGCGGCTGTTATCGGGAAGAAAGTGCAGCGTACCGCAGGTCTCGAAGACAGAACAGGAATAGATCTTGGTCAGCTTGTCGGCATCTACGCGCAGAATCTCCGTGTCGCCGTTATCCGCGCTGCGAGCGGCCAGCCGCAACTGGCCCTTCAGGTCAAAATCCCAGCCGACAATGCGGTCGGTATTCTTGCGCAGCAGCGTCTTCTCGCCGGTCGAAATCTTCAGTTTGTAAAGGTCGTGCCAGGCCTTGTCCCGGTCGTTCAGTCCGATATAAACGATGTCCGGGTCGCTCTTGGGAAGCTCGTAGAGCGCCACGCGCACGCCTTTCAGCCCCGTCAAATCGCGCGAGGCCGGAGCATCCGCGCCCGCCGCGGGCTGAGCCGCGGGATCCACCGCATAGACGTTGTAGTTTTCGTCGCCGTCATGGTCTTTGACGTAGAGAATGGACTTGCTGTCCCGCGTCCAGAAAAATCCGGCTATGGGCCGCTTGCTCTCCGTGGTCAGCAGCCGCGCCGCGCTGAAGGGCTCGCCGACCGCCTTTACGTAGACATTGCGGGTCTCTTTCCACGGCTTGAGGAACGCAATGTATTGTCCATTCGGGGAAAGCTCGGCTGCCGCAATCTCCGGATTGCCGAAGATCAGTTCTCGATCGATCAACGGCGGAACTCCGGCAGCCTTCTTATCCTGCGCTCCGGCAGCGGTTACAAGCGGAAAAAGGCACATCAAGAGACAGACTAACGTCTTCATCACAGTCGTTTCCCTTTCTTTTTGAGATTTGGCGGAATTGAAATCGGGATTTCGTCAATCGGCAACAGCATACATTGACCGTCCTGCGGCTTCATACAGACTTGTGCGCGCGCGGAGCAGGGTTGCGGAGCGCACGGCATAAACAATCCTGAGAATATACGAACGAACCGTTCACTTGGTTCCCCAAGCTCGTTTATTTGACTCTTTAGCCCACCAATTTGTTCACCGTTATCACGCGGGAACCCCTGCATGGAGAACGAAACTACTGCGGCGGAGTATGGCCGATGAACTTGTCGGCCCACTGAATGAACCACTTCATGTTGGGGGCGTCGGTATGTCCGCCATCGTGCTGACGCCAGGCAAGCTGCCCGTCCAGCAGCCCGGTGTTGACCGGCGGCATCTTGGCGGTATGGTAGTCGCCTTCGACTCCGATGCCCTTGGCGCCCAGCAGCGCAAAGACGCGGCCCGCATCCACGGTGGCCATGAAGCTGCCCTCGTGGTCGAGCCACTTGGCGTCGCCCTTCTCCGGAATGCCGTAGCTGATGAAGGTGAGGCGCGGCGCGCAGAGGGCGATCAGTTCATTGGAATCGACCGGGATGTCGCCGGGCGAGCCGACGCCGAAGGTCGCTTCGGAGGCTCCGTACTTCATGAAGTTGCCGGCCATCCAGTAGTATTCGCCGCCGGTCAGGCTTTCCACCGCCTCGCCGAAGTTGCGGCGCAGCAGCGTGGCGCCGCCTTTGCCGCTGGAGCCGACCAGTACCATGGCGAAGCGCTGATCGAAGGCCATGGTGACCAGCGCGGCCTTGCCGTAGCGCGAGACGCCTTCGATGCCCACGTGCTTGGCATCGACGGCCGGGTCGGTTTCCAGGTAATCGAGGCCTCGCCCCGCGCCCCACGCCCAGGCCCTCAACGCGCCCCAATCCTCCGGCGAGCGCGGCTGCCCCTTGTTCACCAGCCCGATGATGCCGCGCGTGAGGCCCGCACCATCATCCGCCTGCACGCTGGCCGGATCGATCAGAACTAAGCCCCAGCCCGCGCCAATCAACTGCCAGGTGTTGGGCAGATCGCCGTCTTCGTTCATCTGCGGAAACTGGAAGGGTGTGGCCTTGACCGGTTGCCAGGCCGGGTACTGCGCGAAAACATCCTTGAGCGATGGATCCTGCTGCGCCAACTGCGCCTTCAAGGCGGCGTTGATGCGGTCGAATTCCTCTGGTGTGGGCTCGTGCGGGGAAGGGAATCCGGCGCGGCCGAACATCATCAGAACCGGCACGGGCCCTTTGGCGCGAGCGGGCGTGACCAGCGTCATGTGGATGCGCACGTTGATGGCGGGATCACCGGAGTTATCCACCGTGCCGATCAGGTCCTTGGCAGTCACCGGCGTAAAACCGATCATCTCGTGATCCACCGCGGTCACCGTCCATGTGACCTTGGGCACGCTGTTGGGAACGCGCCCATAGACGTACTTCGAATACATCTGGACGATCTCCGGCCGGCGCTGCTCCCACCACATCTTCTCTGTCGTCACCTTCCGGCCGTCGTTCATCGTGAGCGGGTCGGGAAGATTTGGATAGGGATTGGCCTTCGATTCGTCGATGTTGGCGTGATTGGGCGCCTTCTCGTTGCCGCTCGGCCCAGGGCGCAGCGCCTTGATGCCCAGCAGATCCATCATCTTCTGTTGATCCTGCTCGGCGGTCAACGGAGCCGGAGCGGCGGCTTTCTGCGCCGGCGCGGACGCGGCGAGCAGGCAGGAAAGGCAGATGCAAAGGAGCGACGATCGGAACGATAGAGTCATGGGAATGCTCCAAAACGATATTCTTGCCACGGCAAAGAAAACCGGCTGATCACAGGAATCCATGGTATACCGTCTCCCATGAGACATACACGAAAAATCACGGCGATCGTTGCTTTCGTTTCCTCCCTCCAGGACCTTCGACTTCAACTGGAGTACTAGATCGATTCGCCGCAACGCTCTTCAATAAAAGCTCCGACGATGCGCGCCGCTTCTTCCAGAAATTCGCGGTCGTTCTCCGTGAAGGCTGCCGGCGTGTGGCTGTCAATGTCGATCTCGCCCACGACTTTGCCGTGCGCGCGGATGGGGACAACGATCTCGGATTTTGTTTTGATCGAGCAGGAGAGATAGCGCGGGTCCGCGTGCACGTCGTCCACCACCACCGTCTCGCCCGAAGCGGCCGCCGCGCCGCAGATGCCTTGCGTGACCGGGATGCGCACGTGCGGGGTCGGCTCGCCAGCAAAAGCGCCCAGCACCAGCGTCCGCGGATCGTGAGGATCAAGCCAGTAGAAGCCGGTCCAGTTGTAATGAGGGAGCCGCTCGGCGATGGCCTCGACGATGCTCTTCTCCAGCGCCTTCAGCGAGGACGCAGCCGCAGCCAGCTCGCGAATGTGAGCTAGCAGTGCGGTCATTTTCATCGTGAATTCTGGAGCAGACATATTTCAGGTGTAGCACATCAATCCTAGGTCTGAAAATCCAGACCTGGGCCACCCATCGTTCGTGGTAGGTTGAGAAGTGGGCCACCCGCCAAATCATACAGCCTAATCACTAGATCGTCTTGCCGGAACGCCTTTCAATAAAAGCTCCGACGATGCGCGCCGCTTCTTCAACGAATCCGCGGTCGATCTCCGTAAAGGCGGTGGTCTCTCAGGTCCGACAATCCGGACCTGGGGCACCCAGATTTACTTAAGGGGACCTGCGCCACCCGCCGGCGGGTTATTTCGGAGCGTCGGCCTCCGGCTCCGGCACGACGATAGTAAGGGTGTTTGATTTGACCGTCACGCTCTTTTCGGGATCCGACGGAAAGGTTTCCTGAGAAACGGTGATCGTGTATGTGCCGGGTTTGGTCATGTCGAAATATCCTCTTATTTCCAGTGGAAACGTGATGCTTTTCCCCGGTTTGATCGTCGCCGGCCGAGGCACGCTACCCGCCCATAATGTGGGTTTCGTGGGATGTCTTTCCTCCCTAAGGTCGCGCATGGAATCTGTCTCCTCAGCGGGCGCGCCGTCAAGAAGAACAATCATGTCAATTCCACGCGCAGAATCACTCCTTGTGAAGCTTTCATCCAAGTTAGATATATTGGTGCGTGTTACCAGCAGCTTATGGTAACTGGATGGGTACCCAGACGGAAGCATTGAAGGATTCACTTCTTCAATAGACAGGGAGAATCCAGGCTTTGGTCTTTCACTCGTCTGCGCGTAGATTGTGAATATTTGTGTTGCAGACATCAGAACAAGGAAATGCAACGCTAGCTTTTTCATTGCATGTTCTCCTCTTCTCTGTCGATATTTTGGATAGCCAGACCTGAGCCACCTGCCGCCTATTGAGGTGCGGAGGCCCCCGGCTCAGGCACGACGACGGTGAGGGTGTTGGACTTGACCGTTACGCTCTTTTCTGGATGATCGGGTTCCGACTCCATTGATACTGTAATATCATAGGTTCCCGGCTTTGATACATCGTATATGTCGGCAACGCTAACAACGTAATCTAAATATTCTCCAGGTTTGATCCCATTAACACCACGTCCAGAGGTACAATACTCTCGCCGCTCTTTCTCCCTGCGAGGACGTGCTTCCATATCTTTCTCCTCCAACGGAAGGCCGTTATAAAATATTGTGACAGTCATCCTACCCCGTGTTTGCACGCATCCGGGATCATAGATTACTTCGTTTGAAATGTTTGTCTCTCTCACCTCAATCATATTGAGAGCTGGGCCAAACTCACCATGGAGTTCCGACAAAATGGTCAATGTGAATTGAGGTACTGTCTTTTCTGGTGACTGTGCATATGTCGCAAAAACCTGCGTGGCAAAGATCATTACAGCAAAAGACGTCGTCATTTTTCTCATTGTTGATTCTCCACTTCCCCGTCTGTCTGGACGGATTCAGATTCATCTTCATTTTTGGTTTTAGGTGTGTTAAGAAGAACTTTCGTCCATACTGGCATACCATACGAGGGTTGTTGAGCATTACTGGCGGTGTAAGAGGTTGCCGCTGTGCTGGTTATGCTGGATGGAGAGATAAACCATGGAGGGGTGCCTGTCCCGTTATACGCTGTTCCATCGATGCTCAAGGTCTCGTATCCAATGGGAACAGGAATGGCAGTAGGACCTGGGTTAGAGTTCCACGTTTTTGAGATGAAAAGCACAATCAGCCATCCTGGAGGCGACTGGCACATCCGGGGCGGGACTTTTGCTGGCGCAGTAGGCTATTGTTGTGCGCTTGCCGCTGATTCCGGCACGATGATCGTGATGGTATTGGATTTGATCGTCACGCTCTTATCAGGATCACCCGGCAAACCTTCTCGCTCGACGGTAAATTCGTATGTGCCGGGCTTGATCGTTTCATAGTAAAGGATGTCCTCCAATGACTGACCGGGGTTGGCCCGCCTTCCTGGATTGCTACCAGAACACGGGCCTTTCTCCATGGCCTTTCTATGTATTCGATGTTCCTCTTTCTCCTCGATTGGAACACCGTTATACACGACAATGAGTTTGTAAAACGCTCCGAATGCCGAGCAGACGGTATCACCCATAACTCGCTGAGATATATTAGTCAACGAAACAACCAGTACCTGTTCACTTTTCGGTACACCATAGCGAATGGGGCTCTGGAAAAGGGTAAGTTTGAATCCGGCAGCCTGTTCTTCAGGAGTCTGAGCGTGGAGTGCAACTGTTTGCCACATCAATAACAGCATCAGAACACAAAACGATATATTTCTCATTTTCTACTGCTCCTCTTCCCCGTCAGTTGAGACGGATTCTGATTCTCCATTTGTCTGAACATCTAATGACTTGGTTCCAGCACTATTGAGTAGAACCTTCGTCCAATGCGGCAGACCATGGTATGGCGGACCGGTGTCGGAACTGGCGGTGAAGGTTGCTGTCGCCGGTATCTGGCTTGAAAGATACCAAGGAGGTGTCTATTTCGCATTTTGATGCGCTGTTCCTTGAATGGTCCAATCGACATATCCAATTGGAACAGGAATAGAGTCTTCAGTTGTCGACTGCCACATCATATACATTGTGGCTTTGAACGATTCGGATTTCGATGTAAGTTCATTGTCCAAGCCTTGTGCAGGAGCATCGAGTTCCACCAATGGATTGTTTGGCACTGGAACATATGGATACGTATTGTCAAGACCAGGACCCTGGCGGCTAGGAATTAACTTAACACCCGGCTCTGTGCCAGAGACAACGACAGAATCAACTATCTGAACCCAGAAGAAGTTACCACCGCTATCGGGTATATTGGAAACATTCGTACCATCAAAGAAAATCCCTGGAATATCAATCAATCCAGGACGGTCTGGACCGTTGGAACTAGCCAATCCGAAGAATAGCCATTGTGTGCTGCACGAAGAAGTTGGTCCAGTAACCTCCCAAATTCCGATCGCATCGGGAAGGGAGAGTTCTGGTTTAATCACGTCTGACGGCCCGCTTACATTGAAAGCGGCCATTGCTGTGGAGCATTGGTTGCCCACGTCCGGAATGTCGACGCAGTACTCGTAGGTTACCGGGAAGTTGGCATTCGGGTCGCTTGGATCGTTCGGATAAACCCAGTAATAGGTTATTTTATCCTTGTTCTGGAGGTCATCGTCCTTCAATTCTGTTACGCGGGCTGATTTATTAGGGGTTACTACATAGTTCTTAATTCTGGTTCCATCCACCGTCCAGGTTCTCTTTGTAACAGTGATATTTTTAGGAATGTCGGAAGTGGTCATGTGTATCTGCTGGCCGACGACCGCGCTTTGGGTTGGGGGTGGGGTTCCGCTTCCGTCGTCGATCACGCTGATGACGTTACCGGGCGTTGTCGCTTGGCTCCACATGATCTGGTTGCCGAGAATCTGCACCGGGATACCGCCAGAAGCGATACAACTTTTAGGTGTAATTGTCGCAGGCGTTGTGGCGTGTGCGGCGCTGACAGGAGCGCGAACGACTCCGACGATAGTTTCGCCGACGTACTGGCATGCCGTTTGGGTGGGGTCGTTGGCATCAGGCGTGACGGTGGCGGTGGCCTCTGTATCGCTGACAATATTTACGGCGACTTCCGGCATACTTCCGATTTCGATGGTTATATCAAATCCGACGCCTGCAAAATAGCAATTCCTCGTCCCTTGGTCGGTAAAGCCTGTGCCTGTGAAGGTGACGTTCGTGGATTGTCCCGCTATCCATGTATTCGGGGTGACTGAGGTGATGGTGGGG
Source organism: uncultured Occallatibacter sp. (assembly GCA_964595845.1). Taxonomy (GTDB): domain Bacteria; phylum Acidobacteriota; class Terriglobia; order Terriglobales; family Acidobacteriaceae; genus Telmatobacter. The sequence goes on along the minus strand of CAZQRX010000025.1, from coordinate 1,369 downwards.
ACGTAAGCCTCAACTGCGTAGCAGATCGTGGGAGAAAACATCAAAAAAAGCATGGCAACGCGAAGGAATGGTCCTTCAATTGCCCCCCCAATTTACCCCAGGTCTTACGCATGGGTTCGATCCTTTCCGTGGTTTGGCGACGCGTTTTGCTGGAAAAGCGGCTCGTGGGAATTGTAGCGGGTTGGGCTGTGGGTTGTGTTACGAAAGAAAGAATCTTTAGTAACCATGCGCGAAGGGCGGAAGAAGAAGGTCAAGAAGCTGGCGCGCGGCGTCTCGAAACGATAAACGTTCGCTGCGCAAGGACACGGCCGATGGGGTTCGTGGTATCCCAGGTCCGAAAATCCGGACCTGGGGCACCCAGATTGTAGTGAGATAAAGAGGGATCAATACCGCTGCGAGAACTCCGGCTCGACGGGATTCTCAAACAGCGAGGCGTCGCGGGTAACGATGGTCAGGCCGGATGGCGTCACGAAGTAGCGGCGCTTGTCCTCGACCGGATCGTAGCCGATGATGGTGCCCTCCGGAATGTGGACGTGGCGGTCGATGATGGCTCTGCGAATGCGGCAGTGCCGCCCGATGTTCACGTGCGAGAAGATGATGCTGGCGTCCACCGTCGAGTAGGAGTTGACGCGCACATCCTGCGAGACCACGCAGTTGGTCACCGACGCGCCGGAGATGATGACGCCGGCGGTGATCACCGAGTTGACCGCCATGCCCGAGCGGCCCGGCTCGCCGAAGACGAACTTGGCCGGCGGATACTGGCGCACCCGGGTGCGGATCGGCCAGCTCTTGTCGTAGAGGTTGAAGGTCGGCGAAACCGAGCAGAGGTCCAGGTTGGCGTCGTAGTATGCGTCCAGCGTGCCCACGTCGCGCCAATAGAGCGCCTGCTTCTTGTTCTCATCGACGAAGTTGTAAGCCATCATCTTCTTCTTGCCCAGCATATTGGGCAGAATATCGTGGCCAAAGTCGTGCCTCGAAGCCGGATCCTCGGCGTCGGCGATCAGCGCTTTCAGCAAAATTTCCGTATTGAAGATATAGATGCCCATCGAGGCATCCACGGAGCCGGGATTGAAGGGTGAGCGGAAGGTGGTTGTGGCAGGCTTTTCTAAAAAGCCCAGCACCTCGCCCGTCTTGCCCACCTCCACCACGCCGAACTGCTTGGCCTGTTCGGGTGGAACCGGCAGCGTGGCCAGCGTGACATCGGCCTTGGTCTCTTTGTGGTACTCCAGCATCCGGTTGTAGTTCATCTTGTAGATGGCGTCGCCCTGGAGGATGATCATGTGCTTGGGCTGCTCGCTGCCGATCGAATAAATATTCTGATAAACCGCATCGGCGGTGCCCATGTACCAATTGGCGCCGGTGCGCTGCA
>CAZQRX010000024.1:0-34602 GCA_964595845.1 uncultured Occallatibacter sp. | reverse complement strand
TCCCTGTTCCCTGTTCCCTGTTCCCTGTTCCCTGTTCCCTGTTCCCTGTTCCCTGGTCCCCAGTCCCGAGTCCCTAGTCCCTCAGTCCCTTAGTCCCTGTTCCCTGGTCCCTGGTCCCTTGTCCCTTGTCCCCAGTCCCGAGTCCCCAGTCCCGAGTCCCTGGTCCCTCAGTCCCTTAGTCCCTGTTCCCTGGTCCCGAGTCCCTTGTCCCTGGTCCCGAGTCCCTAGTCCCTCAGTCCCCTGTCCCCTTGGTCCCTTGGTCCCTGACAGAATGTCGCCCCCGCAGCCTTTCCCATAAAAGTGGACCGCTACGGGGTACCATTTCATGCAAAACCGGACAGCTACCATGCACCACTTTCCCCGAAACCGGTGACATATAGCTGTTCATTTTGGGGGTAAACCGGCTGCATTGAGCTTCACTCTTTTGAAAAATCGGCGGCCTGTAGCTCGCCACTTTTTTGCGCGCGATCCCATCTCCGACCAGCATGAAATCGGGTGCCCCGGGTCTCGCTTCTGAGAGCTCAGAGCTTGCTTCAGTTTTGCGAGCCGTCGGCTTCGGCTGCCGCCATTCGGGCGCGCTCCATGCCTTCCTTGGCGCGGGCATTGCCGGCATCGCAGGCCAGCACGGCGCCGAATTGTCTCTTTGCGTCGTTATACTTACCGCGCCCCAGGTTCTTCCAGGCCTGATCGATCAGGCCGTTGTATTGGCTTGGGTCCAGATCGCAGCGACTGTCTTTGCTGGCTCTCTGGGCGGGAGGCTCGGCAGGTTTGGGAGCGGGTCTCTCTCTCTCCGGCTCGGGCGCGGCAGGAGGAGGCTTGACCTCAGCCCTGGCGGGATTCTGGGGCGTTTTGGCCATCGGAGCTCCGTTGCGCTCCTGTTTGGCCGTGCGCGCGGCAGGGCCTGATGACTCGGGAGCTCCTTGAGCAGCCGTCGCAGGTTGCTGCTCAGTCTGGGGTTGAGTCTGGGGTTGAGTCTGAGCCTGAGTCTGCGACTGCGCCTGCTCCGGGGCGGGGGCCGGGTTCGATTTTCCCTGTGTGAAAAAAAAGATCACCGCGCCGACGACGACCAATGCCGCGACGGCCAGGCCGATCGTCAGTTCGCGTGATATACCGCGCGCGCGTTCAGGCTGGCGCAGATCCTCCGCTTCGGCCTCCCCGGCATAATCTGCCTCTGCGGCGGGTGGCTGCTCCTGGTGTTCGGGATGATCCACGCCCTGCCGTTCAATCAGCTGGGCGAGAAGCTCTTCGTCATAGGAGCGAGTCGATTGGCTTTCAGGGGTGCGCCACACGAGTTCCCAGAGGCCATCCCCGGAGGCCACCTGCAAGGGAAAGCCGGGCAGGCGGTCCAGGGGCTGGCTGGCCTTTTCCGTCAGCAGAATCTCGCCCGGCGCCGCCTGTTCGAGGGAATGAAAATTATCCTCGGCGATCGTCGCCCCGTGCTCCTCTTCCGGAGAGTGAACCAGGAGGGCAAGGGAGGTCGCCTGGAGGCGCTCGGCTTCGGAGAATCCCTGTACCGCCCACTGGAGACGCCGGGCGGCAAGAACCGCCGTCTGGAAGGTGGGGAAGGTCGCGGTCAGAACTTCGCCCTGGCGGGTGGCTGGAATGCCCTCCGAGGCGGCAATCAGGTCAAGAAGCAGGCTGGCCGCCGGGTTTTCGTTCTCCCAGAGCGACGGTAGGGGCTCGGAATTGCCGGAAGCCGCCCACAGACGGGCCGAGAGGCAGGCTTCGCGGGGAGCGGGAATTCCCTGAGTTCTGGTGGAATTTTGCGCCTCCGCCCGTTCAGGCATTCGAGATTGGGTAGACACTGCCATTTTTTCCTTGTATGGTCACTTTACAGCCTTAGACATACCGCCGTCGAAAATAAATTGCAACCTTCAGGGGGAAGTGATAGCGTAGCAGAAAACGCAAGAGGGCGTACAATTTGTTTTCAGCTTTTTTGAGAGTCCCCCTCTGTAACGCTGAAACGGCGTTCCTCTTGCGAGCTATGGGAAGCGCTGGCGCTGGCTTTCAGGCGGGGATACTCGCTTGTTGGGCCTGCTCACAGGTGAAATTATGAGATCACGCACTATTCTGCAAAGTTTATCGGTTCTGTGGAGTCCCCTGGCGGGGATTCTTGTGCTGGCTGGGTTTGGCGCTGGATGGTTTGCGCCGCCGGCCTCGGCGAAAGACATTCCCATGACGGCCATCGAGCTCTATGATGGCCCATCCGGCGCCGCCTACGTGCAGCTCTCCAATGTGCTGATCAACGGCAAGGCGGAGATGCGGGACTGTACTCCGTTTCAGTCCGCGGCGGTGGACAAATCCACCTACGGCAAGATGAGCAAGGTGTTGCTGGCCGTGGGCGGTGTTTTGGAGCGCAACGCGGAAGGCGTGATGCACTACACGCCGGGTTCGGGGCAGACCATCTGCGTGGTTCCGTCCAACGCGAAGTTCGAGCATGGCGGAGCATTTTCGCTCTCCGGGCTGGCCGATCAAGCCCTCTTGCAGGGAAGCCCGATCAGCAACGTGGGCGGGACCCCTTTGTTCGCGCCGCCGATCAAGAAAGGGGTGAAGCTGCTCTTTGTCGCCGCCCCCAACACGGAGCTGGCCGAATACCTGCGCGCGCTAAGGGCCTCCGATATGGACGGCTGGCAAGCCTACATTTCCAAGTATCCGGCTGCGCAGCACACGACGGAGGCGAAGCGCGCCCTGGCGTCGCAATTTGTCGCCGTGGGCGAGACCGCTCTCCAGGCTTATGACAAATCCGTGGCGGCTGTATTGCCCATCTATTCCGAGCTGAAGACCGCCAAGGCCAAGGCAGACAAGGCGCGCAGCCTGGCGCCGGAGTTGGCCTCGGTTACGCAGCTCGACAAGGAGATCAGCACCCGGCTTTCCGCCATCGTTGATCTGGGACGCACCGAACTGGACGCCTACCGCGCCGCATTGGCTGCGCGCACGCCCGGCTATGCCCACTTGCAGAATGCGCGGAAATTCAGTGACATTGTGGCGGGGATCGATTCGTTCTTCCCTCCGGGTCAGGCTTTGACGGGAGACGTTTTGCAAGACAGCAACACGTTTGAGTCGGCTATGCAATCGGCTGACGCCGCGGTCACCGCGAAGCAGTTCGACCAGGCTTACACATTTATTCTTCCCTATCGAGCGTTTGCCGAGGAAGAGGCGCGCGTGGCGGCGGTGGTGGATGCGACATACGGCTACCACCTGGAGCAGGGCAACAAGCTGGAACAGAGCGAAGACTGGAAAGGCGCCATCAAGGAGTTCGAGAAAGCCGCGAGCATCAAGGACACCTCCGAGGCGCGGGACTCCCTGAAGAACGCTCAGAAGCAGTTGGTGATCTCCGAGGACAAGGCGGCCGCCCAGAAGGCGCTGGCCGCCAGCACGGACTACCAGGCGCAGCACAACATGATCCGGGCATATGAGGTGCTGGCCAACTTGCCGGCCACCCAGCAGGCGCTGGTTGCCGATGAGATGAAGACGCTGGAGCCGGCCTATGTGCAGGCCGCGGCTACGGAGGCGAAGAGCCTGCATCAGGCGCACAGCCCGATTCGCGGACTGGCCGACGAGATCGGGATCGAGAAGGCCTACAAGGACCTGCAGAATGCTTATCAGTTGAGCGAAAACGAAACCTACAAGGACAAGCTGGACCTGGATGGAAATGAATTGAGCGCCTATCTTCTGGATCAGGCAAAACACTATTTGGAGAAGCCGGGCGGTTCGGGCACGGAGCTTGGATGGAAGTACCTGGAAGAGGCCCGTCAGTACAAGGCTTCCAACCTGGATGCGGTGAGGGATGCGATTGTGCAGGCCTCGCCGGCCCATGCGATGCGCTCCAAGCTGTCGATTCGCGTTCAGTTCCGCGATCAGACCTCGTCGCGCGACAGTCAGGGCGTGGCCGGGCAGTTGGAAAATGCGATTATTACCGGCCTGGAGAGTTCGGGAGTTCCGGTCAAAGTGGTGCGCGCCGGCGAAACAACCCCGGTGGAGCCGGACTTCGAGTTGGCCGGCGACGTGCTGGACCACCATCTTTCGGTGGTTCCCACCATCGAGCCGGAGGAGTCGGAGTACCGCTCCGGGGAGGAGCAGATTCCCAGCGAGGCGTGGAACAAGATCAACCGCACGTCAGAGGCCGCGGAGGAGGAATTGAAGACGGCCCAAGCTCGTCTGGAAGGCGCGGAGGCGAGCAAGAAGTCGGGCGCGATCAAGGATGCCAATCGGGACGTGGATGCAGCCGTGAAGAAGGTCCAGCACCTCCATGAGATCCTCGATTCGACGCCCAAGACCGTGACCAAGGACATCATCCGGCCCTATACCTACCACAAGAAGGTCATCAATATCACCGGTGTGATTCAGTTGCAGTTCCGCATCGAGAACTCGCTCAGCGAGCAGAGAACCAGCCTTGTGCCCATTACCCGCGAGGAGCACAAGAAGGACATCCTGCTGGAAGACGTGAAGTCGGAGGACACACAGGGGATCAAGACCACCGGGACCATGACCGATCAGGCTGCGTTCTTGACCGCGCTGGAAAACTCGGCGCGTGATGAGCTGATAGCGGCCGTTCGCAAGAAAGTGGAAGCGCTGCCTGAGACGATTTACCAGAAAGCCAGCGGCAGAGAGAAAGAAGACGATCTGGACGGCGCCGGCGAAGCTTACCTGCGGTTTTTGAACCTCACCAAAGAGGATAATTCCGTGGAACGCGTCCACGCCAAGCAGTTTCTGATGGCGAATTTCAATATGCTGCCGGAATCAAACGATGCGCCGTAGAGCGCGGCGCAGTTGCGGTTTGAGGCAGGCGAGAGGCAGGGCAAGAACGTGGATTCCCCGGGGAACAAGCCGATCGGAGAAAAAACCCATATCGGCAAGTACGAGATTATCGACGTGCTGGGACGCGGAGGCATGGGTGTGGTCTACCGCGGCATCGACAAGCAGATCGGCCGCGAGGTGGCGATCAAGACGCTGACCCAGGGCTTTGCGGGCGACGACAATATGCTGGCCCGCTTCTACGAGGAAGGCCGCAGAACGGGACGGCTCAACCACCCCAACATCGTCATCGTCTACGACCTGGGGGACGACGACGGAACCCCCTACATTGTGATGGAGCGGGTTGCGGGCGAACCCCTCGATAAGCTGATCCGTAGCGACTCGCAGCTTTCCATGGCCGACCGGCTGGGCGTCCTGAAGGAGGTTTGCGATGCGCTCGGTTATGCCCATCGCAACAACGTCATCCATCGCGACGTCAAGCCGGCGAATATTTTTGTGCAGCCGGACGGAACGGCCAAGCTGCTGGACTTCGGCATCGCCCGCCTGGAAAAGCGCGAAGGAGACCAGGGCCTGACCCGGACCGGCAACCTGATCGGCACGGTGCCCTACATGGCCCCGGAGCGGTTGCGCAACGAGAACATCGATGGCCGCTCGGATATCTTTGCCGCGGGCGTGGTTCTGTTTCAATTGGTGGCGGGACAGCTTCCCTTCACCGGCGCGGACAGCGTGCTGATGAACAAGATTCTGAATGATCCGCCTCCTCGGCTGAGCAGCATCCGCCAGGATCTGCCCGCCTCCCTGGAACTGATCGTGGACCGCGCGCTGGCCAAGTCCCTGGACGAGCGCTACTCGACGGCCGAGGAGATGGCCGCGGATCTGAGCGCGGTGATCGTGGAACTGAGGCAGGAGGAGGTTCTGGAGCTGTTGCCCGAGGCCAAGCGCCTGATTGAAGCTGAGGACTTCAACCGCGCGCGCACCACGCTCCATCAGCTGCTGAAGATCGACAGCAAGCACGCCGAGGCCAAGGCGCTGCTGGCCGAGATTCAGCGCCAGCTCAGCCAGCGGCAGCGCGATGAGAAGATTCAGCAGATTCGTCTGCAGGCCGAAGACGCAATCAGCCATAACCGCTTCGACCAGAGCCTTTCCGTTCTGGAGAGCGGGCTGGAGCTGGATTCCTCGAATCCGGAGCTGGTCAAGCTGCGGGAGAAGGCGCAAAAGGAGAAGGAAAAGCAGGACAAGATCAACGAGTTCATCCAGCAGGCGGAGACCGCGCGGCGCAAGGGCGACTTCAAGAACGCGATCGCAGCCGCACAGAAGGCTCTCAAGGTCGATAAAACGAATCCCCGGATCGTAGCGCTCAGCAACACTCTTACCAAAGAGGCGGAGCAGGCCCAGCGTCACGCCCAGGCCAAGTCGCTGCTGGATTCCGCGCGGGGGGAGATCAGCTTCCGCCACTATAACGAAGCCCTCGAACTGCTCAAGCAGGTTGAGGAGGTCGATCCTACCAACCCCGAGCTGCCGCTTCTGATGGGCGACGCCAATACCGGACTGGAGCAAATCCGGCGCCGGGAGGCGGTCACAAAGCTGGAGGAGGAAGTTGCCCAGGCCGTCAGCTATGAGCAGCTTCAGCAGGCCGCAAAGTCCATTCAGCAGGCGATGGCCGCGATGCCGACCGAAGCCTCTCTGTACCGGCTGAATACGCAAGTGGAACGCCAGATCAAGGAATATGAGAATCGCTTTTTGGTGGACGAAACGGTGCAGGCCTGCCGCAACCTTCGTCCTCGCGAGGCGCTGGAACTGGTGCGCAAGGCCCGTCTGCGGCTGCCCGGCGAGGAGCGGCTGCTGAGCCTGGAGGCACTGCTGGCGGAGCGCTTCCGCCAGCAAAGCGTGGAAGAACGCCGCGCCGATTACCTGGCCAGGGCCCGCGAGTCGCTGGAGAAAAAGCAGTTTTCCGATGCGGTGCGTGTTCTGGAGTTGTGCCAGACCGAGGGCATCGCCACCGGCGAAATCCTCTCCCTGCTGGATTTTGCCCGCGCCGAGGAGGTGGAGTACCGGCGCCAGGAACAGCTCCGCAACCAGCTTGCCCAGGCTCAGTCGCTGATGAGCGATGCGGCCTATGATGAAGCGATCAATTTTCTGGAAGATGCGCTTCAGCAGGCCGACGACACAGCTCTGCATATGCTTCTCGACCAGGCGTCGGCCAGCCGCGACTCGCTGCGCCAGCAGATCGACGCCGGATTGGCCTCGGCGGTGCTCCTGGTTCAGGCGGGCAAGCAGAACGAGGCTCTGGAGTTTTTGAAGATGCAGCCGCAGCCCGTTCTGCGTTCACCGCGCGTGCAAACCTCTCTTGCGGCGCTCGAGGAAGAACGCACCCAGGCTCTCTTCAGGACGGTGGGCCGAGCGTATGCGGGGCTGGAGAGCGACCTTCCCGCGGGCGAAGCGGTGATGCGGCGCGCCATGGCGGCTTCCGCAAATACCTCACTCTTCGGGCCGATCGGAGAGGCATTTCACGCACGGGGACAGGCGGTTGCCGACCGGGTGGTCGGAGAGGCCCTGGGTGTCGCCAAGTCGCTGCTGAAGGATCACAACCGGGAGGGCGCGGGACAGGCGCTCCAGAGTGTCTTTGGCATCCTCGATTACGCCAGCCCGGATGTGAAGACGGAGTGGCAGAACACGCAAAGAAAAGCCTCGCAGACAAGCCTGATTTCCCGCTTCCGCGGCTAGGGAAACCCCGCATCAGTTCGGACATCGCGTCCACATTCACGGCGCGTGTCAAGCCGCGTCCTGGCAGAACGCCGGCATCACTCACAGCCGCGTTATAGCAAAACCAGGGATGGCGTATCCCGAAACCATCACACTCAAGTCGACGCAATCATCAGAAAGCGGCGACCTTCGACAAGGCTAATCAGGCTACAGTATCCCTATCCCTGGTTTTGCTCTAGTGCTTCAGCTCCACCATCTTCTGGTTCACATACTTGTCCAGCATGGCGGGAATCTCCGCGTTCATGCGCTGGGCCATGCGGTCCTCGGCGATCTTGGCTTGCGCATCCATGCCCTTGACCATGCGGTCCTGGGCAGTAGCGACCTTCTCATCCATCAAGTCCATGCGCTTCTCAAAGACATTCAGCCGGGCATCGAGCGAGGGTGTGAGCGTACCGACAGCCGACTGCGCCTGCACGCGCAATGCCTGCAAATCCTTGTGAGTCTGCGCAAGTTCCTGGGCCTGTAGATAGGCATAAGTGAAGAGGGCCAACAATACCACCAGATTTACCGCCAGAATGATCCGCAGCGTATTCAGCTTGCCTTCGAGGGTTTGCATATTTTCACTTTCTGCCGCGCGCGTCGCGGCCAGTTGCGCGGCATTGGATTGTCCCGAGGACTCCTGGCCGCGAAGTTGTCCGTATCCTGCCTGCGTTCCACCGGAAGTCGCCAACGTATCCGCGCGCCGCGGCGAGACCGCCGATGCGGACGGAGTATAGGGGCTGGAGGAGACCCCGCGGGCAGGCTGGGTTGTGTAGCTCGGTCTTGCCGCCGCGCCTGCCGCCGGTGGCGATGCGGCGGGAATAGCCGCTGCTGCCGGGCTGGAGATCACGCGCGTTGGCTCATGCGCGGTGCGCGATTGCTCACTCACGATGCGCGTGGGCTCACGCGTGGGTCGCGGTTGCTCACTGATCACGCGGGTGGGTTCATACGTGGTGCGCGATTGCTCACCGATCACGCGGGTGGGTTCATGCGTGGTGCGCGGTTGCTCACTGATGATGCGGGTGGGCTCATACGCCATGCGCGATTGCTCACTGATGATGCGGGTGGGCTCATGTGTAGAGCGCGGTTGCTCACTGATGGCGAGGGTGGGTTCATGTGTGGTACGCGATTGCTCATTCATAATGCGTGTAGGCTCATACGAGGTCTGGGCAGATTGATTAAGAACACGCGTGGGCTCATAAACCGTGGACCTGGCCGCCTGCTCCAGCAGGCGAATGCGCAGTTCCGGTCCGCCCGCGCCCAAACGCAGCACATCGCCGGTGCGGATGGTGACGCCCTCGCCGGCAGGATGGCCATTCAGGAAGGTCTCAGCGCCCGCTCGCGTCCCCTTGACCAGTTTGACCGCGCCATCCGCCACATCCAGCGCCACGTGTTCTCCGGAGACCGTGGGATACTTTCCGCCCGGCAGGCTGACTTCGCACTTCGGATCCTGTCCGATGCGAATGCGCGATTGATTCAAGACCCACTTGCTCGGCTCGCCGAGTACAACGATCTCAATCTCCATGTTCTTATCCAAGGCTCGCAGTCGCTGAGGCGGCAGCTATGAGGGCAGCGCAAAGTTCCCCCGCTCGGAAGCCGCGCCGTCACGGCGTTGCTGCCGCCATGGAATTCGCTCGTTGGCGAAATCCATGCAAGCAGAGTATCACCGCAGATCAAGGAATGGGGAGCCTTCTTTTCAAGTTTCTTTCTCCGCGGCGCGGCACAAGAGCGAAACCGGCGATTGGATCCCCTACAGCAAGCAAGCCGCCCCGGACGACGCTCTACTTCTCTCTGACTTCACAACTTTGGGCGCCCCAGGTCCGGGGGTTCCCACGGATCTGGGGCGCCCATCTCTTGTTTATTAAACCTGCGGAACCTGCGTCACCCGCCAGGCAGGAACCTCATTAATATTGAAGGGAAAAACTATCTATGTATTTATTATCAATGATTTATAGAGAATGGTGGGCAGTGAGGGATTCGAACCCCCGACTTCCTGCTTGTAAGGCAGGCGCTCTAACCAGCTGAGCTAACCGCCCACGCGCGGCGGGAAGGCTTTCGGCCTCTCTTCATCATAGCAGCGCGCTTGCTTGCCGGTCAGCGAAGCGACTCCTCCGGCGCGCACCAATAGCACCGCGGCCGGTGTTGATAGACTCACGGGGTGGGCCGTCTCATCCTCAATGCCGACGACTTTGGGCTGACCGCAGGGGTCAACCGCGCCGTTGCCGAGCTGCACCGGGCCGGAGCGCTGACCAGCGCTACGCTGATGGCGCGTGCCTCGGCCACCGATGAGGCCATCGCAATTGCCCGCTCCACGCCGACTCTGGGGGTGGGCTGCCACGTAGTGCTGGTGGACGGCGAGCCGGTGCTCTCGCCAACACGTGATATTCCGCATCTAGCCGGCCCGGTGGATGGGCGCTTTCGGTCTTCTTCGCTGCTGAGCTTCATTCATCGGCTATACCGCGACCCTTGGGCTCGTTACTGGCCTTCACAGTCGATCTTCGCCCGCGAGATCGAAGCCGAGACCGCCGCGCAGATTGCGCTGCTGCAATCCAGGGGCGTCGCGCTGACGCACATCGACACGCACAAGCACGTACATATGTTTCCCGCCGTGCTCAGGCCAGTGTTGCGGGCGGCGCGGGCGGCGGGGATTCGCGCGGTGCGCAATCCCTTTGAGCCGGCATGGAGCCGGCGGGCCACGCTCCATGCTCCGTGGCTGCGCCGCGCCGAGGTGAGCCTGCTGCGGCTGTGGGAGCCGGCCTTCCGGCGCATTTTGGCGGAAGAAGGCTTTGTGACCACTGACGGCGCGCTCGGCGTGCTGGCTACAGGAACTCTCGACGCCGCCACGCTGGCTGCTTTGCTCAGCAATCTTCCCGCCGGCACGTGGGAGCTGGTCACGCATCCCAGCTACAACGACGCCGATCTGGCCCTGGCGCACACGCGATTGCTGGCTTCGCGGGAGATTGAGCGGGCGGCACTTGCGGCCTTCCATTGGGGAGATGGAATCGAGCGTATCGATTTTTCCCAACTGGGCAGCGGTTGATTCAAGTTCGGCTTTCAACTGTAAACGGCGAAGCTCGGGAACCTCAGTTGCCGCAATTGCGTATTCCCTTGCGACACAACTTGCAGGAAATCCCTGCTTTGCGCTGGAAGATGGAGGCATTTTGGAGATCGCTTTCTTTTGGAAGATTCTGGTCTACGGATGGGCCAGCTCCGAGGTATTGCTGGGACTTACCACGCGCACACGGCGCGGCGGAGGCGTGGTTAAGGACCGCGGATCGCTGATTCTCCTGTGGGTGGTGATTTTTCTGGCGATCTTCGACGCGGAAACGATCCGTTCCAGGATGCCTTCGAATATGTTTGGCGGCGCGCACTGGCTGATCCTGGTGTCCATGATTGTGCTGCTCGCCGGCATCGTCCTTCGCGCGACGGCAATTCTTTCGCTGGGCAAGGCCTTCAGTTCGAATGTAGCCATCCGCAACAATCAAAAGATCTATCGCGGCAGCCTTTACCGCTATCTGCGTCATCCGGCCTACACCGGCTCCTTGCTGGCGTTTCTCGGACTGGGCATTGAAGTACGCAATTGGCTAGGATTCTGTGTGCTGTTCGTACCCATCACCGCTGCATTCCTCTACAGAATTCACGTCGAGGAGATTGCGTTGAACGAGGCCTTCGGCGCCGAGTATGCTGCGTACAGCCGGCAAACCAAGCAGCTGATTCCCGGCATCTATTAACAGGCTTAAGAAACTCCGGAGCCTCCAGCCGCGTCTATCTCCAAGAGTCTGAATCCGCACGCGACGAGAAGAATATGCGCATCGGCATTACCTGTTATCCCACCTACGGCGGCTCGGGCGTGGTAGCCACGGAGCTGGGCATCGAACTGGCCGCGCTGGGCCACGAGGTGCACTTCATCTCTTACTCGCAGCCCTTCCGGCTGAGCGGGCGCGACAACGGTATCACCTACCACGAGGTTCCGGTCTCCAGTTATCCGCTCTTCGAGTTCCCGCCCTACGACCTGGCGCTGGCCTCGCGGATGGCCGAGATCGCCGAGTTATATTCGCTGGATCTGCTGCACGTGCATTACGCGATTCCCCACTCGGTGAGCGCGCTGCTGGCGAGGCAGATGCTGGCCACGAGCGGCCGCCGGCTGCCCTTTGTCACCACGCTGCACGGCACCGACATCACGCTGGTGGGCATGGACCGCGGCTATCTGCCCATCACCCGCTACGCCATTCAGGAGAGCGACGGAGTGACCAGCATCTCCAGCTACCTGAAAGACGAAACGCTCAAGCACTTCGGCATCACGCGGCCCATCGAGGTGATTCCCAACTTCGTCAACTGCAACGAGTATGTGGCTATCAAGGATGAGGCCGCGCGGGCCAAGTCGCGGCTGCGTCTGGCCAAGCCGGAAGAGGCGATCCTGATGCATCTGTCGAACTTCAGGCCGGTCAAGCGGGTGGTGGACGTGGTGAAGATTTTTTCCCAGGTGCAGCGCGAGCTTCCCGCGCAACTGGTGCTGGTGGGCGACGGGCCGGAGCGCTCGGCGGCCGAATGGCTGGCGCACGACCTGGGAATCCAATGCCGCGTTCACTTTCTCGGCAAGCAGGAGCGGGTCAACGAATTGCTGCCGCTGGCTGATCTGATGGTGATGCCCAGCGAACTGGAGTCCTTTGGGTTGGCGGCGCTGGAAGCGATGGCCTGCAAGGTGCCGTCGATTGCCACGCGGGTGGGCGGCGTGCCGGAGCTGATTGACGACGGCGTGACCGGGCTGCTCTATCCGGTGGGAGACGTGGAGGCAATGGCCGCCGGAGCGTTGAGCCTGCTGAAGGATCGCGACCGGCTGGAAGCTATGCGCCTGGCGGGGCGCAAGACAGCGCAGAAGCGCTTCTGCTCATCGCTGGTGGTGCCGCATTACGTGCGCTATTACGAGTCGGTGCTGGGGAATGCGGGTTGATCGAAAGATTGGCCCCTGCCGATGCGCACTATCTGACCGGATTGCGGGTCACGGAGATCCTGCAACGCCTCCAAATCCTCAATAGACGGTCGTGATCCGCAGCGCAGCCAGGCCGGATTTCTCCCTATCTATTCCGCGAGGTATAATTCTCTCTGAAGCGGGAGTAGTTCAGTGGCAGAACGTCAGCTTCCCAAGCTGAATGTCGCCGGTTCGATCCCGGTCTCCCGCTCCAGATTCAATAACATTTTCATCCTTTCCCCCACTGAAAAGCCCACAGTACTCTCCGAACCTCCTTGCTATATATACGCTCCGAAACTGAGCAATACTGAGCATACAATCGCCCCGGAATTCAGCGATTCTGCGAGCAGCACTTTGCCAACGGTGCGTAGTCGCGGAGTCCTGTATGTCTGAAATCGAAGACGAATGGGGTGGTCAGCACTTGGGCGCGGCTCATCAGCTGTCCCCGCCTGTTCCGTGGTATCGGAAGCGCTGGATTCTGTGGACGAGCTTGCTGCTCCTGCTGCTTCTGGCCGTGATCGTCTTCATGGTCATCCACAAGAACGAAGCCAAGGCAGCGGCTGCCAAGAAAGCACTGGCGGCAGTGAAACCATCCGTCACAGCCACTGTCTCCACTGCCGCGAAGGGCAGCATCGGCATCTACCTCGATGCGATCGGCACGGTCACTCCGGTCTATACCGCCTCCATTTTGGCGCAAGCCAGTGGAGTCCTGACCGCTGTGCATTACAGCGAGGGGCAGTTCGTTCAAAAAGGGGATGCGTTGATCGACATCGATCCGCTGCCCTATCAGGCGCAGTTGCTTCAGGCCCAGGGCGCGCTGGAGCGCGACACCAATGTTCTGGCGCAAGCGCAGATGGACCTGGACCGTTATCGCGCCGCGTGGGCCGGCAACGGCATCTCCAGGCAGGTGCTGGACGACCAGGAGAAGCTTGTATTGCAGGATCAGGGCACGGTGAAAAACGATCAAGGCGCCGTGAATTACGATCAGGTGCAACTCAGCTACTGCCACATCACTGCGCCGATTGCCGGGCAGACAGGCCTACGCCTGGTGGACCCAGGGAACGTGGTGCAGGCAAACGCATCCACTGTGCTGGTGGTGATCACGCAGATGCAGCCCACGACCGTGATCTTCACGATGGCGGAGGATAGCCTGGGACAAGTGCAGGCGCGGATGCGGAAGATGCATACGCTGCCCGTCGAGGCGTGGGATCGCTCCCAAACCGCCAGGATCGCATCGGGCAAGTTGCAGACCATCGACAACCAGATCGACACCACGACCGGCACCGTCAAATTGCGCGCCCAATTCGATAACAAGAACGGCGCTTTGTACCCGAACCAGTTTGTGAACACAAGATTGCTGGTGAATACGCTCGACGGAGTCACTCTGGTTCCCACCAACGCCGTCCAGCACAACGGACAAGTTGCGTTCCTCTATGTGGTAACGAATGGTGTAGCGAGCGTGCGCAATATCAAGACGGGCGTTGCCGACGGCGGCATGACCTCGGTCACGGGAATCAATCCCGGCGAGGTCGTGGCGACCAGCAGCTTCGACAAGTTGCAGGCCGGGAGTAAAGTCGTGGTGTCGAAGCAGGCGCCTCCGGCAAATCCCGTTGAGGGCAAGACTCCGTGAGTCCATCCGGGCCTTTCATCGAGCGCCCCGTAGCCACGTCGCTGCTGATGGCGGCAATCCTGCTGGTAGGTATTGTTGCCTATACCCAACTGCCGGTTTCTGCATTGCCTCAGGTTGATTACCCGACCATCCAGGTACTGACTTTCTATCCCGGCGCCAGCCCGGACGTAATGGCCACAACGGTGACCGCGCCCCTTGAACGGCAGTTCGGCCAACTCCAGGGGCTGAGCCAGATGACGTCGACCAGCTCCGGCGGATCGTCTGTGATTGTGTTGCAGTTCGCTCTCAGCCTCAACATCGACATCGCCGAGGAAGAGGTTCAGTCCTCGATTAACGCAGCGCAGAGTTTTTTGCCGTCGAGCCTTCCCTCGCCTCCTGTTTATAGCAAGACCAATCCGGCGGATGCTCCCGTGCTGACGCTGGCCATCACGTCCGACTCCATTCCGCTCTCGCAGGTTGAGGATATGGTGGATACGCGGCTTGCTCCCAAGCTTTCGCAGTTGAGCGGGGTGGGCCTGGTGAGCATCAGCGGCGGGCAAAAGCCGGCAGTGCGCATTCAAGCCAATCCGACCGCGCTGTCGTCTTACGGACTCAATCTTGAGGACCTGCGCACGGCGCTCACGCAGACCAGCGTCAATGCCGCCAAGGGAAACTTCGACGGGCCTCATCAGGATTATCAGATCAACGCCAACGATCAGTTGGTGACCAGCGACGATTATCGCAAGGTCGTGGTTGCCTACCGCAACGGCGCGCCCATCATACTCAGCAATGTTGCGCAGGTGGTGGACGGCATCGAGAACAACAAGCAGGCGGCGTGGATGAACGAGACGCCTGCGGTCATCGTCAACATTCAAAGGCAGCCCGGCGCAAATACCATCAGCGTGGTGAAGGCCATCAAGGCGATTCTGCCCCAGCTTGAGGTCAACCTGCCGGCATCCATCAAGGTTACTCCGCTCACCGATCTCACCACCGCTATCAACGCCTCCGTCTCCGACGTTGAGTTCGAGTTGATGCTGACCGTTGCGCTGGTGGTGATGGTGATCTTTCTCTTTCTGCGCAACCTTTACGCCACCATCATCCCCAGCATTGCCGTGCCGGTTTCATTGGTGGGCACCTTCGGCGTCATGTATGCGCTGGGTTATAGCCTGGACAATCTTTCCCTGATGGCGCTCACCATCTCTACGGGCTTTGTGGTCGATGACGCGATCGTAATGATCGAGAACATTACGCGCTTTCTCGAGGCCGGGGACACGCCCATGCAGGCGGCCATGAAGGGCGCTGAGCAGATCGGCTTTACCATCATCTCTCTCACCGTCTCGCTGATCGCGGTGCTGATTCCGCTGCTCTTCATGGGCGATGTAGTGGGCCGCCTCTTTCGCGAATTCGCGGTCACCCTGGCCGTCACCATCATCCTGTCGGCGGTTGTGTCGTTGACGCTGACGCCCATGATGTGTTCGCGAATTCTGCGCCGGACTCCCAAAAACCAGCAGGGGCGCTTTTACAGGGCTTCCGAGCGTGTCTTCGAAAACGTCATCGCGTTTTACGGCCGCACGCTCAAGTTTGTGCTGGGCTACCAGACCATCACGCTGCTGGTGGCCGCAGCCACGCTGGTGCTGACGATTGTGCTCTACATCGTGATCCCCAAGGGATTCTTTCCTGTACAGGATACAGGTGAGATTCAGGGCATCTCACAAGCGCCGGCGACGATTTCCTTTGCGGCCATGGAGCAGAAGCAGCAGCAACTTGCAGCCATCATCCTGCAAGACCCGGCGGTCGAGAGTTTGTCCTCCTTTATCGGCGCGGACGGGACCAATACTACTTTGAACAGCGGACGAATGTCGATCAACCTGAAGCCGATTGGCGTGCGCAACCTGAGCGCCTCCGATGTGATTCGCAGGCTGCAAACGAACCTCAAGCCGGTCGAGGGCATCGAGCTCTTCATGGAGCCGGTGCAGGATATTACCGTGGACGACCGGGTGAGCCGCACCCAGTATCAATACACGCTGGAAGACCCCGACGCAAACGAGTTGAACTTGTGGACCGGCCGGCTTGTCGACAAGATGAAGCAATTGCCTCAGCTTGCCGATGTGGCGACGGACCAGCAAACCGGGGGGCTGGCGGTATCGCTGGTCATCGATCGTGTCAGCGCATCGCGGCTCGGCATTGCGCCCTCCACCATCGACAGCACTCTCTATGACGCGTATGGACAGCGGCAGATCAGCACCATGTATACGCAGTTGAACCAGTATCACGTGATTCTAGAAACGGCTCCAAGCGATCAGCAAAGCCCCGGCAAACTCCAGGACCTGTATATCCAGACCAACACCTCCGCGGGCGGCAGCGGTCCGGGTGCTTCGTCGTCTTATGCTTCCTCGGGGTCCTCGTCCGCCGGTTCGAATGCAACCACGACCGCTGTGGCCTACACTCCTTCCTCGGCAGCCCTCAGCGCGCCCTCGAATGCCATTCGGTCGGGAGTGGGCGCGAGCGGCACTGCAACGGCGAATGCAGTCACCACGACCGCAGCTCCCAATGCGGTACCGCTGAGTGCGTTCACTCACATTGAGAAAGTCGCAGAGCCGCTCTCGATCAATCACCAGGGACAGTTCCCTGCCGTGACCGTGTCGTTCAATCTTGCTCCCAACGCCGCGCTGGGAGGCGCAATCACGGCCATCGAAAAAGCGCAAAAGGATCTGAACATGCCGGCCAGCGTCCAGTATGGATTTCAGGGGACCGCGGCCTCATTCCAGGGTTCGCTCTCCAATGAGGGCTTGCTGATTCTGGCCGCGCTGGCAGCGGTTTATATTGTGCTCGGAGTATTGTACGAGAGCTTCATTCACCCCATCACCATTCTCTCCACGCTGCCGTCCGCGGGCGTGGGCGCGTTGCTGGCTCTCATCCTGTTCAAGCAGGACCTCAGCGTCGTCGCGATCATCGGCATCATTCTGCTGATCGGCATTGTCAAGAAGAACGGAATCATGATGGTCGACTTCGCGATGGAGGGAGAACGGGAGCACGGGAAGAACGCAACCGACGCGATTTACGACGCTTGCCTGCTGCGCTTCCGCCCCATCATGATGACCACCATGGCGGCTCTGCTGGCGGGCCTTCCGCTGGCTCTCGGTCAAGGGATGGGCTCGGAGCTGCGGCGTCCTCTGGGCATTGCCATGGTGGGCGGGCTGCTGCTGAGCCAGGTGCTCACGCTCTACACAACTCCTGTCATTTACATCCTTTTCGATAATCTAGGCCATCGCTTCGCTCGCGCGCCGAAGAGTGTCGAAGGCGGCGATGAAGCTATCCCGGCGGAGGAAGCATGAATATCTCCGCCCCCTTCATCCGCCGGCCCGTTGCCACCACGCTGTTGACTGCGGGCATCACGCTTGTGGGGGCCATCGCCTTCAACGTTCTTCCTGTTTCCCCATTGCCGCAAGTGGATTTTCCGACGATCTCGGTTTCGGCCGGCTTGCCCGGCGCAAGCCCCGAGATTACCGCCTCCTCGATCGCAACTCCGCTGGAGCGCCAGTTCAGCCACATCGCCGGCGTGACCGAGATGACCTCATCGAGCTCGCTCGGCAGCACCTCGATCACTCTCCAGTTCGATCTGAGCCGCGACATCGACGGCGCAGCGCGAGATGTGGAGGCGGCCATCAACGCGGCACGCACTTACCTGCCGGCAAACCTGCCCGCCAACCCGACGTATCGCAAGGTGAATCCCGCGGACGCGCCGATCATTATTTTGGGGCTGACTTCAGATAAATACGACAAGCCGACGCTCTATGACGAGGCGTCGTCGGTCATTGCGCAGAAGCTCTCGCAGATTAATGGGGTCGGACAGGTATCGGTCGGCGGTGGCGCCGGTCCTTCGGTGCGCGTGGAAGTGAATCCCACACTGCTCAACAGCCACGGTCTTACCATCCCGAATCTTCAGTCTGTACTGAGCCAGCAGAATGCTCACGAGCCTACCGGTCAACTCTCCGACGGAGCCACGACCGCGGATATCATCACCAACGACCAGATCTCACGCGCCGACCAATACAAGACGCTCATTGTCGGCTACAACAAAGGAGCGGCGGTCAGGCTCGCCGATGTGGCCGACGTAACTGAAGGGCAGTCGAATATCCGCAACGCGGGGTATCTGAATGGCACACCCTCGATCACCATCATGATCTTCCGCCAGCCGGGCGCCAACATCATCGACACCGTCGATCGTGTCCGCGCTGAATTGCCGTCGATTGAAGCGTCCATTCCGCAAGGCATCAAGACCACCATTGTTCTTGACCGCACCACAACCATCCGCGCTTCCGTCAGCGATGTGGAGAGCACGCTCATCCTCTCGGTCATCCTGGTGATTCTTGTCGTCTTCGTCTTCCTGCGCAACTGGCGCGCCACACTCATTCCCACTGTAGCCGTTCCCGCATCGCTCATCGGCACCTTCGCCGCCATGTACCTGTTCGGCTTCAGCATCGACAACCTCTCGCTGATGGCGCTGACCATCTCGACGGGTTTCGTCGTCGATGACGCCATCGTGGTGATGGAAAACATTTCACGCCTGCGTGAAGCGGGCATGACGCCCATGAAGGCCGCGTTTCAAGGTTCCAAAGAGATCGGGTTCACCATTTTGTCGATCAGCATGTCGCTGATTGCGGTGTTCATTCCCATTCTGCTCATGGCCGGCATCGTCGGCCGACTCTTCCGCGAGTTTGCGATCACGCTGTCGACGGCCATCGTTGTTTCGATGCTGATCTCGCTGACCACCACTCCCATGATGTGCGCCTATCTGCTCAAGGACGAGAGAACCATCAAGCACGGCAGCGCGTATCGGGTCACCGAGCGTGGATTTACCTGGATGCTCTCCACGTACAGCCGCTCTCTGACTTGGGTGCTCAAGCATCCATGGCCGATATTCGCTCTCCTGGTTCTCACCATTGCGTTGAATTTTTATCTCATCGATATTATCCCGAAGGGCTTTTTCCCGCAACAGGACACAGGAGTAATCACAGGCAACGCGCGAGGCCCGCAGGATGCATCGTTTCCGATCATGGACAACTCGATCCTGCAAATCGAGAAGGTCATCCAGGCTGACCCGGCTGTCGCGAATGTCATTGCTCATACGGGCACCGGGAACACCGGCAGTATCAATATCGCGCTGAAGCCGCTGAATGAGCGGAAGATCTCCGCGGCGGATGTGATCAACCGCCTGCGGCCCAAACTCAACCGGCTCCCGGTTGCTTCAGCCTTCCTCCAGGCCGCGCAGGATCTGCGCATCGGAGGGCGACAGAGCAATGCCATGTACCAATACACGATTCAGTCGGACAATGTGGAGGACCTGGCACACTGGGGCCCCGTTTTGCTATCAGGGATGCAGAAGATTCCCGGCTTCCAGGATGTGAGCAGCGATGCTCAGAACAGCGGCCTTCAAGAGTCACTCAGCTACGATCGCCCCACCGCCGCGCGGCTCGGCATCACGCCGCAGTCGTTGGACCAATCCCTCTACAGCGCCTTCGGTCAATCGGAAGTCTCCATCATCTACACTCAGTTGAATCAGTATTACGTGGTGCTGGAGGTAGCGCCGCAGTACTGGCAGAGCCCCGACGGCTTGAAGAACATCTACCTCAACACCACGGGCAGCGGCATCGTTCCGCTCTCCACGGTCAGCACAGCGCAAGCGAGCACGACGCCTCTGCTCATCAATCACACCAGTTCCTTTCCATCCGTAACGGTGTCGTTCAATCTTGCGACGGATATGTCGTTGAGCGATGCCACCCGCCTGGTTTCCCAGATGCAGGAGAAGCTCAATATGCCGCAAACCGTCCGCGGCTTCTTTGCCGGGACTGCGTCCGCATATCAAACCTCTCTGGCCAGCGAGCCTCTTCTCATTGGTACAGCGCTGCTCGCTGTCTACATTGTCCTCGGCATTTTGTATGAGAGCCTGGTGCATCCTCTCACCATCATTTCCACCTTGCCGTCGGCGAGCGTGGGAGCCATGCTCGCGCTTATGCTCTTCAAGATCGACCTTAACGTGATCTCGATCATCGGCATTATCCTGCTCATAGGCATTGTGAAAAAGAACGCGATCATGATGATTGACTTTGCGCTGGTGGCGGAGCGCGAACACGGCAAATCCACCACAGAAGCCATCTTTGAAGCTTGCCAGCTACGCTTTCGCCCCATCCTGATGACAACCATGGCCGCGTTGTTTGGAGCGCTGCCGTTGGCTTTCGGCACCGGGACCGGCTCCGAGCTGAGGCGTCCGCTCGGCATCACAATCGTAGGCGGACTGATCGTCAGCCAGATGCTGACTCTCTACACCACGCCCGTTGTTTATATTCTCTTCGATTGGGCGCGCCTTTGGTTCCGCGGCAAACAATCGGCGACCCTCCCCAACAGAATTGCGGAGGCACCCTAGCCTATGGAGTGTTCACGATGAAAAAGTCGAGCGTGCGATCCCGGCAAGTATACGCAGCTTTTGATGGACTTTCTGTCGCGGTGTTCTGCGCGATGCTGGCTGGATGCAACGTAGGACCCAGGTATCTTCCGCCCGCGATTACTGCGCCTCAGGCCTTCAAGGAGTCTCCAACTCAATTCAAGGAATCCGCTGGATGGACGGTCGCGCAGCCACAGGACGAGGCCCTTCACGGTAAGTGGTGGGAGATCTACAATGAGCCGGAGTTGAATGCGCTAGAAGATCAACTCAATATCGACAACCAGAATATCCGCCAGGCCTTCGAGAACTTTATGGAAGCGCGCGCCCTGGTGCGTGAGGCGCGCTCGCAGTATTTTCCGACCGTGAGCGTTGGTGGCTCCTACACCCGATCGCAATCATCTTCCAACGTTGGATCCAGCAGCAGCGGCACAACAAGCGGTAAGCAATCTCAGGTGTTTTCTCTGCCGGCCGGCGTTTCGTGGGAACCCGATCTTTGGGACAAAGTCCGCAATGCTGTGCGCGCCAGTCAATACGAAGCACAGTTGAGCGCTGCCGACCTGGAGAATGAACGCCTCACGGAACAAGCCAGCCTCGCCGAATACTTTTTTGAGATTCGCGGCCAGGATGCGCTGCAAAAAATCCTCAACGACACGGTGGAAGCCGACAAGAAGGCACTTGAAATTGCAAAGACCCGCTATGACACCGGCGTTGACGACCAGATATCCCTCGTAGAAGCGCAGACAACGCTGGAGAGCGCGCAATCGGCGGCAATCAACATCGGGATTGCGCGAGCGCAGTATGAACATGCGATTGCCATGCTTGTCGGCAAACCTGCGTCAACGTTCTATATCCCGGTGGAACCCACTACGAGCGCCCCTCCGGCAATCCCTGTTGGAGTTCCGTCCGAACTGCTCGAACGGCGCCCGGACATCGCCGCCGCGGAGCGGAATATGGCCGCGGCCAATGCACATATCGGAGTTGCTTATGCGGCTTATTACCCGGCATTGACTCTCGCGGCCACCGGCGGTATGGAGAGCTCAGCCCTCAAGAATCTCCTGGATTGGCCCAGCCGCTTCTGGTCTGTCGGCCCATCGATCTCTGAGACCGTCTATGATGGCGGCCTGCGCCGCGCCACCGTAAATCAGTACATCGCAACGTACAATGCGAACGTTGCCGCGTATCGCCAATCCGTGTTAACCGCATTCCAGCAGGTGGAAGACGCGCTCGCCGAGGTTCGCCTTCTGTCGCAGCAGATCCGCCAGCAACAGGAAGCTGTCGACTCCTCGCAAACCTTTCTGCGGCTTGAGCTGGGGCGTTACAAAAACGGCATTGATCCTTACATCGACGTGGTCATAGCGCAAACTACCCTGCTCGCCAATCAGCAGTCCCTGACGACTCTGCAGGTGCAGGAGATGGCGGCTTCGGTGCAACTGATTGAAGCTTTGGGCGGCGGCTGGGACCGGTCGCAGTTGCCTGCGCCTCAACAGATAACGGAGAAGCCTTCAAAGGCAGAGATCGCGATTCAGCATTAGATTGCGAAGGCCTCTGTTCCGTGGGCACTACCTTCACTACTACTATTCCGAGGCACACCCCTATGGTTTCTTCGCGCCACTCTCGGGCTTGGCTGAGCGAAGGAGTAAAAGAGGGCATTGCACGAGCTTGACAACCTTCTCGGCAATCGAGCCGAAGATCAGTGGATGCCAGCCGGAGATTCCGTGCGTCGATATCACTACCAGGTCAATATGCTCGCGTTCAACCACTTCCATGATGTTTCCTGCCACGTCATTGCCAACTTCGACGCTGGAACTTGCCTTGATTCCTCTGGCAGCAAGGGCAGCATGGCACTTCTTCAGATGCTGCTCTGCAAATGATCTTGCTTCCTGGAGATATTCGGTTTCCGGAATCAAGTCAGGCAGAGTGGTCGTAGGGAAAAAAGGGATGACGTTTACAAGGTAGAGTTCGGCATGAAAGTGCTGAGCAAGGTCAGCTGCCATCTCCAGGGCCGCTTGGGATGAGGGGCTAAAGTCGATAGGCAACAGGATCTTCGTGGGAATGGAAGGGAAAGCGCGAACTTCACTCATAATGGTCTCCTCGCCTCATCAGAAAAGCGGCTGGTAATGTTTGGTGCGAAAGGGGGGACTCGAACCCCCATGGATTGCTCCGCCAGATCCTAAGTCTGGTGCGTCTGCCAATTCCGCCACTTTCGCATCCCTTGTCAATTTACCACGGAGGCGGACCAGCGAGCGGCCAAAGCGGCTTGGAATTCGCGCTATCCGCGCCAACCCCGGCCCAAACGGGGTAATCTGGAGAGACTATGAGTCCATCCGCGCAGCAGCCGCAAATGACCCTCGTCCAAACCCCCGACTACCGCGAGTCGTACGCCAACAGCGTGCAGGTTCGCGTCAGCGTCTGGGACTTCCAACTGGTCTTCGGCCTGGCCTCAAGCGATGCCCCCGACCAGATCACCATCCGAAACCATCAGGCCATCTACCTCAGCCCACAGCAGGCCAAGGCCATGTGGAATATGCTGGGGCAGAACCTGGCCCAGTACGAACATGCCTTCGGCGCGCTCAACCTGGAGCCGCAGAGCCACGGCTTTCCCTCCGGGCCGATCAACTAGGGACCAGGGACTTAGGGTAAGGGACTAAGGGCTAGGGAATAGCCGTTGCTTGTGGCTACTCCGTGACCCTTCCTTCCCCAATTTTTTCGCGTAAAGGGTGGGAGGCGGCAATGAACCCGCGAACTTGCTAACTCGCTAACACCGCGAAGCGGTGGCTAACCCGCTAAATGGTAAGCCCGTCCTCGCGAGTTTGGTGAAAGGATGGAGAAGACCCAGGTTTCAAACAGCTTTGTTCACGAGGAGCGAAGGTTTTGCGCTGGAGAAGATTCATCAAGCCACGGCCAGAGGCGCCGCTGCCCGCCTGGATGATCTTCCCGGCGATCTTCGCGGCGCTCGTGGCGAGCCACCTGACCCTGCTCAAGCTGCCCTATTACTGGGACGAGGCCGGCTACTACATCCCGGCGGCCTGGGACTTCTTCCGCACCGGCTCTCTGATCCCCGTCAGCACTCTGACCAACGCCCATCCGCCGCTTCCCAGCATCTACCTGGCGCTTTGCTGGAAGCTCTTCGGCTATTGCCCGCTGGTCACTCGTCTGGCCGTGCTGGGGGTCGCGGCGCTCGGTCTCACGGCGGTCGTGCGGCTGGCCATGCGTGTGGTTGGCGTGTCCGCCGTCGCCTGCTGGACCGTGGCGCTCACCGCGCTCTACCCCGTTTGGTTCGCACAAAGCTCGCTGGCCCACGCCGACATCTTCGCTGCCGCCTGCTCGCTGTGGGGGCTGGCCTGCGCGCTGCCGGCACAGGATCGCGTGCCGCACCGCAAACCCTGGGCCGCCGCGCTGTGGTTCGCCGCCGCCGCACTCTGCAAAGAGACAGCCATCTTCATCCCGCTCACCCTGGCCGCCACCAGCCTCATTGAAAGCTACCGCGCCCCCGGAATGGCTCGCACCCGGCTGCAACGCGAGGCCGCCTGGCTCGCCGGTTGCGTGCTCCCCCTGGCCGCCTGGTACGCCTACCACCGCTGGAAGACCAGCTTCCTCTTCGGCAATCCTGAGTTTCTGCGCTACAATGCCCAGGCCAACCTGGAACCGCTGCGCTTCCTGGCCGCCTTCGGCCACCGCCTCCTGCATCTGACCGCTCACATGAACCTCTTTGTGCCGGTGCTGATGACCTTGGCCGCGCTGCTGCTGGAGCTGAGGGGAGACAGGGGTCAGGGATCAGGAATCAAGGATCAGGAATCAGCCGATGGGATTGACGCTGCCGGTCAGGCTCGCCCCGGCATCGCCCCTGATGCGCTGCGCCGCATTCTTCTTTTGCTGCTGGTGAACGCCGCGCTTTTCAGCTTCCTGGGCGGAGCGCTGCTGACGCGCTACCTGCTGCCGATGTATCCGCTGGTGCTGGTGGTGGCCGTCTCCACTTTTTATCGCCGCGTGCCCTGGTGGCAGGGGCTGGCCGCCTTCTGCGCCGCGGCCTTCGTGCTGGGAATCTTCATCAATCCGCCCTATGGCTTTGCTCCGGAAGACAACCTGGACTACGCGCGCGTGATCCGGCTCCACCAGGCCGGCATCGCCCAACTTGAAGCGCGCTACCCCGGCGCAACGGTGCTATCAGCCTGGCCGGTCACCGACGAGCTAACCCGCCCCGAACTGGGCTACCTCAGTCAGCCGTTCGCCGTGACCCCGATTGAAGACTTTTCAGCCGCCCAGATTGCCCGCGCCGCTCAGGAGCCGGAGAAGTACTCTGTCGCGCTGGTCTTCAGCACCAAGGCCGATCCGTCTTCCGCGCTCTTCACGCTGGGGCAGGCGAGCAAGGCAATGGACGAACGCTACTTCGGCCTCCACCACGACCTGAAGCCCGAAGAGATCGCGCTCGAACTCCACGGCGCGCTGGTCTGGAAGCAGGAAGACCACGGGCAATGGATTGCGCTGATCCGGTTTAACCGGCAGTTTGATGCGCGGACGGAAAACCTGTGGCCCAAGCCGGGAACAGAGAGTATTCTTGGAAGTCAATGAAAGTCGTCAGGAGTGGCTATGAATGAATCTGGCGGGCAGGAAACAAAGCAGGGATTGAGCGCGAGTAGCAATGGCGCAGTGATGACGAAAGAAGAAAAATTCGCCTATTTGGGTGTGATTATTCTTGCTACCTTAATGGCCACTTTTACATTGGGAATGGCTTTGTTTGCAGCTTTTTCATTTCATAAAATGGTTCGACAAGAAAACATGAATTCTGTGCATCAATTGTCGATTGTCCTATTCGTTATTTCCGCAGCTTTTCTCTGTTTGTTAATTTGGATAGGTTTTATAATCATTCGGCGTAGAATGAAGACCGGGAGTTACCTTCCCACGGGTGAGCGGTTGGTGAAGTGGCGTGAACGTCAAAGCAGGCCGGAGCCCTTATGGAAGAGAATCACCTTTGCTTTTATTTATCTGATCTTCGTAATTGATATAACGTTTTGTTATCTCACTAAAGGTCTACATTCTGGTTTCCTGAGGCCAGCAACGATTTTCTTTTGGTATATAGTGCTTTTCTATTTATGGATAACGGCAGCCGTATTTATCATGCGCATATTTGTATCCATAATAAGTAAGAAGGTGCAATCTCGTGTGCCGGAAGAGCTGCAACCCCCTCCGGAATCAGAAAGAAAATAGCATTCACTTTCTACCAGCTTCAAGCGCTGCGTGAATCGTTCGCTGGGAGTCCCAGGTTCCGATTTTGAGAACTTGGAATCCACGAACCTCTATTCGTCTGCCCACGGCCGTTGTCAGCCGGCTCATCCTCTCTTTGATAACAGACAATGCGCACCCCGCGCCGCAAGCGCCTTGTCGAAGGTCACCAGCACGCCGCCTGCCGCCTCCGCAACGGCCAGCAGCCAGGCATCGGCCCATACCTTTGGGGATGCAGTTGAACCAACCGCTATTTCGCGGAACCTTCGTTCCACATCCGCCGGCTCGGAGCTGAATGTGACCCGGTCGTCGTCATAAAACCGGTCATAGACGCGCCAGGCTTCGTCAATGCTCAGCGGCTTGCCGTCCATGGCTGCCGCTGTTGTGATCAGGCGCAGGAATCCAAGTTGGGACGGGCGAACAAATGCGATCAATCCGTCGTGCTGGCGCCACCAACTCCGCGCTAGTCGATTATGGGGATGCTCGGGCGCCGAGAGTGCCAGCCAGACGTTGACGTCCGGAACGACAAGTCCTGCGAGGATGAATTTGTGGAACTGCTTATGGGAACTCGATGAGCTCATAAATCTCTTCATTGGTCATGCCGAGTTTGCGTCCTGCGGGTGGAATCAGCGGCTCATCGAGGCTGAGTCTCCGCTTCGGCCTAGCCGGCGCGGTCTCCTCCACAGCCTGTTCGATTCCGGCCAGAATCAGTTTGCGCGCCGAGCAACCCTTGCGCGCGGCTGCCTCGTGCAGACGGCGGTGCAGATCCCGCGGAAGGTCGATGGATGTGCGGACGGCGTTTTGCTCCATGGCTTATTGTGTTCCCAGCGACTTAATTAAGTCAAATCGCCGAATGGCAGACAGCCAAACCAGAAACCCCGTCCTTTGACGGACGGGGTCTGGTGGGAGCGGCGTTCGGCATGTTTATTGCTGCATGACCTGGACGCTCGGCGACGGATCGGCCTGCGCGGCGCAGACGAACTTCGTCGCGCTGATTACCGCGCAGCTTGCCGCGGCCTCAGCGCCGTTGGCGATCAGGAAGGTACCCGTGCCGGGAGCCGTTGCATCCCAGGCGTAGGTTGCGCTCAGCGATTGATCCCAGGAAAGCACGCCCTGACTCACGCTGGTGAAGGCGCCGGTGATCGCGCCGCTGGCGGAGAGGTCGTACTCGCCCGCGTAGCCGGTCGGCTCCACGCTCAACAGCGGCAGTTCGCCGAAAAGGTAATTGCCGGCCAGAGCCGCGCCGGTGAAGGCGGTCTGGGTCTGCGGCTCCAGCCAACCGGAATCCAGCGAGCCATTGTCACCCACGTTCATTTCAACAGCGCTGTTGGTGTTGAAGAGGTAAAGGTAGGTTGTGCCGCTGGCCGATGTGAAGGTGGCGCGGCCGGGATTGCTGGAGTCAAAGGTGAGAGCGGTCGGGCCGCCGTTCGATATTCCGGCCGTGTAGGCGCCAGCATTGTTGGTGTAGCTCTGGTTGATCGTGATGTTGCCCTCGCCGTCGCCCGTGCCCTGAAAGAGATTGGCGTAAAAGCCCGACGGCGCACCGCCGCTCGCGTTGAATTCGGCTCCGCGCGCGTAGAAAACGAATGGACCGTTGACGGTCGCGCCGGTGGTTGAGGTTTGCTTCTGCGCGCGCATGTTGCCGGCCTGCTCACCGTCGTTCGAGGTGTTATCGAGGATGAACATGCGGCCGGCGTCGATGATGTATACGGTGTAGCCGGTGGATGTGCCGGCGCCTTTGAGGGCGATGGTGAAGCGTCCCGTGGCGGGGTCCGGCGCGGTGTAGCTCCCGGTGAAGGCCGTGGTCTGGACGGTCGCGCTGCCGCCCAGCGATGTGTCGAGATTGCCGCCTGTGATCTGGCCACCTGAGGCGCTGAAGCGGCCTACCGTCGCCTTGGGGTTGCTGCTGTTGTCCTCGCCATCAAGGCCAAAGACAAAGCTCGAGCCGCTGATGGCGTTCGCGGCAAAGGCGCTGGCCGTGGCCAGGTAGCAATTGGCTGTGGCTTGCTGGCCGGAGGGCAATTCGCCCAGATCATCGATTTCGACCATGCGGAAGTTCTGCGCTGGTTGCGCGGCGCTGGTGAGCACCAGCGCCCAGTGCAACGTCTGGATTCCCGCGGCGTTATCGGTCAGAATCGTGTGGGTGGACGCAAGGCCGTTCATGTCGGATTCGATGCTGTAGCTGCCGGTCATGATGCCGGAGGCCGAACCGATGTCATAGCTATTGGTGTCGAATGTGCCGCTGCTGAAGTTCCCCTGGCCGTCGGCCTGGAAGCTGGCGACTGAGGCCCAGCGGCTGCCGTCATCGTCGATGGATCCCTGGAGCAGGCAGGCATAGCTGCCGTTGAGGCTGCTGTCGTTGGCCCCGCTTGGGCCAGCGGCGACATTGATAGTGAGGGTGACCGGGCCGGCGGTAGCGCCGGCGGAATCTTGTACGGAGACTTGAAACGTAATCGCGCCCGGTGAGGCGGGCGTTCCGGTGACGGTCAGCATGCTGTCGCTGGAATTGAAATAGGATAAGCTGTTCGGCAGGCCAGTGACCATCCAGGTGTATCCAGGCGCGCCGCCTGTGACATTGATCGCCCCGGAGTAGGCGTTGCCGGCAGTTCCGGAGGGCAGCGTGGTAGTGGTGATTCTGGGCGCCGCATAGATCGTAAAGGCGGCTGGAGGCGATGTGCCTGCCGTCGTGGTGACGGTGATGCTGGGGGAGCCGGCGCTGGCGACCAGGCTGGCGGGAACCGCGGCCGTCAGTTGTGTCGAGCTTACGTAGGCCGTCGTCAAGGCGGTCGATCCCCATTTCGAGGTTGTAACCGAGGTAAAGTACGCTCCGTTGATGGTGAGCAGAAACCCGGCGCTGCCTGCGGTGGTCACACCAGGCGTGAGGCCGCTGATGGCCGGCGGCGCTGGATTGATGGTGAAGGTGGCCGAAGCCGATGTGCCCGCCGCGGTGGTGACCGTAATTTTGCCCGTGCCGGAGAACTGGATCAGAGAGGCTGGGACAGAAACCGTCAGTTGCGTTGGGCTTACGTAGACCGTGCCCAGAAGAGTTGTACCCCACAAGACGGTCGAAGCTGTGGTAAAGACATTGCCCGTGATGGTCAGCATGAACCCGGCGCCGCCTGCAGTGGCCGATGCGGAACTCAGGCTGGAGATGGTTGGAGGCGCCGGTTTGATGGTGATGCTGGCTGAATTCGAGTAGCCGGTATCGCTGTTGATATAGACCTGGACGCCGGCCGTGCCGGCGCTGGCGATCAAACTTTTCGGGACTGAGGCCGTCAACTGCGCGGTGCTCACCCAGGTTGTAATCAGCCAGGTCCCATGCCAATAGGCTTGCGCGGCCGAGGTGAAGTTGCTCCCGTTGATGGTCAGCGTGAAGGCCGCGCCGCCGGCCGTAATTGAAGTCGGGCTCACGCTGGTGATCTTCGGTGGCGGCTGTGTAATGGTGAATGTGACGGGAGCCGATGTCCCGCCTGCGGTGGTCACCGTCACACTCACCGCGCCGGCGGTTGCAACCAGGCTGGCAGGGATTGCAACCGGGAGCGTGCCGCTCCCCACGAGGGTCGCGGTCAGAGGCGTAGCTCCAAAATTCGCGACCATTGACGAGGTGAAGTTAGTTCCGTAGATGTTCAGCGTGAAGGCGCCAAAGCCCGCGGGAACCCGTATCTTACCACCCGTGGAGGTGATGATCGGCGGCGCCGGGTTCACGGTGAAGGAGACGCCGGATGAAGTTCCGCCGGCAGTGACGACCGAGATGCTTGCAGTGACCGGGTTAGCAATCAGGCTGGCGGGAACCACTGCCGTGAGTTGAGTGGAACTCACGTAGGTTGTCGCCAGCGCTGTACTGTTCCACCACGCCACTGTCACTCCGGCTCCGGGAAGAAAATTGGTTCCACTGATGGTCAGCGTGAAGGTTGCGCCTGTGGCCACCGCCGTAGTGGAACCCAGACTGGTGATGGTGGGCGGGGGCTGATTGACAGTGAAGGTTGCGCCAGCGGAACTTCCGTTGACGTTGCTGACTGTAACGCCGGCAGCGCTGACTGCGGCGATCAGGCTGGCCGGAACGGCGGCTGTCAACTGGGTAGCGCTGACATAGGTGGTGGCCAGCGCGGTTGCGCCCCACGAAGAGGTCGTAGCCGCGGTGAAGTTCGTTCCGTTGATGGTCAGCATGAAGGCCGCGCTGCCGGCGACTGCGATGGCCGGACTCAGGCTGGTGATGGTGGGCGGTGGATCGACGGAGAACGCAAAGGCGGGCTTGGAGGCGCCGACGAAGGTCGTCGTGAGTGAATCGGAAGACAAGTTCGAATTCGTGGATGGAAGAGGAGCGGATGAGGATGAAGCGGTCAGGGGAGAAGCGCTTGAGGATAGAATCGTGCCGCTGACGGGCGGCGTGAGGAGAGCGCCGCCTGTGGAGCCTGTAGCCGGATTCACGCTGGTGACCGCTGGCAGGGGAGCAAACGGATGGATGGTATGTGCAACTCCGGGCGCAACTGCCGAAGCCGGACTGAGGCCGAGGATAGCGGCCGGCGGCAAATTGATGGTATAGATTGCGCAGGAGGAGGCGTCGCCATCCGTGCTGATCGTGACGCAAATTGCATCGGCGCTGGCGGTCAGGCTGGCGGGGACGGAGGCCGTGAGTTCGGTTTCACTCTCATAGGTTGTAGCCAGCGCGGTTGTGCCCCAGGTTGCGTTCGTGGCGGCGGTGAAGTTCGTTCCGGTGATGGTCAGCGTGAAGGCCGCGCCGCCGGCTTCTGCCGTAGCCGGACTCAGACTGCCGATCGAGGGAGCCGCGGCCAACGCCGCCGGCGTCCATGCCAATGCCAGGATTACCGAAAAGGCCACAATCGACCAACGGATGAACGAACGCGCGTTTTGCATTTGCAACCACCTCTGTCGAGCGAAACTGTCTTTCTCTCGCCATTCGCTGTTCTATGGTCCGCGTCATGCTTGGTAGAACGGGCCGATTGAAGAGCAGGCGCTATGAGCCGCCTGATTAAGAAATCGTCAAGAGTGAAGGGGGCGAAAGGTTACTTTGGTCTAATTTTTTGCAATTCCTCATGGAAAGTTCCAAACCGAAGACTTAGAGCGAAGTTTTTCAATCTATTATTGGAATTTTCTTAATTCCTGGGACCCAATTCTGCACAATGCTCTGCCCCTCTGTTCTGCTCCTCGCCCCCGCAACCCGCCGCTCGCGGGCCGACGGCCTATAATCAGCGTGTTGTGCAACCATTTTTTTCATCTCGTTCAGGCCGGGTTCGGCGGCTGTCGGGAGTGGCGCTTGTGCTGCTCCTCTCCAGTGCGGTTCCCGCGCGCGCTCAGGCCTCCGCGGAGACTGGCCGCGCCGCTGGCGGTCGCATCCTGCTGGTGCTGCCTTTTGACAACCGCACCGGCCAGCCCAGCCTGGAGTGGATTCGCGAGGCCTCGGCGGAGATTCTGACCAGCCGTCTGGCGGCGGCGGGCTTTAGTCCCATGAGCCGCGCCGACCGCCGGTATGCTTTGGATCACCTGGGGCTGCCGCAGGGCTTTCATCCCTCGCGCGCCACTTCTCTCAAGCTGGCGGAAACTCTGGACGCCGATTCGATCATTGTGGGCAGCTACGTGACCGACGGAGCCGGCATTGTGGCCGAGGCGCAACTGGTGGACGTGCCCCATCTGCGCATGAGCGACGCGGTCACTGCCCGCGGCGAGATGCGCTCGCTGATCGCGGTCTTCGATTCGCTGGCATGGAAGCTGACCCGGCAGCTCGACCCCGGCTTCAAAGCCTCTGAAGAAACCTTTGTGGCCGCCGATTCAGGCCTGCGCCTGGACGCCTTCGAGCAGTACATCCGCGGCATCACCGAGCCCGACCAGACGGAGCGTCTGCGCCATCTGAATCAATCGGTCGCGCTCAGCCCGGAGTTCTCGCCGGCCTGGATGGCGCTGGGCCGCGAGGAGTATGCCGGCAAGCAGTACGAACAGGCGGCAGCGGCCTTCGCCAAGGTGGGGGGCAACGACGCCGACGCTCTTGAGGCCGGCTTCTACCGTGGCCTCTCGTTGTTCTTCTCCGGCGGCTACCCCCGCGCTGAAGAAGCTTTTGCCGGCGTAGCCCGCATGCTGCCGCTGGCCGAAGTTATTAATAATGAGGGAGTTGCGCTCGCCCGCCAGAACAAGGACGGCATTCCGCTTTTCCGCCAGGCGATGGCCGCCGACCCCAATGAGGCCGACTACCACTTCAACCTGGCCGTCAGCCTCAAGCGCTACGGCGACGCCGCTGAAGCCCTGACCGAGCTGGCCCAATGCCTGCGCCTGCATCCCAATGACAGCGAGGCCAAGGCGGTGCAGAGAGCCTGGAAGACGCCGGAAAAGCCTGCGACGGTGAAGCCGTTTTCCGCCAAGCCAGGAACAGCCCTGGTTGCCCCGGCTGCCGCCACGCCAGACGAGGCGGCGGGCACGGACGAGGAGGCTGACGCCAAAGCCGACCCGCTGGAGCGCATCGAGCGCGGCTTTGACGCTACAGCCTTCCACCAGGCCGCTCTCATGGTGGACCAGATGGATGCCGCGCGTCTGGCCCAGCTTGCGCCGCGTGAGCGGGCGCAAAAGCTCTCCGATCAGGCTCATGAGTACCTGGAGCGAGGCCTGCTGCTGGAAGCCGAACGGCACTATCAAGCCGCTTTGGCCGCGGATCCCAGGCTCCCAGCGGCCCACGCCGGCCTAGCCGAAGTCAGCGAGCGTAGCGGCGACGCCGAGGCTGCCCGCAAGGAAGCCGTTACCTCGCTGGAACTGATGCCCTCGGTTGATGCGTACCTGGTGTTGGTTCGCCTGCAGATTGCGGCCAACCATTTGTATGAAGCGCAACGGAACCTGGATGCGGCCCTGCAAATCGACCCGCGGAACAAGGCTGCGCTGGAACTGCGCAGGCAGATCGAGGCCAAGGACGGGATGAAGAAGTAGCTCATATGAGAGGAGCACACCATGATTCAGCGTGTACACGGTTCAGCGGTACTGATCGGTTTGGTTATGGCCTCCGGGCTGGCAGTTCCGGCCTTCGCCCAGCAGCCGCAAGTGGACAAGTTCGTCCTCGCCGACACCATCCAGCCGGTGACGCAGGGCGAGCTGGACCGGGCCATCCAGAGAGCCAACGCCGACGGCGCGCGCGCGCTGCTGATTGAGCTGGACACGCCCGGCGGGCTGCTCGACTCGACGCGCACGATGGCCGGTGCGATCCTCTCCTCGAAGGTCCCGGTCATCGTCTACGTAGCTCCGGCGGGCGCGCGCGCCGGGTCGGCGGGATTTTTCCTGCTGGAGTCCGCCGACATCGCCGCCATGGCGCCCGGCACCAACGCCGGAGCGGCCCATCCGGTGATCGAGATCGGTCCCCAGCCCGACGCGACGATGATGCAGAAGATTGAGAACGACACCTCGGCCTTCCTGCGCTCCTATGTGACAAAACGGAACCGGAACGCCGAGGCTGCCGAGGCCGCCGTCCATTCGTCGCACTCCTATACCGCCCAGGAGGCGCTGGATCAGCACCTGATCGACCTGACCGCCCCAAACGACTGGGAGCTGCTCAAGGCGCTTGACGGTCGCGAGATCACGCGCATGGATGGGAGCAAGCAAACGCTTCACATGGCCGGCGTGCGCATTGAAGACTTCAAGCCCACGCTGCGGGAAGAGCTGCTTGGCTGGCTGGTCAATCCCAACATCGCGCTGCTCTTCGGGGTCTGCGGCGCGCTGCTGATCTATCTGGAATTCAACACGCCCGGCACCATCGTTCCCGGCGCGCTGGGCACGCTGATGCTGCTGCTGGCCATCTTCGCGCTCGATTTGCTGCCGATTCGCTTCACCTCGGTTCTGCTGCTGATTGCGGCGCTGGTGCTGCTGCTGCTGGAGGCCAAGTTCGGCGGCCATGGCGCGCTGGCCATAGCCGGGATCCTCTGCCTTACCTTCGGTTTATTGACGCTGGTGGCCGCGCCCATCCCGGAGATGGCTGTCAGCCCCTGGGTAGCCTTTGCGGTCAGCGCCACCTTCGGCGCCATCACCGTGATTCTGGTCGGCCTCGCCTGGCGCGCGCGGCGCACGAAATCCCGCCTTGGCCCGTCGGCGCTGGTGGGCCGGCTGGCCTCGGCGATGGAGCCGATCAACCCCGAAGGTTTCGGGCCTGTGGGCCATGTGCTGGTCGAGGGCGAAATCTGGCGTGCTGTGGCCAGCGAACCCGTGCCCGCCGGGACGGCGTTGCGCGTTGTGGGCCTGGAAAACTACCTGCTGCACGTGGAGCCGGTCGCGCCGCAAAACCCAGGAACCATCGGAAGATAACCCAATAGGAGTACAATTCGGTCGTAAGTGAGGAGATTCCAATGCCTGATTTCTTTACCGCGGTGCTGATCGTTTGCGCCATCGTCGTCCTCTACGTGCTCAACTGCATCAAGATTCTCCGCGAGTATGAGCGCGGAGTGATCTTCACATTGGGCCGCGTCTCGCCACAGCCCTACGGGCCGGGCATCATCTTTGTCTTCAAGCCAATCCAGCAGATGGTGCGCATCTCGCTGCGCCAGGACGTGCTGGAAGTTCCGCCCCAGGACGTGATCACCCGCGACAACGTCACCATCAAGGTGAACGCGGTGGTCACGCTCTACGTGGTCAGCCCCAACGACGCCGCCATCAAGGTGGCCAACTACGTCTACCAGACCTCGCAACTGGCGCAGACCACGCTGCGCACGGTGCTGGGCGAGGTGGAGCTGGATGAGCTGCTCAGCCATCGCGACAAGCTGAACGTGCGCATCCAGTCCATCATGGACCAGCGCACCGAACCCTTCGGCGTCAAGGTCATCTCGGTGGAAGTGAAGCAGGTGGACCTGCCCGATCAGATGCAGCGCGCCATGGCCAAGCAGG
>CAZQRX010000023.1:0-34851 GCA_964595845.1 uncultured Occallatibacter sp. | reverse complement strand
TCTGGTCGAGGTCCACAACCACCCCGAAAAGGCTCTCTCCGACGGCCCCCAGTCCCTCTATCCCGACCAGTTCGCCCGCATGATGGATGAACTGGAACAGATCGCTCCGGTGGTCGGCCGCAAGCTGCCCCGCGGGATCCGCGTGGAGGCGGCCACAGCGTGAATTCCATGACCGCTTCAGTCAACAAGCTGGGAAGTAGTGCCGTACTCGCCCTGGTGGCTCTTGTCCTGACCGGCTGCCGCCCTCACGACTTCCCGCAGTATCCGCCCGACTACCGCGAGTACGTCTATGTGACCAACGGCGGCAGCGGCACGGTCTCCGTCTTCGACGTGGTCAATGTGCGCCTGGACCGGGAGGTCGCGGTTGGCCAGAATCCGGTCGCGGTCACCGTCAGCCCCACGCGCAACGAAGTCTACGTGGTCAACTCCGGCGCGGCGGGCGGGCAGGGTTCCGTTTCCGTCATCAACGCGGAGAACAATGCCGTCGCTGGCACCATCGCGGTTCATCGCACGCCGGTCGCCATCGAGATCGACCCGGCGGGCGAGCTGGCTTACGTGGCCAACTCCGTCTCCAACACCATCTCCGTGCTTGACCTCAAGGCGCGGCGCGAGGTCGCGGCCATCGGCGCCGGCGAGGAGCCGGTATCCATCCGCATCGCGCCCGATGGCAAGACCCTGGCGGTTGCCAACCGCAAGGCTGGCTCGGTCAGCCTCATCGACCCCGTAACCCGCAAGGTTCGCTCCGTCTTCGATGGCTGTCCCGGCGCCAGCGACGCTGTGATCCTTCCCGACTCATCTAAAGTTTTTGTGGCCTGCTCGGCCGGCCACCAGATCATGGTCATCGCCCTGGCCCGCGCGGAAGCTCATCCGGCCTCGCCTGCCCAATCCATTGCTGCCCAGCCCGATCGCCTGGAGGCGCTGCTCGACGTGGGCCAGGCGCCGGTCCACCTGGCCCTCAAGCCCGACGGCGGCGAAGTCTTCGTCTCCAACTCGCTGGCCAACTCCATCTCCGAGATCTACGCCACCACCGATGAAGTCGGCGGCGCCACGCTGATTGGAGACGATCCTGTCTGCGGCCTGGTCTCCGCCGACAATTCCCTGCTCTACGTTGCAAACTTCCACTCCCAGTACGTCGCCGTTTACTCGATCGACGACGGCAAGCGCATCGGCTCTGTCCATGTCGGCGACGGCCCTGCGACTCTTGCATTTTCCGCCGCCGGCCACCTGCTCTTCGTTGTCGATTCCCGCTCCAACGACGTGGTCGTGGTCCGCATCGCCACGCGCTCGCTCTTCACGCTGCTCCCCGCCGGCCGCAACCCCAACGCCATCGCTGTCAAGAGCTTCAAATTGCCCTGATCTTCCACAACCGCCGCTCGCCCCGCTCCGCTACCATCAACTCATGCTGCGAGTGAAGTTGTTGGCAGAGGGGGCGCGCGCGCCCGTGGTGGCCCATCCGGGCGAGGATCTGGGCTATGACTTGTTTGCGCTGGAAGGCGCGGCGCTGGCTCCGCGGGCAACCGTGAAGGTGCGAACCGGCATCAGTGTCGAGGCTCGCCACCCTGAGACCGGCGCGCCGCTGGGACTGCTGGTGCGGGACCGCTCATCGATGGCGGCGCGGGGGATTGCCACTACCGCCGGGGTGATTGACGCCGGCTACCGGGGCGAGATTCTGGTGCTGATGACCAACCTGACGGATGCTGCCGTCGAGCTGAAGGCCGGCGAAAAGATCGCCCAGATGATTCCGGTTCCGGTGCTGACTGGAAGCGTTGAAGAGGTGGAGAGACTGGAAGACTCGGCTCGCGCGGAAAAAGGCTTTGGCAGCTCAGGACGATGACCGCCTGCGGATAACAAAACGCCTCACAATGTCGCGAATGGGTTAGATGGGTGTAGAATCAGCCCGTGTTTGAAGTGAAAAAGGAGATTCCGAATGAATTGTTCTCGTCGGCTTACTGCGTTTTCTCTCGTTGCAATTGTCGCTGCGGCTGCGCTTACAGCGCAGCCTGACCCGCAGGAAAATCCTCTTGATTTAAAGCAGGCATTTGAAATCGGTCGCGTTGAACTTACTTTTACCGGCAAGCAACTGGGCGAGATGATTGATATAAAGATCACTAATGTTTCAAAAGAAAAGCTTATCGTAACGATCAAAAAGGGGTTAACGACCTTTGTTTTCCCGACTAAGACGATTTCGCTGTTAAGCGAGGCCAACAAAACTGTGTCGTTAGAATCTGCAAAAAATACGACAATTACGCTAAGGCAGAGTGGTTATCCTCGAATCAATAGTGGCTCGATGACCGTCCGGATGCAACCCCAATAGCACGGAGTCCAGGTCCTGATATTGGGCGCTAATGAAATGAAGATCCTTCGACTCCGCCGCGCTTCACTTGGCACTTCATCAAGCACGGGGCGCCGGGGCGCAATTACTATTGGGGAATGCGAAGATTCAAGCAGCTTGCGCTGTTTTTCGTTCTGCTTTCGCTGTTTTCTTTTCTCAGCGGCAGCCCCGCCCGGGCTTTGTCCCCTCGGCGTCCGCTTGTCGCCCTGTCTCCAGAGGTTGTGAGTGCCGGCTCCCCGGTTTTGATTCGTGTGTATCTTGATGGCGTAGCGGCCATCGACGGCGAGTGGCTGGGGCGCAAGCTGGAATTTTTTCGCGGGCGCGATGGGCGCGCGTGGTTTGCGCTGGCCGGAGTCGATGTTGAAGGAGCCGTGGGCCCTTCTGCGCTACGGATCAGCGTTCAACTTGCCAAGGGCGGCGCGCGCGATTTGAGCCGCACTGTCGAGATTCATGCGGCGCATTACCGCACCAGTACACTTACAGTAGCGCCGCAGTTCGTCACGCCCGGCCCGGAAGAGTTGAAGCAGATCGAGGCTGACAAGCTGGTCAAGGAGAAGGTCTTCGGCGCAAGCGCCTCTGAACCGCTGTGGGCGGGCGACTTTCAAGCGCCGGTGACTGCCGAGCCAACCGACAGCTTTGGCACGCGCCGCACCTTCAACGGCAAGCTGGCCAGCATTCACAAGGGGATGGATTTTCGCGCCGCGGCGGGGACGCCGGTACGGGCGGGCAACAGCGGGGTGGTGGTGCTGGCCCGGCCGCTCTATTACGAGGGCGGCTTTGTGGTCATCGACCACGGGCTGGGGTTGTACACGCTGTCGATGCACCTGAGCAAGATCGATGTGCAGGAGGGCCAGCGCGTGGCGACCGGCGACCGGATTGGGCTGAGCGGCGCCACAGGCCGCGTCACCGGACCTCATCTGCACTGGGCCGTTCGCTGGCAGGACGCATACCTGGACCCCGCCAATCTGCTGCGGCTGGACCTGAGTGGGGTGCGGTAGTCTTAACCAGTTATCTCAATCATGGAGGCTAGTCCAGACTCCGGTTTCCTTTTCAAAGACGTATGATTACCCATATATGGTCGTGTCTGCCTCTCCGGAATCCGAAGTTACGCTCCCGTTCATCGAAGGCGGCCTCACTTTAATTGCGGTAGCGTTTTCATTTGCATGGCCCAGATTCTGCTCCACTTGGTTCACGTACATCGAGAACGCCTGTGGGCAACTGGCGCGAAGGCGGGGGTTGACGGTTGCCGCCGTTGGCCTGTCTGTACTCCTGCTGCGCCTTGCCATTCTCCCACTGCTTCCGATTCCGCTCCCGGTGCTGCCGGACGATTTCAGTTTCCTGCTCGCGGGAGATACTTTTGCGCATGGGCGCCTGACCAATCCGACACCCGCAATGTGGGTTCATTTCGAATCCATTCAAATCGACATGAAGCCTACCTATATGTCGATGTACTTTCCCGGTCAGGGAATAGCGCTCGCGGCTGGCAAAGTGCTGTTTGGCCATCCCTGGTATGGTTTGCTGGCCGCCAGCGCGTTGATGTGCGCGGCCATCTGCTGGATGCTGCAGGCGTGGCTGCCGCCTGCCTGGGCGTTGCTGGGAGGAATGCTTGCGGTTATGCGTCTGGGAGTTTTCAGCTATTGGATCAATACCTACACCGGCGGCGGGTTGATCGCGGCTCTTGGAGGGGCGCTGGTGCTGGGCGCGCTGCCGCGCTTCAAGAAGGCCGCGCGTCTTCGCAACTCTTTGCCGATGGCGGTGGGGATCGTATTGCTTGCCCTCACCCGTCCCTATGAAGGCATGCTTCTGTGCCTTCCCGTCGCGATCGTTCTGGGGCGCTGGTTCCTCTTCGCCAAAGACCGGCCTCGCGCCGCAGTACTCTTTCGGAGTGCATGGGCTCCCCTGGCGCTTGTGATCGCCGCTGGCGTGTGGATGGGGTATTACGATAGCCGCGCCTTCGGAAGCCCTCTCACTCTTCCCTACAGCATCAATCGCGCAACTTATGCCGTCACACCCTATTATGTTTGGCAGCCGCTGCGTCCTGAACCGGCCTATCGGCACGATGAACTGCGGCGCTTTTATCATTCTTTTGAACTTACCATTTACAACGATATCCATTCATTCCCCGGTTTCTTCTCGCAGTCTTTCAATAAAGCGATTACAGGGGTTCTGTTCTTTTCAGGTATAGCGCTGATACCTCCTTTATTCATGCTTCGACGGGTCATCCTGGATCGCCGGATACGTTTCCTGGTTTTGTGCATGGCCATATTGCCGGCCGGGATGATCATAGAGGTATATCTTGCTCCCCATTACATGGCGCCCTTTACGGCAGCTTTCTATGCAATTGGATTGCAGGCTATGCGCCACCTCTGGCATTGGAGCCCAGCCAGTCAGAGGGTTGGCATGACGATAGTGCGGCTGACTGTAACCCTTTGCATGATTATGGCCGGTCTGCGATTGTTTGACCGGCCTCTGCAAATGCCGATTCACAAACTCCCGATAAGCGGATGGGTTTTCTGGTGGATTGGACCGGACCATTTCGGTACAGAGCGGGCCGGGGTCGAGAGTAGGCTAGAACGGATTGCCGGCGGACAACTTGCCATCGTCCGCTATTCTTTGAACCACGATCCTATGAACGAATGGGTCTACAACGCAGCGGAGATCGATGATTCCAAAGTCATATGGGCGCGGGATATGGATGCCGCCCATAATCTGGAATTGATTCACTACTATCGGGACAGGAAAGTCTGGCTGGTGCAGCCAGACGAGCAGCCGGCAACAGTCTCTCTGTATCCAATGCCACAGCACTAGAACCGGGCTCATCAACCACTTGCATCGACTCTCAAACTAGCCGCTGACAGCTTCTTCTTCCGCTGCGGACAACTCTGCGTCCGCCTTTATACCGGCGGCCTTCTCTTTGCGCAACGCTTTGAAGGCCCGGTAGACAAACCAGCCCATGTGCCAGCCGTCGATGTACTTGTAGGGCGTTTCGCCGGTGGTGTAGTGGCCGCAGGGCAGCACGCGCTTCTCGAAGTTGAGGCCGATGCGCCGGAAGGCTTCCACCACCTGCAGCGAGTACGCTTTGGGGAAGGTCAGGTCGTAGTCGCCGTAAACCATCAGGACTTTTTTCCGCCGGCCATCGACTGCGGCGCGCACGATCTTGTCGTAGTAGCTGCACGGGCTGACGGCTGCCCACAAGGCGCGGATGCGCTCCTGCGAGAGGCCAGCCTCCTCCAGCGCCTGCCTGACGTGGCGGGTGCTTTGGCCGGCCCACGTTACGTCG
Organism: uncultured Occallatibacter sp.; assembly: GCA_964595845.1. Taxonomy (GTDB): domain Bacteria; phylum Acidobacteriota; class Terriglobia; order Terriglobales; family Acidobacteriaceae; genus Telmatobacter. Next base: position 29,239 of record CAZQRX010000023.1, on the reverse strand, counting down.
CCAAAGGCTGTAGACGCGTGATTGAAGGCATTCACCCGCAGCCGCGCGTCGTGGGCGCTGGCCAGGAAGGCATAACAAGAGCCCAGGCTGGTTCCCAGTACGCCAAAGTGCTCGTAGCCCTGCTCCTCCAGCCAGTCCAGGCAGCAGCGAATGTCGACGACCGCCTGGCGGCAGGCCGAGAGGGTGCGGCCGATGTTGGCGCTGACAGCGTAGTCGGATCGCTCCAGCTCTTGCGGGCGGCGAATGTCGTGGTAGGGCAGGGAGAGCCGGAGCGCCGAAATCCCCATCATGTTGAAGATGGCGCACAGCGAGTTATGGCTGAAGGCGTCGGCATTCCACTGCGGCATCACGATGATGGCCTGCAAGGGCCGCCGCGGATCTTTGTGCGCCGGCGCCGGATACCAGCGCGCGTTGACCAGATCGTTTTCCGGATAGGGCGTCCGCTCCGGCGAGGTGAAGCGCAGAAACTGGGCCGGCGGAATCTTTCCCTCGGCTGCCTTCTGCTTGATCGCGGCAGCCTGGACGAGGGTCTCCGGGCGCACGTTGGTGGGAAACAGCTCCGGATGCCGCTCTTCCAGGCGGAAGTCGGTGGGCCGCTGGTAACCGAAAAAGCTGTCGCTATGGCGAATGAGGAACTGGTTGATAAGGACCAAGGCGGCTTCGGCTAGAGCGGGGTCAGCCGCAATCTCCGGGCCTGGCAGCGCATCCTCGAAGCCGTGCTCGCGCAGAAACGGCTCAATCCACTCGAAGCCCCACTCCAGCGGACGCACCACGCGATTCTCGTCGCGCGTGGTCAGCCGCGTTTCCCACTCATACATCCAGTTTGCGTAAGTTTGTGAACACATTGACGTACCTCAATTTTACATACGAAACAATTTCCTATTTCACAATATGAAACAATACCCGCACCAGAGGTACTCTGTGAGCGGGTACTCTTGGTCTTCGACTCAGTATCTTGCGCAGAGCTCCGAAAATCACGATTTCCTGCAAATTCAGGACTCAAGAACATCAGGCCGGCGGTCGGGTCCGTTTCAGGCCGATATATTCCGCTCCGACCCATCCCAGGCTGAGCAGCGTAATCAGCGCGATGACCGCCTGCGAGATGACGCAATAGAGGCACCAGGTCTGCAACGCAAATTCTTCAATGAAAGTCAGCCGCAGGGCAAAGCCAAGTCCGATGAGCGCGGCGAGAAAGACCAGCGCACGCTGCCGCCAGAAAGCCAGGCCGGCCAGCGCCAGGTAGCCGGCGATGCCGATTATCGCCACGGGAAGGCCCGCGACCTCGGCAAACGGGCTGTGATTTACGACGCCGCAATCCCACGTTTCGTTGATCGAGCAGGGCTGAGGATCGGTGCAGTAATGCACGTGCAGAGCCAGAGCGGAGACCACCGCTCCGGCCAGGGCCAGGGTTGCAATCAAGTAACGCATCGTGATTTCGATGCTATCAGAGCCTCCGGCGCAAGCTACCATGAACCCATGGACCCGCGCTACATCGACGCCCACCGCGTAGCCTTCTTCGGAGGAAGTTTTGACCCGCCGCACCTGGGCCATCTGGGGGTGGCGCGTGCTGCCCGGACGGCACTCGGCCTCGACACTGTGCTCTTTGCCCCGGTGGGAGCGCAGCCGCTTAAGCCGCAAGGTTCGACGGCCAGCTTTGAAGACCGCCTGGCGATGACCCGGCTGGCGATTGCCGGCGAACCCGGTTTTGCCGTTTCGCTGGCGGATGCGCCCAAATCCTCGGGTGCTCCGAACTACACGCTGGAGACGCTGCTCGCGCTGCGCGCGGAGTTGCCGTCCGGAAGCGCGCTCTTTTGCCTGATGGGCGCCGACGCGTTTGCCACCTTCAGGCATTGGCATCGCGCCGCCGAGATTCCCTTTGTGGCGTCGTTGATCGTCGCCTCGCGGCCTGGCCAGCGGCTCGACGGCCTGATGGCTGCGCTGCCCGACGGGCTTGCCGTGGACTCCCTGCCGCTATCGGAGCAGCCTGCGGAAGAAATCGAGATGCGCCGCTACATTCTCCGCAATCCCGCTGGAGAGCAAGCCCCGCTCTACCTGCTCCCCGGTTTGGAAATCGAGATCAGCGCGTCAGAAATTCGCAAGCAAATACAGATTTTGGAGCAGGCGCGCGCCTCCACCGGAGCACCGTCGCCGGAACGCGCGCTGCTTCCCGTTCCCGTTTCGGAGTACATTCGCGCCCACGGACTCTATCGCTGATTTGCCGCCGCCTTGCCGAGGGTCTACGATTGAGCTTGGAGAACCTCCCTACCGAATGACGACCGACACAAAGCAGCAAACCCGCCTCCTCGTACAAACCGCCGCCGCGGTTTGCATAGACAAAAAGGGCGAAGAGACCCGCATCCTCGAACTCGACCCCATCGACTCCGGCCTCTCCGACTTCTTCCTGGTCACCTCGGCCACCAACGACCGCCAGGCCATCGCCATCGCCGACGAGATTGAGCACCGGCTCAAAAAGGATTTTGGCGTCTTTCCCAATTCGGTGGAAGGCCGCCGCAAGGGCGACTGGATTTTGCTTGATTACGTGGACTTTGTCGTCCATGTCTTCCTGACCGAGCGCCGCGCCTTTTACGACATCGAACGGTTGCGCAAGTCCGCGCGGCCGCTGACCCCCGCCGAGTTCGACGCGGAATTGAAGGCCGCGCTGGCCGAGAAGACCGTCGCCGCGCGCAAGAAGGCTAAGGCAAAAGCCAAACCAACGGCCGTCAAGGCTATACCGGCAGCCGTAAAGGCCGCGCCCGCGGCAAAGAAGGTCGTCGCCAAGAAGGCAGTGGCTATGAAGGCTCCTGCGAAGAAGGCGGTTGTGAAGAAAGCCATGGCAAAGAAGGCTTCTGCCAAGAAAGCCGTGGCAAAGAAAGCCCCTGCCCACAAAACTGCCTCAAAGAAGCGGACGCGGAAGAAGTCCTGACCATCAGATAGTTTACAGTCAGTTGAAAGATGAACAAGGACTTGCAGGGTGTTTGAAATCCAAATGGCCTCTCCTGACGGAGAGGCCATTTGCAGTTTGTGATACGATTCTTCCATGCAGACCGTGTTGGACATCCCGGATACGAAGTTCAGCCGGCTGACGGCCAAGGCGGAGCATGAGGGTACGTCTGTCACCGAGATCGTCTTGCGCGGCATCGACAAGGAACTGGCCAACGACGAAGTTCCCCGCAAGGTAATGCGGCTCACTGAGCCAATTCTCAAGTCCTATGCGCCCGGCTCGATCCGCCTCAACAATGAGCAAATCTACGACCTTATCGGTTTTCCCTGATGTGAATGTCTGGCTGGCGCTTTCGTCGCCGGACCATGAGCATTTTCAATCAGCTTGGTTCTGGTACAGGATGCTGCCAGAAGGTACGGTTCTGCTCTTTTGCCGTATCACGCAGCTTGGGCTGTTACGCTTGTTGACCACCAAGGCGGCAATGGGCTTAGGAACGCTGACGCAAGTCGAAGCATGGCAGACTTATGACCGCTGGATTGATTCTGGCGGCGCAAAGCTGGTTGAGGAAGACGCAGAAGTCGAGCGCCTCTTCCGCTCCAATTCAAATTCGGTTCAAGTCTCGCCAAAGGCTTGGGCGGACGCTTACCTGGCTGCCTTCGCTGAAGCCGCTGACCTGACGCTCGTCACCTTCGACCGCGCGCTGGCCGGGAAGGCGAAGGGAGCGGTGCTGCTCCGTTAGCAACAACAATGCAGTCGTAAGCCCTTCGACTTCGCTGCGCTCCTCTCAAGATGACAGTGTGCTGGTTAGGCTTGGGATTTCATTCGATTCGGAAGCCGGCCGCACCTGCCGGTTCTTGTAACTCGCAATAATAAACTCACGAAAGAGCGGATGCGGCTCCAGCGGCCTGGATTTGAACTCGGGGTGGAACTGGCAGCCGAGAAAGAACGGATGGCCGGGGAGTTCGACGATCTCGACATACGTCGCGTCGGGGGTGGTGCCGGTGAGGCTCAGGCCTGCGCCGGTCAGCAGCGCTTCGTATTCGCGGTTGAACTCATAGCGATGGCGATGGCGCTCGCTGATCTCCGTCGCGCCGCCATAAGCCCTGGCAGCCAGCGAGCCTTCCTGCAGAACGCAGGTCCACGCGCCCAACCGCATCGTCCCGCCCATCTCTTCCACGCCCAGCAGCTCGCGCAGCTTGTAGATGATGCGGTGCGGGCTGGCGGGGTTGAATTCGGTGGAGTTCGCGTCCTTCAATCCACAGACGTTTCTCGCAATTTCAACGCAGGCGGTCTGCATTCCCAAACAAATTCCAAAATAAGGCACTTGCTTTTCGCGGGCATAGCGGATGGCGTTCAACATGCCCTCGATGCCGCGCTTGCCAAAGCCTCCGGGAACCAGAATGCCGTCGAATCCTTCTAACTGCGACTCATAACTCCTATCTTCGGGAAACTTCGATTCCAGGCCTTCGGCTTCGATCCATGTTACTTTGAGCTTGAGGTTCTGCGAGACCGCACCGTGTGTCAGCGCCTCCTTGAGCGACTTGTAACTGTCCTCATACTCGACATACTTGCCCACGATGCCGATGTGTACCGTATCCTTCGGGTGGTAGCAGCGATCAACCAGCGCCTTCCACTCCGTCAGGTCAGCTTCGGGCGCTTCCTTGTGCAGGTATTTCAGGATGAGCGCGTCCACGCCTTCCTTCGCAAAGCAGAGCGGCACCTCGTAGATCGACGGCACGGTCAGCGCGCCAATCACGGCTTTCTCTTCGACGTTGCAGAAGAGGGCGATCTTCTTCTTCATCTCAATGCCCAGGGGGCGCTCCGAGCGGCAGAGCAGAATGTCGGCCTGAATGCCGATCGAGAGCAGTTCCTTGACCGAGTGCTGCGTCGGCTTGGTCTTCAACTCCTGCGCTGCGGCGATCCACGGCACCAGCGTCAGGTGAATAAAAACGGTGTTCTCGCGGCCCAACTCCTGGCGCATCTGGCGGATGGCCTCCAGAAAAGGCAGCGATTCGATGTCGCCCACCGTGCCGCCGATCTCGATAATGGTCACGTCCGCACCGTTGGCCGAGACCTTGCGCATCGCATTCTTGATCTCGTTGGTCACGTGAGGGATGACCTGGACGGTCTTGCCGAGGTAGTCGCCGCGCCGCTCCTTGAGGATGATCTGTTCGTAGATGCGGCCGGTGGTGAGATTGTTGTCGCGCGAGAGCGGGGCGTGGGTGAAGCGCTCGTAGTGGCCGAGATCGAGGTCGGTTTCGGCGCCGTCGTCGGTGACGAAGACCTCGCCATGCTGGAAGGGCGACATGGTGCCGGGATCGACGTTGAGGTAGGGGTCGAACTTCATCATGTTGACGCGCAGGCCGCGGCTTTCCAGCAAACAGCCGATGGAGGCCGCCGCCAGGCCCTTGCCTAAACTGGACACAACTCCGCCTGTCACAAAGACATACTTTGCCGACATGGATGCAACCTCACTTTTTGTTTGCTGGGATTGGCTGTACGAGGTGGACACTCACAAGTATGGCAGAGTTGGGGCACGAAGGGAAGAGAATTTTAGGAGGAACTGTCAGTTCGCGATCACTGGGTGATCGGCGGCGATGCCAGTATCAAGACCGCGAGACTTCAACCCGCCGCTTCATAGCGTCACTCTCTTGAAATTCGCGTTGCGCTTCCTGGACCGAGAAATTGCATTGCCGGCAAGCAACATTCCAAACAGTGAAACGGCGCGGCGGCTGAAGGTGACAGCCGCCGCGCCGTTGGTATTGTTGAAGTTGCCGGCTAACTACTGAGCGGCCAGTTGGTAATTCTTGTACTCGGAGGTGAAGAGGGTGCGGCGGGTGGTGAACTTGGCGGAGCCGGAGTCGCCATTGGGAATCACCTCGGTGTCGATAACGGTCTTGATGGGAAGGATCAGGGCTTTAGTGTCAACCTTCACCGGGCCGTAATCGATGCGCTGGTCTTCCTGCTGAACGTCGTCGGCGGCTTTGAACTCAGCCTGCAGGATGAGCCGTATCACGATTCCCGTATCCGGATCGACGAAGATCTCGCCGTGATAGGGCACTGTGGCATTGAAGTGCTGGTCATACGTGGTGTGGGTCTGCATGTTGCCCTTGGCTGTGAAATCTCCGCTGCCGTTGCCTCCCGTCGCCTTAAAATTCATCCGCCCGGTCTGCTCCGAAGTCGGGAAGCAGCAATAGCTCACCGCGTAGTGGGACTTCTTCTTGTCCACGGAGAAGGAAAAGACGGCAGCGGCCTTTTTATTGATGGTCTCCCAGCGAAGCCAGCTGATGGTGCCGGCGGCCTGCGCATCCTGGAGAACGCTGCTCAGAACCGGTCCCTGTCCCTGCAAAGCGATATAACCATTCTGACCCCATGGGGTTTTATCTTTTGCCGTGGACACCTTTTCGGCGCCGTTCTGGGTATCGACCTGCGATTCCGTCGAATTGATGTAGTGGATGAAGCGGTTGGCCTGCACCAGGTTGGGATCTATATCCGAACTGCCGGAGTGCATCCCCGATATGGCGGCAATAGCCTCGACATTGTCCTGAAAGCGTATGGTGGTTTTGGTTGCGGTCAAATGCGGCAGGTGGGCGTAGATATTTGTTGTGTAATCGACAGCCTTGTCGAGCATAGCCTTTTGCGCGGCTGCATCGGGGGCGGGCGTGGCGGGCAGGTCGGCAGCCGGGGGCGGCAGCACGGCGCTACGCGCCTCTAGGACGTAGATCTGCTCGGTCGATAATGGGCCGGAAACATACGAGACCAGGCTGTTCATCGCGGTGCGGGTGAGCTCTTCGGTTAGCTCGACCTGCTTGAGTCCGGCAGCCATGTCGGCGTCTGTCTTCCTTTCCTGCTGCAAGGAAACCAATAGATCCTTGAGTTGTTGTACGGTGATTTTCTTGGCGGCCCATGCGGGCGACGCAAGGAACAGAACCACGAGAATCCATGCAAACCGTTTCATTTTCTCTCCTTTTGCAGCAAAGCCTGCAACCCCTTTGACGGTTAAATACCCTTGCCGGTCACGTTCTTTTCGGCCATCTCCCAATCCAATCGGAGAAACTGCGCTGGAAGATTTCAGATCGGGTCCGGCGCAGCTGCATGGCCGCCGCGGTTTAAAATCGCTGGCTTCGGGTTATCATCCCAGCTATTGCAAGAGCCGCTGCCATTATACAGATCGATTGCCACGCCTGACTGCGGCAAATTATGCTTCACTCTCCATGCCCGGCCTGCAAGGCCGAGACGGGAATGGTGACCGAGCCCATGCGGCCCGAGTTTTCGTCCACTACAAGAATGCGCAGTGAAGTGATGGACGGCTTTAGTTGCACGGTGCGCTCGACGGAAAGGCCGTTTATAAGCAGATCTTGACGGGTGGTAGCCTTCAATTGCAGTCCAAGCCGCTTCCCCTCGACCTGCGCCTGAAGGCCCGCGTCGTCACGCTGCACCAGGAAGACATCCAGATTGCCGCTCCAGCGGCCGGATTTCTCCTCCAACGCCAGATCGCCGGCAGCGACTGTGATCTTCACGCGGAGGCCGCCTTCGAACCCGATCGGCTGGGCAGTCACAGCCACCTGGTTGGCATCCACCGGCAGCCATACCGCCTGCTGGAAGCGCTCCTTGAGGGTGCCCGGCTCCTTGGCGTAAAGGTAGCCGGTGCGGTAGCGCAGGGTGAGGCCTGGACGCTTGACGGCCAGCTTGACGGTGAGCAGGTGAAACGTGTTGTCGGCCGGGAGGTCGGGCGTGAAGCTGAGGAGATAGGCGGCATGACCATCCTCGATGACGCCGCCGAGTTCCGTAGCAATGCTGCCGGAGCGCCGGAAGATGCGTCCTCCGGTGGCCTCGGCCAGGTGACGGATGGGTCCCTGGATGGGGCGCAGATCCTGCTGCATTTGGGCCGACAGACGCCCCGGTCTCAAATCGTGTCCTCCGCTATCCTGAGTGTCGATATCCCTTCCCGAAGTCGCTTCCGGACCCAGGCTGCCCTGCAGAGTGCGGCTCGGCGTCGTCGGCGACAGTTCGACATTTCTGGTGCCGATGCTGACGTCGATCATTCCGCCTTCCAGTTGCGAGACATCCAGCGGATAGACGCTGACATGGGCTTCGTTCATCGCCTCCTGGGCGCGCAGGGTAGTGGGTTCGATATATTTGTCGCCTTTTTCAATACTCACCGCCTGATTGCTCCAGTCGGCCAGCACGTTATCGCTGCTGACCCAGACCAGGTTCTTGTGGCCGGGAATAGCCGCCAGATGCCGCGCCACTCCAACCAGGATCATCATGGCATCGCGGCCGGGATTGCTGCCCCAGTCGCGCAGAGCCGGGTCAAGGGTCTGGCTGTGGCCTTCCGGATCGTTGCTGGTGTTACCGTTCACGTAGAGCAGATCCTCGACGCTATGAACCACCTCGATTTGCTGCCGGTTGCGCTGCTCTTCGTCCTGCGCATTTTGCAGATCCTGCGCGCTGGGCATCCACTGGCTCAGTTTTTCCTCCAGCAGGGCATGATCGGTCGTCTCCTCGGCCAGAATCTGGAAGCCAGTGCGTTTCATCGCGTAGAGTCCCACGCGCTCGCCGGCCGGAAGAGTCCGCAGGAATTGCAGGGCCTGCCCACGGGCATAGGTGAGATCGCCGAACGCCAGGTTGCTACCGTCCACAAGGAGGATGGTGACGCTGCTTTCCTGCTTTTCCGCAGGGGCTTTTGTATCGCCGGAGCCTGAGCTTCGATTGGAGAAGGTGGGCTGGGTCTGTGCGCCAATAGGCTGGCCTGACGAGGCAACCGGCTGGTCCGGTAACGCGGTGGGAGCCGGGGCGGCTGCCTGCGCGAAGTATCGTAGTTCCTGCTTGCGCCCGTTGTCATAGATCTCGAAGTCTTCCGGCTTCAGATCCTTCACCGGATGACCTTTCTTGTCGTAGGCCACCACGCCTACATCCACCAGACGCGAGGCGACCCTGAGGGTGAAGCCGGAGGGCTGGGGCTGGTTGGGGCTGGCGGGAGCGTTGGGAACTCCACTGGCCTCCGTCGTGACGATTTCCTGCTCGGGCGCCGAAGCGGATGGAGAGATGGGTACGGTTTCGATCCCGGCAACTGGCGGGGCCGGCGCGGCTGACTGCGCTGCCGCCACCTCTGCGGGCTTTCCGGCCGCCGAACTCGAGTCTGCGTTTTGTGGGCTGGCAGAATTGGTCTGCGCAGCGTCAGGAGCTGGCGTTCCAGAAGCGAGTTCCTCGTCCCCGGTTACGACGCGCGCATCGGCGCGGAAGAGATGATATTGCTCAAAAGCATCCTCGTTTAACATTGTCTTAAGAGGTTGTAATCGACTTGCCATCGGGTACAAATACTTCGAGTCGAACTGAAGGGTTTGCGCCATCGTGCTGGAGAAGCTCTTGAGGGGGCAGATGTAGGTTTTGTCTCCAATTGCCATCGGCCCGTACTCCACCACGATGGCGGCCCTGGCAACCGGATCGCTGGCTTTCATTTCGGCTTCCAGCATCAGGCGAAGGATCGCTCCGCTGGCAGGATCGACGGCGATTTCCCCATGGTAGGCGACGATCTTGTTAAATGGCTCCAGGTTTGCCGCGCTCGTCGCAGCTTCTACGGCAACGCAGCAGTAATCCACTGTGTAGTGGGATTTTTCTTTGGGCACGGAGTAGCTGAAGACGGCCAAAGGGCCGCTCGAACCCTGTTCCCAGTGGCTCCAGGCCAGTTTGCTCCGGGCAGCATCCTCCAACACAGTGCCCAGAATGGGCCCAAAGATCCCCCATGTGGTCAACCCCATCGGCTTCTTATATTTGACCGCACCGGTATCCACGGCCTCATGGCCGTGGCGATACGATACCGTGACACTGGAATTGCCGACGGAGTGCAATGGCAGGTAAGGAGTGTCGGTACGGTCAAAATTCTGTTTGAGTGGCGAGTCCTCAAAGCTGTTGGTAACACGTGTCGCGAAGAAATTTGGCAACTGGGGGATGGTCTTGCCGACATAGTTTACGGTCAGAGCCAGCATCTTGCGCTGCGCGGCGAGGTCCGGTGGAGCTGTGGCGGGATTCTCCGCCGCTGGAGGATCAAGGAATTCTGATGCATCGGCCAATATCATCAGCTCGGCTTGAGCTTGATTGCCCGGCAAAGTGGCTTTCCAGTGCGCCAGCCGGGTAGAATTCAACCGTTCCGTCAGCTCCAGATCGGAGAGATGCCGCGCTACTTCCGCATCCGGCTTGTACCTGGAATCCGTCAAAATCTGCTCCAACTGGTCCACCGTCACGCGCTTGGCGGCCCATGCGTGCGACACCAGCATCAGAACCACGAGAATCCATCCCAACCGTTTCATTCAATCTCTCCATTCAACGGAAGACTGTGGCCATTCGACGGTGAAAGACCCTTGCCGGTTACGAATCGCGGACGACATCTTCATCCTCAATGGCCAGCCTGCAAGGCCGAGGCGGGAATGGTGACCGAGCCCATGCGACCGGTGTTTTCGTCTACTACGAGAACCCGCAGCGAGGCTGTGGCCGGCTTCATTTGCACAAAGCGCTCGAAGGGCACGCCGCCGGAGAGCAGGTTCTGATAGGTGGAGGATTTGAGGCGCAGTCCCAGCGTTTGCCCCTCGACCTGCGCGCGGAGGCCGGCATCGTCGCGCTGGATAAAGAAGATATCCAGCTTGCCTGTCCAGCGCTCGGCGCACTCTGCTAGGCCTAGGTCGCCGGCGGCAATCTCGATCTTCACATCGGCGCCGGCGTCCATGGAGACGACTTTGGCAGTCACAGCCACCTGGTTGGCATCCAGCGGCTCCCAGACCGCCTGCTGGAAGCGCTCCTTGAGGGTGCCGGGTTCCTTTGCGTAGAGGTAGCCGGTGCGGTAACGCAGGGTGAGGCCGCGCTGCTTGCCGGTGAGCTTGACGGTGATGGTGTGATACTGTCCGTCGGCCGGACCCTGGGGATAGAAGCTGACGCGCACGGCGGCGTGGCCGTCTGCAACGATCTGCGAAAGTTCCGCCGCCAGATCGCTGGCCCGGCGGATGGTGCGCCCGCCGGTGGCGTCGGCCACCTGCCGGATTGTCGGCTGGATGGGATGCAAATCCTGATTCATCTCGGCGGTGAGGCGGCCATCCGTCATATCGCGCGCCGGCCCGGAACTGCCGCCCAGCGTAGCCGCTTCCGCGGCTGCCGGAGTCAACTCGACGTTACGGTGCTGGATGTCGGCACTGACGGTTTGGGCTTCAAGCTGAGAGACATCGAAGGGATAGACGGCGACATGAGCGTCATTCATCACCTCCTGGGCGCGCAAGGCATAGCTGTCGAGATACCTGCTGCCCTTGTCGACGCTCACGTCCTGGTCGCGCCAGTCGGCGAAGACATTGTCGCTGGAGACCCAGACCAGGTTTTTATGACCGGGGAGGGCGGAGAGATGGCGCGCCACGGCGACCAGAACGATCAGCGAGGCGCGGGCCGGATTGCTGCCCAGATTGAGCAACTGGGGATCGATGGGATTGTCGCCGGCCGGCGCATCGACGCGATTTCCGTTCACCGAGTCCAGGTCGGAGACGCTGTGCACCTCGTTGAAAGCCTGGCGGTTGCGGGTTTCTTCCTCCTGCGCCTGGTTGACGGACTGCGCGCTGGGCGTAAGTTTCTGCAGGCGCGCCGTCAGAGCGGCATGATCGATGGTGATCTCCTGCAGGACACGGAAGCCTATGCTGGTCATGGTATAGATGCCTACCCGCTCCGTGGGAGGCAGGGAGGCCAGGAACTTGAGCATCTGCTGGCGGGCGTGGTTCAGGTCTCCCCAAGCAATGTGGCTCTCATCGATGAGCAGAACCGTGCAGCCGGTCTCGGCTGCCGGCGTTGCGGCGGGCGCGGCGGGTGAATCCACGACGCGATTGGAAAAGCTGCGCTCCGGCGCCAGGGCGGCAGCCGGCGCCACTGGAGCTTGATCCGCAATCTGGCTGAAGAAGCGCAGCTCCTGCTTGCGCCCGTTGTCGTAGACCTCGATCTCTTCCTGCTTCAAATCCTTGACGGGGTGTCCCTTTTTGTCATAAGCCACAATGCTCACATCCACCAGCCGCGAGCTGACCTTGAGCGTATAGCCGGAGGTCTGGAGGGGATTGAAACTGGCGGGCTGGTCGGGAACACCGTTGGCCGCGGCCATACTGATCTCCGGAATTACCGGGGCGGGCGGAGTTGCAGTCGGCTGCACGGCAGACGGCGCGCTGGCCTCGGCCAGCGGGGCCGATCCCGGAGCCGGGGCGAGCGCGGAGGGGGCTGGCGCAGCAACCGGCGGCGCAAGGCCCGCAGTGGACGGGGCGTTCGGAGTGGGTGCGTTGGGCTCGCCCGCATCGGCAAGAATGCGCGCCGACGCGCCCAGGCGATGATAGTGCGTGAAGCTGGTCTCGTTCAGCAGCAGGAGCGGTGAGAGATCCCGATGGCTGGCTGGGCTGGCCATAGCTCTGTCGGCGGCCTGGCTTGAGCTCATCGTCGTGCTGATTCCGGAGTCGCCGTTCTGGCTGGCCTCTTCCATAGAGAGCGCCAGAGCGCGAACCGGGCAGATAAACCTCTGGTCGCCGATGGAGACAGGGCCGTACTCGATCACGGTGGCGGCGCGCAGCAGCGGATCGCTGCTTTTCAATTCAGCTTCCAGCGTGATGCGCAGGATGGCTCCGGTGGCGGGATCGATGGCGAGCGAGCCGTGATAGCCGGGAGTTTCTCTAAAGGCGTGCGAGACAACCGGCTGCAGTCGATTCATCATTTGTCCGCCCGACCGTCCTCGTCCTCCCCCCGTCGAGCTGACTCCGCCGGGCTGCTCTTCCACGACGCAACAGTAGGTGACTCCATAGTGGGAGGCCGCCCTGGGGACGGAATAGCGGTAGACCGCGGCCAAGCCCGCTGGAGTCTGTTCCCAGTGGTTGAAGGTCACCGTGCCTTTGGCGGTGTCGGCCATAACCACGGTCAGCGCCGGGCCGAACTCGCCCCAACTGTGCAGTCCTATCTCCTGCTGGGGCTGCGCAGCGCCGGAGGCGGCGGGCTGAGTTGTGTCTTGAATCTCCTGGCCGTCGCGGTAGGTAATCTGGCGGCTTACCGATCCCAGCGGCTGCAGCCCTGAGCGCACCGCCCAACCGCCTTTCTCCAGCACCTGCGGACTGTTGTCGAAGCGGCGGGTAGTACGGGTGGCGAAGAAGTTGGGCAGATGAGGCAATGTTTGAACCACGTAGCCGCGCGTCGCATCCATCATGCGCTGCTGCGCGGCGGCATCGGGAGGGGCGGTGGCGGGCAGTTCGCGGGCAGGCGGGTCAAGGAAGACCGATTGGTCGGCCAGCAGTTGCAGGGCCAGGGCCGCGCGGGGGCTCAGTGTGAAGTGGGCGGCAAACCGGTTCAGCGCGGCATCCGTCAGCCGCTCGGAGAGTTCCAGGGCGCCGATCTGGCGCACCATGTCGGCATCCGCCGTATGCGCACCAACGGCCGCCGTCAATGTCTGTTCCAACTGCTCGACCGTCACGCGCCTGGCGGCATAGGCAGGAAGAGCCAGGGCCGCCACAAGCGCCAGGAAGATCAATCTCCGCACCAAACCACCCCCACTGATTGACGATATACCCGCAAGGATAGATGCGGCATACGGCGCAATCCCTGCCGCACACCTGTTATGCAGGTTTCGATTCCAGGTTAGGAGTAGCCTGACTCGCTGATGCAAGTTACGCAAGCAATGAACCCGCGAACTTGCTAACCTGCTATCGCCGCGAAGCGGTGGCTAACCTGCTAAATGGTTAAACAGTCCTCTCGAGTTTTGGCCAAAGGAGGGAGGAAACCCAATTCTCTACCTGCTTTGCTGATGAGGAGTACTCTGAAACAGCCCTAGACGGCCAGCTTGCGGGCATCGCCGGCGTGGGGCGGGTAGATTGCCGGGCGGCCGATGCTGATGTACGTGAAGCCGTGGTCGAGCATCTGCTGGGGCTGGTATAGGTTGCGGCCGTCGATGACGATGGGGAAGCGGAGCGCCTGCTTGAGGCGCACAAGATCGAGGTCGGCAAACTCCTTCCAGTCGGTTAGGATCAACAGCGCGTCGGCGTCCTGGGCCGCTTCGAAGATGCCGCCGGCGTAGCGGAGCTTCTCCGAAGGCGGCAGCACTTGCTGGGTGCGCTCCATGGCCGCCGGGTCATAGGCCGTGACGGAAGCGCCGGCTTCGAGGAGTTTCCTAATGATGCCGATGGCTGGAGAGTCGCGAATGTCGTCGGTATCGCCCTTGAAAGCCAGGCCGAGGGCGGCCACGCGCTTGCCGCGCAAGGTCCACAACGCGGCGCGCACCTTGTTGAAGAAGAGATCCTTCTGGTGTTCGTTGATCTTGTGAACCTCGTCGAGCAGTTGAAAGTTCACTCCCTGCTGCTCGGCCACCCAATGAAAGGCGGCGACGTCCTTGGGCAGGCAGGAGCCTCCATAGCCCAGTCCGGCGCGGAGAAAGCTGGGGCCAATACGGGGGTCCAGCCCCAGGCCGGCGGATATCTCCTCGATGTTCGCATCGACGGTCTCGGCCAGGTTGGAGACGGCGTTGATGAAGGAGATTTTCATGGCCAGGAAGGCATTGGAAGCATGCTTGATGATCTCCGCGCTCTGCGCCGAAGTGACCAGCAGCCTGGCCGGGTATTGCAGGCAGCAAGCTCCCGGTAATGAATTTGGCAACTCGTAGTAACTGCCCGAGGTAAGCGGCTCGTAGATGCCTCGCATCAGCCCGGCGGCGCGCTCGGAGTTGGCGCCGATGATGATGCGGTCTGGGTGGAGAAACTGAACGATAGCCGTGCCTTCGCGCAGGAATTCGGGGTTGGAGACGACATCGTAGCTCTCCGCGGCGATGCCGTGGAGGTGAAGGACGCGGCGGATGCGTTCGTTGGTGTGGACCGGTACCGTGCTCTTTTCGACGATGACTTTGTAGCCGTTGATGGAGCGGGCAATCTGCGAGACGACAGCCTCGACGGACGAGAGGTCGGCGGCGCCGGTATCGCCCTGGGGCGTGCCGACGGCGATGAAGATGGCTTCGCTAAACTCGACGGCGGCAGCCAGATCGGTGGTGAATGTGACGCCGCGCCCTCCATGGCGGGCGAGAAGTTCGGGCAAATGGCGCTCGAAGATGGGCACGCCGCCTTCGCGGAGGGTCTTCACTTTGGCTTCGTTTTTGTCCACGCAGACGACCTGGTGGCCGATCTCGGCAAAACAGACAGCAGCCACGAGCCCGACGTATCCGGACCCGATCACACAGATGGAAACTGGCTTCGACATGCGCTTGCGCTGCCTCCTTTACGGATTCCCGGCCACTCCCTGGGTGTCGCGCCAGGGGGATGGGGCAAGCCGCGGGACGGTTCAGGATACATTCGTCAACACCAGGATCACTCGAAGCTTCGCTGACTCTCTGCTAGAGTGAAAATGCAGTTGGATGCTGTGTCCCGGAAGTTCATTGCATTGATGCATTCTTCCGAGACATTACACCAGCGGCTGGCTAAAGGCATGAATCTGCTGCAAAAGCGGGCGATAATTCATGGAAATTTCATCGCAATCCAGCACTTCCACCTGGGCGCCCTTTCGCATCGCGCCCTGGTTTTCCGAGCGGGTGTGGGGCTACCACGACCTTCATCCCTGGTATGACCGGGTCGCCGATGGAGCACCGATCGGCGAGGCCTGGCTCACCGGGGACCAGTGCATTGCAGCGAGCGGCGCGCACGCCGGCCAGACGCTGGGTGCGCTCTTTGCGGAGAGTTCCGATGCCCTTCTGGGGCAGGCTGCTCTACGCAGTGGTGCTTCGCCGCTGCTGATCAAGGTTCTCTTTGTTAAGGAAAAGCTGAGCGTGCAGGTGCATCCGGACGACCGGATGGCGCAGAAGTATGGCGATCCGCGCGGCAAGACGGAGTGCTGGTACGTTCTGGAGGCCGAGCTGGGCGCGCAGGTGGCCTGCGGACTGAAGCCGGGTGTCACACTGAATGAGGTCAGGAAGGGGATTGAGGCGGGCACGCTGGAAAGCAGCCTCAATCTGCTCGATGTGGCCGCGGGCGAGATGATCTTTGTGGATGCGGGAACAGTTCACGCCATCTGGCCGGGGTTGATTCTGCTGGAGACCCAGCAGAACTGCGACCTGACCTACCGAATGTACGACTATGGGCGGGGGCGCGAGCTGCACATCCAGAAATCCCTGGAAGCCACGAAGCTGGTGACGCGCGCCGGCAAGGTTCCTGCGCGCGCGCTGGCCGGCCGAAGCCTTCTTATCGATGAAGATTACTTTCGCGTGGAGTGCATTGAGGTAGCCGGCAGCAGGGCGAGCGTCAGCCTGCCGGGTGAAGACGAAACTGCTCCGGTGCTCCAGTACTTGTTTGCGGCCGCGGGGGCGGCTAGAGTGGCGGGGACGGGCTTTGAGGCGTTGGCAATTCCCATGGGAGGCATAGTGGCCGTCCCCGCGGCTTCGCCGGAGTTTGTGGTGGAGGATTTGGGTGCTCTGGAGTTGATGCGTATCACACCCCGTTGGCCGGGATGAGGCCAATGACCGCAGCCAACTGGAGAGAGCTGGTGGTGGCTTATATCCGGGCCGAGGCACTGCCGGTGATACGCGGGGCGGTTGAGGTTTTGCCGGGCAGGTTGCGTCTTGAAAGCGCACGGAGACTGGCGGTTCCGCGTGTTGTGCAACCTGAAGCACAACTCCCTTTTCGTCCTCAAATTCCTGGGACAGCTCCTCTCGGGGAGAGACTGAGCTCTTCTTTCCAAAGACGCCACGCGCGTGCAACTTCCCGCCTGAGCGGAGGGCTGCGCTGTTTAAGATAGATGCTGAGGATTGAACGCGATGCCAATCGCATTGATCACGGGCGTTACCGGCCAGGACGGCGCCTATTTAGCCGAGTTTCTGCTTAAGAAGGGTTATCAGGTTCATGGCATCAAGCGCCGCGCCTCGTCCTTCAATACCCAGCGAATCGACCATTTATATCAGGATCCGCACTCCGAGTATCCCAGGCTGGTGCTGCACTATGGAGACATGACCGATACGTCGAGCCTGGTGAATATCATCCAGAAGATACAGCCCGACGAGATTTACAATCTGGCCGCGCAGAGCCACGTGATGGTCTCGTTCGAGGAGCCGGAATATACTGCCAATACCGATGCGCTGGGGGCGCTGCGCATTTTGGAAGCGATCCGCCTGCTGGGGCTGACCGGGAAGACCCGTTTCTATCAGGCCTCAACCTCGGAGATGTTCGGCTTGGTGCGGGAGACGCCGCAGTCGGAGACAACGCCTTTCTATCCTCGTTCGCCCTATGGCGCGGCCAAGGTCTACGGTTACTGGATCACGGTGAACTATCGCGAGTCCTACGGAATGTACGCCTGCAACGGCATTCTCTTCAACCACGAGTCGCCCATCCGCGGCGAGACTTTTGTGACCCGCAAGATCACCCGCGCGCTGACCCACATCAAGGTGGGCCTGCAGGATTGCCTCTATCTGGGCAATCTGGACTCGTTGCGCGACTGGGGCCATGCCCGGGATTATGTCGAGATGCAGTGGATGATGCTGCAACAGGAGAGGGCGCGGGATTACGTGATCGCCACCGGCGAGCAGCACAGCGTGCGCGAGTTCGTGGAGATTGCCGCGGCCGAACTGGGGATGACTTTGCGCTGGGAGGGAACCGGCGTGGAGGAACACGCAGTCGATGAACGCGGCGCGATTGTCGTGCGCGTCGATCCCCGCTATTTTCGCCCAGCCGAGGTGGCGTCGCTGCTGGGCAATCCCGAGAAGGCGCGACGCGAGCTTGGCTGGACGCCGCGGACTACGTTTCGGCAGTTGGTGACCGAGATGGTGACCGAAGACCTGAAGCTGGCCAAGCGCGATCTGATGGTGCAGAAACATGGCTATGAGGCGGCGGGCTTCCACGAGCATTGAGAACCGGGCAATCGCGAGCGATTCAAGGAGAACCAATGAAAAAGGAAGGCAAAATCTACGTCGCCGGACACCTCGGCCTGGCCGGCTCGGCGCTGGTGCGCAGCCTGCAGCGTCACGGCTTCAGCAACTTCGTCTTCCGCTCCATCAGCGAACTGAATCTGCAAAATGCCGCGGACACCGATGCCTTCTTTGCCGCCGAGCGCCCCGATTATGTCTTCCTGGCCGCAGCCAAGGTGGGCGGCATCCAGGCCAACAACACCTATCCTGCCGATTTCATCCGCGACAACCTGCAGATTCAGACTAATGTGATCGACACCGCTTGGCGCAACGGCGTGCAGCGGCTTCTTTTTCTCGGCTCCAGTTGCATCTATCCCCGCGACTGCCCGCAGCCCATCCGCGAGGAGTATCTGCTGACCGGGCCGCTGGAACCAACCAACAGAGCCTATGCGCTGGCAAAGATCGCCGGCATTGAAATGTGCTGGTCCTACAACCGGCAATACGGA
The DNA here is from genome assembly GCA_964595845.1 of uncultured Occallatibacter sp. Taxonomy (GTDB): domain Bacteria; phylum Acidobacteriota; class Terriglobia; order Terriglobales; family Acidobacteriaceae; genus Telmatobacter. The sequence goes on along the minus strand of CAZQRX010000023.1, from coordinate 10,926 downwards.
ACGCGCTACCTGGCCGCAATGCCCACCAATATGTACGGACCCGGCGACAACTACAACCTGGAAACCTCTCACGTGCTGCCGGCGCTGATCCGCAAGGTCTATGAGGCCCGCCGCGCGGGGCGGGGCGAAGTGGTGGTATGGGGATCTGGAAAGCCGCTGCGCGAGTTGATGTACAGCGACGACTTTGCCGACGCCTGCGTTTACCTGATGACCCTCGACGACCAGAGCTATGGAACGCTGCTCAGCGAAGATCATCCGCCGCTGATCAACGTAGGTTACGGCAGCGACGTGACCATCCGCGAGCTGGCGGAGACGGTTTGCCGTGTGCTCGGCTTTGCAGGCAAGCTGGTCTTCGACACATCCAAGCCAGACGGCACGCCGCGCAAGCTGATGGATTCCAGCCGCCTGCGCGCGCTCGGCTGGCGTCCCAAGATCGATCTGGAGACCGGAATCCGGCTGTCGTTTGAAGCCGCCAAGCCTCTTTTAGATCGCAATCTGGCGGCGGCCGAGTAGGCTGGGTTTTACAATTTTTCATTTGTAAATGCGTGCCTTGACGGCTATCCGTTTCAGAACCCGGCTTTTTGATGCACAATGAATAACGATATGAGCTTCCGATTCGCAATACCTCCCGAACTTCGCGACGCCGTGGAAGCGGCCGCCGCCGACTGGAGCGCCAACCAAAAAGTTGCCCGCTTCTGGCAGAAAGACGCAAGCCTTTGGACCAATGACGGCGAGGAGAAGTGGCTGGGCTGGCTCGACATTGTCGAGCGCCAGCAGCAGGATCTGGCCACCTATGCCGAGTTGGGCGCGGAGATCGAGACCGCCGACTTCCAGACGGTTCTGCTGCTGGGCATGGGCGGCTCCAGCCTCTGCCCGGAGGTGCTGGCGGTGACCTTTGGCCAGCGGCCCGGTTTTCCGGAGCTGCGCATCGTCGATTCCACCGATCCGGAGCAGGTGTGGACTGTGCGCAACGAGGTCAACCTGGCCGATACGCTGGTGGTGGTGGCCAGCAAATCCGGCTCGACACTGGAGCCGAATGTCCTCAAGCAGTTTTTCTTCAACGAGATGAAGAACGCCGTGAGTTCGGATGAGGCGGGCAGCCACTTTATCGCCATTACCGATCCCGGATCGAAGATGGATCAGGTGGCCAAGGACGACGGCTTCCGCTACATCTTCTACGGCGACCCGGAGATTGGCGGGCGCTTCTCGGCGCTGTCGCCCTTCGGCGTGGTGGCGGCGACGTTGGCCGGACTGAACACGGAGAAGCTGCTGGATGAGGCGGCCAAGGCGGTGGCTTCGGCCAAGCTGGAGCCGGCGGAAAATCCCGCGGCGCAATTGGGCCTGTTGCTGGGCACGGCGGCCAACGCCGGACGCGACAAGCTGACGATCTTCACCTCGCCGGAGATTGCCGACCTGGGCGCATGGATGGAGCAACTCGTCGCCGAATCCACTGGCAAGCTGGGCAAGGGCATTACGCCGGTGGACCGCGAGGTGATCGCCGCGCCGGAGTTTTATGGCAAGGACCGCATCTTCGCCTACATTCGCTACGCCGGGACGGCCGACAGCAGTCAGGACGCCAAGGTTGCGGCGATTGAAGCCGCCGGCCATCCGGTGGTGACCATCGAGATTGCCGACCTCTACGAGATCTTCGGGCAGTTCTTTACCTGGGAGGTAGCAACCAGCGTGGCCGGCTCGGTGATGGGCATCAACCCCTTCAATCAGCCGGACGTGGAGTCGGCCAAGATTGAGACGCGGACGCTGACCGCGGCCTACGAAGAGACCGGCAAGCTGCCCGCGCGCGAACCGGTACTCGAGGGCGAGGGATTCAAGCTCTACGCTACAGAATCTTATGCCGCCACGCTGAAGGCCGCCGCGCCCGCTGGAACCCTGGCCGGCTATCTGCGCGCGCATCTCAGCCAGATTCACGAGGGCGACTACTTTGCCGCGCTGGCCTACCTGCCGATGTTCGCCGAGAACGAGGCGGCGATCCAGCGCCTGCGGCACAAGGTGCGCGACAAGAAGCACGTGGCCACCTGCCTGGGCTTCGGCCCGCGCTTCCTACACTCCACCGGGCAGGATTACAAGGGCGGCCCCAACACCGGCGTCTTTTTGCAGATTACTGCGGACCATACTGTGGATGTGGAGATTCCGGGGCAGAAGCTGACCTTTGGCGTGGTGATCGACGCCCAGGCCGCCGGGGATTTGGCGGTGCTGGAGTCGCGCGGACGGCGGGCGCTGCGGGTTCACCTGGGGGTCGATCTGGCGGCTGGGCTGGAGATGCTGGCCGCGGCGGTTGACGAGGCGCTATGGTAAGGGCTGGATGGATGGTTGACCTTGCCAGATAACGCTCGTATCGTTAGGGGGAGATGATGAAAACTTCCCCCAACACTCTTCGCATCGGAATCGCGGTTGCCGTGATCGTCGGCACCATCGCCTGGCTGGCCTGGTCCGGCTACGGCGCCAACAAGAGCTACTACGTCACCATCGGCGAGCTGACTGGCATGGGCGATAAGGCCTACCACAGCAATCTGCGCGTCGAGGGCTTTGTCCAGCCCGGCTCCATCGAGCACAACGGCCCCCACGTCACCTTTGTTTTGAATGAGTTCGAGAGCCACTCGCCCAAGGCCGCCACGGGACGCCTGCTCACGGTCGTCTACAAAGGCTCCGAACCGCCCCCCGACACCTTCAAGGACGACGCCCAGGCTCTTGCTGAAGGCACTTATGGCCGCGACGGCGTCCTGCACGCGACGGTGCTGCAAGCCAAGTGCGCTAGCAAGTACGCGCCTGCTACGCCTAATGGCCAGCCCGGCACCCAACCCGGAACCGCGCCCGCGCAGCCGGCCGCCGCGCCCAGTGCCAGCCCTCGCGCCGCAACTATTCCTCCATCCAAACCGGCTAGCTAGGTCTGATAAGCAAGGAGTTTCGATGAATCGGAAAAAGGTGCTAACTGATTTACTTTTCTATCTGGCATTGTGGTTCATTGGTCCTATTTTGGTTGATTTTGCCCGGGAACATTGGCACATCAACTCTATGACGATCATCTTAGATGCAATGGGGGCTATCGCAATCTCTTTTGGAATTGTCGGTCTTCACGAATTAGATCGGGGCGGGCATCGGAGGGTTAAGCGCATCTTAAGTAAATGTGTCTTTGGATGGCTTGCCGCCTGTTTTGTTTTGGTCTGCATTATGTTGATCTTCAAAGACCACGCTCTTGAACCTGTCTTGGAGTATTTAATCTATCCATTTTTAGCGTTAATTGCGGCATCATTTCCACTCGCTCTTTACCTGAATCGTGACCAGAATAAATCCAAGGCGCAGATAATGATAGACAATGTCAACTAGCCCCACAGCCCATCCCGAAGCCTTCGCTGTCCGCGCAGGACTCAGCGCGCGGCTCGACGGCGTTTCTAAACTATTCGGCTCCTTCGCGGCGCTGCGTCAGGTCTCGGTGGACTTCGCGCCGGGGCGATGCTACGTCCTGCTCGGCGAAAACGGCGCGGGCAAATCCACGCTGCTGCGCATCCTGGCTGGGCTGCTGAGGCCCAGCTTCGGCAAGGTCACGGTCTTTGGCGAGGACGAACCTCATGAGGCCCGCGAGCGCATCGGCTACATGAGCCACGCGCCCATGCTCTACGATGAGCTGACCGCCGAGGAGAATCTGCGCTACTTCGCCAGCCTCTACCCCGGTCGCGCCTGCCTCGCACCCGCGGAAGCTCTGCGCCAGGTCGGCCTGGACCCCCAACTCGACCGCCCCCTCGGCCACTATTCGCAGGGAATGAGGCAGCGCACCTCGCTGGCCCGCGTGCTGCTCTCCGCGCCGGAGTTACTTTTGCTCGACGAGCCATTCTCCAACATGGACGTGGACTCCGCCCGCCAGATGGTCGAGCTGCTGGCCGGCTTCCGCCACGGCAGCCGGACCATCATTCTCACTACCCACCAGCGCGAGCTGGCCGCCCCCATAGCCGACTTCGTACTCACGCTCCACGCCGGGCGAGTGGCTTCCCTCGAACCTGGGAGGCCAACACAATGAAGACCAACGGCGCACGCCTGCTCGAATCTCTGAACATTCCCTTCGCGCTGCAGGAGTACGAGGATGACCCCGACGATCTCTCCGCCATCACCGTCGCCCGGAAGATCGGAATGCCGCCCGAGCAGGTCTTCAAAACTCTGCTGACGACCGGCGGACCTAATGCGTACGTCTTCGCCGTCATCCCCGGCGACGCCGAGCTGGACTTCAAGAAGCTGGCCCGCGCGGCTGGATTACACAAGGCCGAGATGGTTCCGCTGAAAGAGGTACAGCCGCTCACCGGCTACATCCGCGGCGGCGTTACCGTCTTCGGCGCGAAGAAAGCCTACCCTGTCTTCGTCGATGAAACAGCGATCCTCTTCGACCGGATCAGCGTCTCCGCAGGCACGCGCGGAACCCAGTTGATCCTCGCGCCCGGCGACTATCTGAGAGCCACAGCAGCCCAAACCGCTGACCTGACCAAAGACCAGCCTTTGGGTTCCTTATCAAACCGAAATCTGGGTGCCCCATCCATTCGCGCACTCGGCGAATGGGTGGGAGACCACGAACCCAATCATCCTATCCGGGAGGGTCAATAGAAATGACCCGCGCCCTCTGGACCCATCTCGCCAAGGATCTGCGCATCGAGTGGCGCTCGCTGGACGCGCTTGTCTCCATGCTGTTTTTCTCCGGGCTGGTCGTCGTGCTCTTCTCCATTGCCTTCGATCCGCGCGGAGCCTTCTCGCGGCAGATCGCCGGCGGCGTGCTCTGCGTGGCCACCATGTTCGCCTCGGTCAGCGCGCTCAACCAGGCCTGGGCGCGCGAGATACGCCACCAGGTGATGGATGCGCAGCGCATGGTCCCTGCTCCCGGCGCGGAGCTTTATCTGGCCAAAGTGCTGGCGAATTTCCTCTTTGTCACCATTGTTCAGATTATTTTGGCGCCCTTTTTCTTTATCTTTTATAACCTGCACATCGCCGGCCAGGCTTGGCTATTGGCGCTGGTGCTGCCGCTGGGCACGTGGGCGCTGGTCGCGAACGGCATCTTCTTTGCCGCGCTCTCCATCCGCAGCCGCAACCGCGAACTGCTGCTCTCGCTGATTCTCTTTCCCATCTTCATTCCAGCTCTGCTGGCGATGGTCCAGGCCACCACGGCGATCCTCACCGGCGAGAGCGACCCCACGCTCTGGATCAAGCTGCTCCTCGGCTACGACATCATCTTCACCACCGTCAGCCTGCTGCTCTTCGACGTCGTCTTTCACGCGGAGTGACCGCCATGGCAGACCCCTTCAACCTCGAACGCTTCGTCAGCGCCCAGGCCACCGTCTTTCCGCTGGTAGTGGCCGAGCTCATCGCCGGCCGCAAGCGCGTACATTGGATATGGTTCATCTTTCCGCAGATGAAGGGCCTTGGCCGCAGCGCGCAGTCGGAGTATTACGGGATTGGATCGCTGGAAGAAGCGGCAGCCTACGCGCGCCATCCGCTGCTCGGCCCGCGTTTGGTTGAGTGCACGCAACTGATCAATCAGATAGAGGGCCTCGCGATCCGCGATATCCTGGGCCCGCCCGACGACCTCAAGTTCCGCTCCTCGATGACGCTCTTCGCCCGCGCCGCCGAAGATGCGACAGTCTTCAACGACGCGCTGAAGAAATACTTCAACGGCGAAGCCGATCCGCTGACGCTCAATCTGCTGCGGTAGCGTTACTCGATGGCAAAGACCGCGTAGACGGTTGCCACGCGGCTAACCTTGCGCGGCTCGATGGCCAGAGGTGGAGCCGTCGGGGCGCCCGCTCTTGCCGCAAACAACATCTCCTGTCGGAGGGAATTATTGGCCACTACCCGTGGCTGGTACTCCGGCACGAAAATCTGATTGCTTACGTAGATCAGCGAGCCCAGATGCACTCCCATGCCCTTGGCTAGTACTGCGGCGTTCATCCTGGCTCGTGCGGCGGCATGGTCAAGTACCTGATCTTCGAGTGCCTGCGCGTTTTGCACAGCCCATTCGATCTCGCCGCTCTCTGTAGCACCTGCGGCGATGGCCACATCCAGAATCTCGGCGGCACGTTCCGGTGGAGTCTTCACCGTCCACTGCTGTACCAGCTTGAACTTGTGCGCATCACCATAGAAGCGATCCAGATGCTGGCTTTCGCTGCGAATCGCCGTCTCCGCAATCCCCGCCTGTTTGATCGCGGCCACAATCTCGTTGGAAGTCTTTGCTCCAGAGGCGTACGCAGCCTTGGCATCCATGGGCTTGGTCTCAAACCCGATGTGCAGGATAGCAATCTCCGGATCGGCGGTCACCCGCTCCTCCGCGGTAACGGTGAGGGTGCGGTTGGAGGGCTCGATCTTCAGTTGAACCTGGCTGGTTTGCTGCGCGATGGCTGCCGCGCTGCCCGCGACGAGAGCGAATGTTGCGATTGCTTGCTTGAAGTGCATGTATAGCGTCCTTTCACCCCTTGGACGCAAAGCATACAAGATCAGCATTGGAAAAGTGAATGAAAATTTCAATCCAGCTACAGCCGGTTCGCGTACTTCACCCCAAAGGCTCGCAGCTTGGCCAGCGTCGCCGCCGCCTGGCCGCTGTCAATCGCTTCCGCGCCCATCCGGACGCCTTCTTTCAGATCCCCGGCCAGCCCCGCCGCCACCAGGCCCGCCGCGGCGTTCAGCAGCACAATGTCGCGCCGCGCGCCGGGAATGCCGGTCAGTACGTCGTAGAGCAGAGCCGCGTTGGTCTTCACATCGCCGCCGATGAACTCCTCCAACTTGCGGCGCGGCAGTCCGGCCATCTCCGGCGTCACGCGCGCGGCGTGCATCGCCGGCTTGCCGCCCGCTTCCGTCTCTTCAATGCGCGCCACAATCGACTCGCCGGTCGTGGTCAGCTCGTCTATCCCGTCGGTCCCATGCACAATGAAGGCCCGCTTCGCTCCCAGCTCCACCAGCGCGCGGCCCACCAGCAGTACCTTGCTCGGTGAGAGCACGCCGATCACCTGCGTCCGCGCACCGGCCGGATTGGTCAGCGGGCCACACAAATTGAAGATCGTCCGGAAGCCCAGCGCCCGCCGCAGCGGCCCCACCGCCTTCATCGCCGGATGATAGAGCGGCGCAAAGAGGAAGATGAAGCCGGTCTCGCGCAGACACTCCGCGGCCAGCTCCGGCTTGAGCTCAATGGGCACACCCAGCGCCTCCAGCACATCCGCCGCGCCGCACAGCGAGGTCACCGCGCGGTTGCCGTGCTTGGCCACCTTGGCTCCCGCCGCCGCAGCTACCAGCGCCGCGCCGGACGAGATGTTGAAGGTCAGCGGCCCACCGCCGCCGGTTCCCACCACGTCCACCAGCTCATTGCGCTCCGCATCCGTCAGCGGCAGCGGCGTTACCCGCCGGCGCATCACCTCGACAAAGCCGGCCAGCTCCGCCGCCTGCTCGCCGCGCGTCGCCATCACCGTCAGCAGCGCTGCCGTCTCCACTTCCGGCGCCGCGCCGGACAAAATCTCTTCCAGCGCCCCAGCCGCCTGCTCGCGCGTCAATGCCGCGCCATCCTCGGCCAGCGGCTTCAATAGCTCTTTGACTTGTCCCATACCTTCCATGATAACGGCGCGGAATCAACGCGACGCCGCTGTTTTATCGCGCCCCTTCCAGCGCCTGCGCGGCGCGGGTGAGCGCCTGGGTGAGGACCGTCAACTGCTGCATTGCGAGTTTGACGTCGCGCGCGTCGAGGGCCTCATTGACGCCCGGGATCACCACGGCGGAGTAGCCGGTGAACTCGCCGGGAGCGTAGATGGTGTGCTTGTACCAGGGGCGATTGGGCAGGCCTTGCTCACTAATGAGGCCGGCCTCGGCCTGGCGCAGGGCCAGATTCAGTTTGGCGAGGTCGCCGGTGGCAACGATTTGCAGGCCATGGGCGCGCTCGGCGGCGGCGGAAAAGCAAGTGGCGGCTGCCTCAGCGGGGCCGAAGCCAACCGCGTTGAGTCCGGCGTCGGTAGCTTTCTTTTTGGCCGCTTCAATGGATGAACTGATCACGCCGGCATAGGCGACGTAGTCGTAGGGCAGCACATCGGCGTCGGCCATGCGCAGCGCTTCCAGGCCGAGGACACGAGCCATCTCCTGCAAGTAAACGAAGTTAGGGTCGGCGTTCAGCGTGTACCAGGCGTAGTTATCGAAGGCGGAGTGATAGACGCCATAAGGACCGTTGGAGCCGATGTCGGTGGAGGGAACGCCAATGTGCTGGAAGAAGGGCGTGAAGTCGGAGCCGGAGCCGAGGTCGCCGACGTGGATTTCCTCGCCGGGAGCGGACTGGGCGTCTGAGGCGCCCACGCTGCTGATGCGCCACTGCTGATAGACCGTTCCGCCCAGCGGGCTGGGAACCGAGCGGGTCAGCTCGCGGAGAAACTGTTTGAGCGAGGGCACGGCGGAGGCGGAGAAATCCGCGCCCGCGACGGCAACGTCGGTGTTGAAGTAGGCAACAGCGTGCTCGAGCGCCTCGGCGTTTTGCTCCACCCACTCGGTTGAGCCGATGAGACCCTCCTCCTCGGCGTCCCAACTGGCGAAGACAATCGTCCGTTTGGGCCGCCAGCCCTGTTTGGCCAGCGCGCCCAGGCCGTGGACCGCTTCGAGCATGGCAGCGGTGCCGCTGGAGGGATCGACCGCGCCGTAGACCCAGGCGTCGCGGTGATTGCCGACGATCACCCATTCGTCGGGGTACTCCGTTCCTTTGATCTTGCCGATCACATCCCAGATGATGCGGCGCTGAAAGTCCTGCACGGAGACCAGGTGCACCTTCACACCGCCCTGTCCTCCAACTTGTCCGAGGTGGTAGCGGAAGGGCAGCGCGCCCTGCCACTCCTGCGGCACACTCGGACCTTTGAGCGCTTGCAGAATCGGCGCTGCGTCGTGGTAGCTGAGGGGGATGGAGATGATGTGCGGCTCGTTGCCGTAGGGCGATACGCGCGCCGAGTCGGGCAGGTCGAGCGTCGAGGCCACGCCGGGAGTCTCCGGGTCGCCGGAATACTTGAAGATATATTGCACCGAGCCGCGCTCAACGCCGGTCTCCGGCCGCCAGGGGCCGATGGGATACACGTCGCCCTTGTAGTAGCCGTCGTCGTGCGGATCGGAGTAGATGAGCACCCCCACGGCGCCGCGCTGCTCGGCAAGGTAGACTTTGACGCCGCGGAAGTTGGCACCGTAGCGCACCAGAGCGATCTTGCCATGCAGGTCGATGTGCTGGGCGGCGAGATGGTCGAAGTCCTCCAGGCGTCCGTAGTTGGCGTAGACCACCTCGGCGGTCACGTCACCGGAGCCGGATGACCCGCTAAAGGGCATCACCACCCGGGGATCGTCCTGATAAGGGTCGCCGTTCACGTGCTCGCGCGTGGGGCCGCTCATCAGCAGCTTGCCGCTGGAGTCATAAGCCTCCACGCGCACAGTTTTAGGCTGATTCATCAGCACGCGATAGGGAACAATCTCCGTCTCCAGGCCAGCCGCGCGGAACTTCTGCGCTACATATTCGGCGGTCTTGCGGTCTTCGGGAGTCGAGGCCAGATGCGGCTCACTGGTGAGGTTCTTCAAATGCTGTCCGGCCAGCTTGGCGTCGGGCACGGCGAGAAACTTTTCCTCGGTTTTCGATTGGGCGGTAAAGTCCGCGTAGCCGAAGACGGTGGGCTGGACTGAATTCTGGGCTGGACTCTGGGCCGTCAACGGCCTGGAATTGAAGGCGGGCGGAATAATTGCCAGCAGAACCAGAGAGACAAACTGCTTGCGCACAATCATGAGCGGAACCTCTTTATGTGAGTCACCCGGACGGCGAGCAAGCAACTCAAATGGATGCCCCAGATCTCGATCTCGAGACCTGGGAAGCAACAATCGTTTAACCCGCGATTGCCGGCTGCTATACAACCGGCTGTGCACAATGGGCGCAGCGGCGGGCAGCCAGCGGAATTTCACTCAGACATTCAGAGCAGGTCTTCACAGACGACGGAGCCTCGGGCGCGGGTTTCTGGAGCTTTGCAATCAGCTTGTTCAAGGGCAAAACTATACCAAAATAGACCACGCTGGCCACGATAAGGAACGAGATAGCGGCGTTCAGGAAGTTGCCGATCATGATTGGGGTGCCATTCACCTTCAGCACCACGGAACTGAAATCCGGCTTGCCCACGATGGCGGCGATCAACTGTGTCAGGACGTCCTTCACCAGGGACGTGACGATCGCGTTAAAGGCGGCGCCCAGAATCACGGCGACAGCCAGGTCAACAACGTTTCCGCGCAGAATGAAATCGCGAAATCCCTTGAGCATCTCTCTCTCCTGTCGTTGGGGTGCACAACAGCCTCGCGCGTGAACTGGGGGCATGAGGCTGCGTTCTGCTTGTAGATACTACACGGCTGCGCACGATATTTGATAGACAGAAAAAGCCGCAGAGCAGATTAGCCGCGCCCCGGCCGCAAGCTGTCCAGATGAATCGTATCAATCGGGTCGGGGTCCTCGTAGGCGGGAAAAACCGGCAGCCCAACCCGCAACCCGCTCCACTCTTCGGCCACCACGATGCTGTTGTGGGGATTGCCCGGCTGGTAGCGCGCCGAGCAGGGAAAACCCGCCCGCACCTGGAGCGCATCCACCACGCCGCGCATATCGGTAATGTCCTGGGAGGACTCGTAGTCCACGCCGCCGATGCGATAGCTGTAGAGAAGCATGGTCAGGGTACGGCCGTCCTCGGCTTCGACCTCGCAGACATCCAGCAGCATTCCGTCCACCAGCCGTCCGGAGTGCGCCAGAAACAGGCGGCGCGCGCGCTCCAGCTCTTCCGCCGTGGGGCGTTTGCGGAAGATCAGCCACAGGCCCAGCGCCAGCAGCACGGCGCCCAGCAGCGCGGCAGCGGCAATCACCCATGCATTTGCGTAGTAAAGGGTCATTCGAGGCAGGACACTACCCTT